>BJHE01000027.1 GCA_014191755.1 Cyanobium sp.
GCCGGCTGGAGGGATCCCGCAAGCACCTTCCCGCGTTGTCAACCCTTCGCCGCTACGCCGATGCGCTCGGTTGCGATGTGGTGATCCACCTCGTTCCTCGATAGATGAGGGTGGTTGCCATTCCTTTTTGCCGCTCTCGGAAAGCATTGAGGCGCTGGCGACACCGCTCCAGCTGCTCTTCGCGCTCGGCGTCGCTCAGCTCCACTGCTTCTCTTCGAGAAGGAGGGGCCTGCGCAGAAGCCTTCGGCTACGCCGCCCACCAGGTCGTAGGCGCCCTGGTCGTAGCGGGTGATGCCGTTGCCGGTGAGAACCTTGCCCACCATGCGCTTGACGCGCTCTGTGTAAACCTCGATCTGGGTCACGTCTTCCCCCAAGATCCGGCGGGCTACGTCCTGCGCGGGGGCCGGGCTGCGGCGGCCGAGGAGCTCCATGAGCATCAGGGGTTGGTAGACGTGGCTCATGCGCATGCGCCTCGCGATGGTGTCGCGTAGGCGCTCGTAGGTGGGGGAGGGGGTTGAGGGTATGGGGGATCCTGGCGCTGTGGGGGCCAGTGCTGGGGCGGGGAGTGACGGGGGGTGGCACTTGTGGGGGAGAAGCCTTTCTGCCGTGTCCACGATCCATCCCATCGCGTCGTCCGCCTTGGAGCGTGCCTACGCTGAGTTCTCAGCCGTCGGTCGTGGCGATGACACCCATGTCTGACCTCCTTCAACTGCCCCAGAGCGAGCGCCTGGCCCTGGCGATCGCCCTCTGGGACAGCCTGGATGACGAGGCCCGAGACGGGGCGCTGCCGCTCGATCCCGACCTCCTCGCTGAGCTGGATCGGCGCTGGACGGCTCATCTAAGCAACCCTGACGCAGCTCTTGGCTGGGATGAAGTGCGCAGCCAGCTCGGCATCGGATGACGCTCCCTGAAGTGCGCTTCCTGCCGGAGGCGCTGGAGGAGCTCCTTGAAACCCAGCGCTGGTACGGAATGTGTGAGCCGGCGTTGGCCAACGACTTTGCCCAAACCGTTGCCTCTGCGGTGGAGCGCATTCGCCACAGTCCCCAATCCTTCCCCTTGATTCACGGCCGGATCCGCAGGCTGGTGCTGAGTCGATTTCCCTATGCCATCTATTTCCGCGAGCAGGGCGCTGAAATCCTCGTGATCGCTCTGCATGGCCGCCAGGATCCCCGGCGCTGGCAGCGGCGCTCCTGAATGGGCGTTGCTTGCCCAGTGCTGGCATGGGTTCTGGCACCGGGAGGCACAGGGAAACCACAGCCCACCTCCTCGCCGCGCTTCTCTCGGAAAGCGCCAAGGCGTTAGCGGCACAGCTGCAGCAGCTGGTCGCGCTCGGCGTCGCTCAGCTCCTCGCCGCCCACCAGGTCGTAGGTGCCTCGCTCGTAGCGGGTGATGCCGTTGCCGGTGAGAACCTTGCCCACCATGCGCTTGACGCGCTCTGTGTAAACCTCGATCTGGGTCACGTCTTCCCCCAGGATCCGGCGTGCAACGTCCTGAGCGGGGGCCGGGCTGGCTGTTGCCTGGCAAATCCGTGTCCCAGGAGCTCCATGAGCATCAGGGGTTGGTAGATGTGGCTCATGCGCATGCGTTTCGCGATGTAGTCGCGTAGGCGCTCGTAGGTGGGGGAGGGGGTTGGGGGCATGGGATCTTGGCGCTGCGAGGGCATTGCTGGGGCAGGGGGTGACAGGGGGTGGAACTGATCGGATGTAACTGCCCCGCTTGCATTGGTCATGGTCGATCTCTTGACTGGATCAGCCCTAAGATTGACTCGGTGTCTGCTTCGAGCATCGGGCTGATGGCGATGAACCTTCCACTGAGCCGGATGAGCCTGCAAGAGAAGCTCGTGGCCATGGAGCTCCTCTGGGCAGACCTCTCGGCCACCCCCGATCAGGTTGAGTCACCGGCTTGGCACAGCGAAGAGTTGCAGCGCCGGAGAGAGAAAGTACAGCAGGGCAGTGCCAAGTTTCTGAACTGGGACGACGCCATCGCTGAACTTAAGACAGAGCGACATGAACATCAGACTCCTTGAAGCCGCCAAGGATGATCTGCGTAGCGGATGGTCGTTCTACGAGCGACAAAGTTCGGGCCTTGGCAATACCTTTCTTGCTGCTATTGATTCTGATGTGCAGACATTAGCCCTCTACGCTGGCACTCATCTAAAGCTCGCTGGATTTTATCGGATGTTGATCAAGCGGCTTCCGTTCGCGCTCTACTACTTGGTCAACGAATCATCGATCGATATCTACGCCATCCTTGATTGCCGCCGAGATCCCATCTGGATTCGCGATCGTCTGGCAACCTCCCCGCCGCCGCCTTGAAAAGCGTGTCGCCATTAGCGCTAGGCCGAGCGCCTCATCGGCCACAATCCTGATGCCGCCAAGCCCATTGGGGCGGCGTAGAAATCGGTCTGGGTCACGTCTTCCCCCAGGATCCGCCGGGCCACGTCCTGCGCGGGGGCCGGGCTGGTTGTTGCCTGGCAAATCTGTGACCCAGGAGCTCCATGAGCATCAGGGGTTGGTCAATGTGGCTCATGCGCATGCGTTCGGCGATGAACTCGGGTAGGCGCTCGTAGGTGGGGGAGGGGGTTGGGGGCATGGGGGATCCTGGCGCTGTGGGGGCCTGCGCTGGTGCTGGGGTGTGTGACAGGGGGTGGCATTTGCAGGGGAGAGGCCCTGCCGCGATGCCATGCCCTCCTTCAAGCCCTCAGCCAAGCATTACGGGACGCCTCCACACCGTTTCCGTGCGTCGGTTGTACTAACATCACCGAGTTGCTCAAGTAGGGGAGAGTTCGCCATGGCTGCCACCGGAGCTTCGCCTCCTGCGCGCTCAGCCCGGCTCGGCCTGCGCGCCACGCCGGAACAGGAAGCCGTGCTGCGCCGTGCAGCTGAGGTGTCCCACAAGTCGCTCACCGACTTCATCCTCGACAGTGCCTGCCTCGCTGCCGAGCAGGCGCTCCTTGATCAGCGCCTGTTCATGGTCTCGGGCTCCCAGGCCAAGGCCCTGATGGATCTGCTGGACCGCCCCGAACAGGCCAATGAGGGTCTGCGTGATCTGTTCGCCAGGCAGGCACCCTGGGACGCCCAGTGACATGGCGGCCGCCGGAGCCGCTGGCCGTGCAGCACCGGCTGGAAGGCTTTCACTGCGGTAAGCCCACGCTCAATCACTGGCTGCAGCACCACGCTCGCCAGGCGCAGACCAGTGGCTCGGCCCGAACGTTCGTCGTCGCCGACGAGGAGAACCGCGTCGCCGGCTACTTCAGCCTCACCGTGGGCCAGGTCGACACGGTGGAGGCCCCAGAGCGCATCCGTCAGGGTATGGGGCGATTTCCGCTGCCCGTGGTCATCCTGGCCAGGCTCGCCGTGACACGGGAAAACCAAGGATGTGGCATCGGTGTCGGGATGCTTCAGGACGCGATCCGTCGGACGCTGGTGATCGCCGAGCAGGCCGGAATTCGGGCGATCCTGACCCATCCCATCGACGAAGACGCGGCACGCTTTTACACCCGGTTCGGATTCACTGCATCGCCGCTGCGCCAGCAGCAACTGCTTCTGCTTCTCAAGGACGCGAGGAAGATCCTCCAGTGATCAATGGGGGCATCCTTGCTGGGGTGTGACAGGGGGTGGCACTGGTGGGGGAGAGGCCCAAAACGCCATGCCAGCGCCAAAACCAGCTCACGGTTGTGATCTGCTGCCCCCCTTAGGCTGGGGAAGCCAGGAAATCGCCATGACAGACCAGCTGCAGCGCATCACCATCAACCCTGAGATCTGCCATGGAAAGCCAACCATCCGTGGCTTGCGTTATCCCGTGGAAATGGTGCTCGAGCTGTTGTCAGCTGGGATGAGTGCATCTGACATTCTTGCCGACTATTCTGATCTTGAGGCTGATGACATCACGGCGGTGCTTGAATATGCCACCCATCTTTCCCGAGTTCAGCGGATTGAGCCCGTCTCGGCATGAGGATCCTGCTGGATGCCCAGCTGCCTCAATCTCTCGTTCGGCCGCTGGAACAATTGGGTTGCGATGTCCTCCACACCCTTGATCTTCCAGAGGGGAATCGCACCGCCGACAACCTGATTTGCTCCATTGCCGACCGCGTCTGCTGCTTCGTGTTCTGCCGGAGCTGAACCGGCTGTTTGAAGCCCATGTCCTGATCGAGCTGAATCGGAAGGCATTGGTTGTGAGGCACTGAATGTCATTGAACTCGGCGCCGATGAACCGCTTGACCACATCATTCATGAGCATTCGCTCAGCGATCAGCTCCACCACCGCGTTCCACTCCGGCTGGTGCAACGCCAACCCATCGGCCCCATGCCGCCGCGAGATCACCGGGCTGCGGCCAGGCGTCACCGGAAACGCATCGGCGATGCACAGCGCCAGTTCGTTCTCCAGCAGCACCCGGCCGCTGACCTCCAGCCCGCAGAACACGCAGCCCGCCTCCCATCGCTGGCGGCGTTGCAGCGGAAGCAGAGGGCCTGCTGAAGTCGTCCGAACCGCCCTGGTTCCTGGGCACGATGTGGTCCACCTCCAGGGCCCTTTGCTGCGGGGTTTGCCAAGCAACAGCCGGCGCCGCAGCATTCGCAGCGGCCTTTGGCCCGGGTGGGCACCCGGTATTGGATCGAGCCGCTGATCGGGGTGCGGTGGCGGCTCCTGTGCCCGAAGCCGCAGGCTTTTGCGTGAGCAAACAGCCCACCTCCTCGCCGCGCTGCATTCGGGAAGCGTCAAGGCGTTGGCGGCACAGCTCCAGCAACTGGTCGCGCTCGGCGTCGCTCAGCTTCTCCCCGCCCACCATGTCGGTAGGTGCCCGTACGTAGCGGGTGCTGCCTTTGCCGGTGAGAACCTTGCCCGCCATGCGCTTGACGCGCTCTGGTAGACCTCGATCTGGGTCACGTCTTACCCCAGGATCCGGCGGGCTACATCCTGCCCCGGGGCTGGGCTGGCTGTTGCCTGGCCAATCCATGGCCGAGGAGCTCCATGAGCATCAGGGGTTGGTAGACGTGGCTCATGCGCATGCGCTTGGCGATGGTGTGGCGCAGGCGCTCGTAGTGGGGGGTGTGACAGGGGGTGGCACTTGCTCGTTGAGCATCCCTCTCCCGCTGGCTATGACGATCCAGGTTTGCTGGCCCCGTGGGCAGCTCGGCACCTGCCACGCGGCATAGTGATCCGGTTTGATCCCCGCAAGCGCCACAGCACCCTCGAGCAGCGAGGCCTGGACTTTCTCGATGCGGAGAGGGTCTTCGCAGGCACCACGATTGAAATCCCCGATCGAAGAAGAGACTATGGTGAGGTGAGGACGATTTGTTTCGGGGTCCTTCGTGGCCGCGCCGTGATTGTTGTCTACACGGAGCGCAACGGCATCAGGCACATTATCTCCATGCGAAAGGCAAATGAACGAGAACAACGTCGTTTTCTCCCCCACCTCTGCTGAAGGCGAAATCCACTCTGATCTTCAGCGCATCGATTCCCATAATATCCAACCCGAGGAATATGAAGAGATCCCAGAGCTCACTGAAGCTGATTTCGCGGCGGCTGTGATCAAGCGCCCTGGCCAGCCGGATCAGCCTTTTCTGGCAGAACCACCCCAAGCAACTTGACCCTATCGAGGCGCTGGCGGCACAGCAGCTACAGCTGGTCGCGCTCGGCGTCGCTCAGTACGTCGCCGCCGATCAGGCTGTAGGCACCCTGGCCGTAGGCGGTGATGCCGTTGAAGGTGAACCTTGCCCACCATGCGCTTGTCCAGTTCGGTGGTGTAGCGAACTGGGTCACGTCTTCGCCCAGGATCCGCCGGGCCACGTCCTGCGCTGGGGCTGGGCTGCGGCGGCCCAGGAGCTCCATGAGCATGAGTGGTTGGTCGATGTGGCTCATGCGCATGCGCTGGCCGATGTAGTCGCGGAGGCGAAGGCAGTTGGTGGAGGGGGGTGGGGGCATGGGGGGATCCTGGCGGCTGCCGGGTGACCGGGTCAGGTTTGGTTTTGGGCGGCCCGTCCGGCAGGCGCCCCTGCTGGGATCTCTCCTGGCGTGGGCGCGTGGCGGCTGCAGCCATCACGGCCAGTCGTTCGTGATTTTCCATGCCTGCGGTGTATGATGTATACACCAGGAGGTTGGCCATGCAACGCACCCAGATCTACCTGTCGGAGCCGGAGCGGCAAGGCCTGTTGGCCCTGGCCCAACGCAGCGGACGCAGCCAGAGCGCCCTGATCCGTGAAGCCATCGATCGCTTTCTGGAGAACAAACAGCCTGAAGAGCGGCTCGCCAGGCTTCGACAAGGAAGGGGGCTCTGGGCAGCCGGACCTGGTCCGCTGGATGGGCTGAAGTTGCGCCAGGAACTTGACCGCATCCCCCCCGAAGGCGGCTGATGGCGTCCGCCGCGGATGGCTTGCTTGTGATCGACACGGATGTCTTGATCGACTATCTCCGCGATCAGCCCCTGGCGGTGGCGTTCCTGGAAGGCTGCGATCAGCCTCTGGCGGCCTCTGTGGTGTCGATCGCTGAGCTGTATGTGGGTGTGCGCGAGGGGGCGGAGCGCCAGCGGTTGGATGCTTTTGTGTCGGCCTTCGAGGTGCTGCCGCTGGAGAAGGAGGCGGCGATGCAGGCGGGGCTGTGGCGCCGTCAGTACGGCCGCAGCCATGGCACGGGCCTAGCGGATGCCCTGATTGCCGCGAGCGTGCAGGCTGCCGGAGCAACTCTGGCCACGCTCAATCGGCGCCATTTCCCGATGCTGGACAATGTATTTGCTCCCTATGCGAAGGGAGGGTGATCCTGAGCAGGCCCTGAGCCGCTGGGGTGTTGATGGGGGTGGCACTGGGGGAGGAGAAACCTCGCCGCGATGTCACGACCTCCACGTAGCACGCGCGCTAACTTGGCAGGGCCGTTTCGGGTTGAGTACTACAACACTCGTGTTCGCGAGGACATCGAATACTGGCCCGTGGATCTGCTGGCGCGATGTGTAGCCGAATGCTTCTGAATAGGCGAAGCCTTCTCGCAGAGAAGCAGTTGAGCTGCTCGACCTCCTCGAAGATCACGGTCCCCAGCTCGGGCCTCCTCACTCCAAGGCCATGGGTGTCGGCCGGGCGATCACCGTGCTCCATATCTTCGTGAAGAAGACCCAGAAAACACCCAGGCGTGAGCTCCACATCGCTCGCGAACGCCTCAGGAACGTCAAACGCCATGCCTGACATCCCTTATCAACCCGTCAACCGCGATCGCGGTGCCGAACGCGCCCGGCTCGATCAGGTGCCGGGCTACAGCCAAGCGCGGCAGGAGGCCGCCGTGCGGATGGGCACCACGCGCAGCGCCATCAGTCGGCTCGAGGGATCCCGCAAGCACCTGCCCGCACTGTCCACTCTCCGCCGCTACGCCGATGTGCTCGGCTGCGATGAGGACATCTGGCGCTGGCGGCACAGCTGCAGCAGTTCGTCGCGCCCCTCGTCGTAGCGGGTGATGTGGCTGATCAATGTGGCTCATGCGCATGGGCTCGGCGATGTGGCGGCGGAGGCGTTCGTAGGTGGGGGAGGGGTTTGGGGCACCGGGAGATGGTGGCGGCTCCCAAGCGCCTGGGCCAGGTTTGTTTTGGGGCGGCCCGTCAGGCGGAACCCCCTGCTGGTATCCCCTCTGGTGAGGGCGTTTTGCGGCTGCAGCCCTCGGCTCCGGGGGTGGCTGTGCCGCCCCAGTCCCTTTGCCCAGACAGGGGCAGCACCCCGCCCGCCACTGCCAGACTGGTGCCACTGGAGGGGGCCATGCAGGAAATCCTTTTCGTGGTCGAGGAAGCGGAGGATGGCTCCTACAGGGCCAGCGCAGCCGGTGCCGCGATCCACACCGAGGCCGACACTCTCGAGGAGCTCCACCGGGAGATCCGCGACGCCGTGGTCTGCCACTTTGATCCCGGCCAGGCACCGTCCCTGATCCGCCTCCATCACGTGAGGCAGGAACTGCTGGCCCTGTGAGGATTCCGCGGGAGGTCAACGGCCAGCTCCTTGCTGAGCGCCTCCAGCGCCATGGCTACGCACTGACTCGCCAGACAGGCAGTCACATGCGGCTGACCCGAGATTCCGCCGGCCAGCAGCAGCACCTCACGATTCCGGCCCACAAGCCCCTGAGGGTTGGCACCTTGCGGCAGATCCTCAAGGACGTGGCCAGCCAGGTGGGCTGCTCGATCGAAGAGCTGGTCGGCAGCCTGGATCATTGAGGCCCCCGGGAGCTTCTCCCCCAAGGCCGGTTCCAAGAGCATCAGCGGTTGGATGATGGGGCTCATGCGCATCCGCTCGGCGATGTACTGCCGCAGGCGCTGGTAGGCGGGGGAGGGGTGTAGGGGCATGCAGCCAGAGTGGCCGGTGGTCGCGGCGGGGGCCAGTGGCCTGCAGCAGAGTGGGAGCCATAGATCCCAGACAGCCACCAACGCTTCAGCGGCTCAGGCAGATGGCCCCCGAGCTGCTCGCGCTAACAGCTGCCCACGGTGGCCAGGATCTTCGCATTTTCGGCTCTGTGATCCACGAGGCGGCAGGGCTGCAGAGCGACGTGGACCTGCTGGTGGACTCCCCTCCAGCCCCAGCTTCGAGCAGTACATGGACCTCAAGCTGGCCCTGGAAGACCTGCCGACCATGAAACCCCTTGATCACGAAGAGCAGGAGATCCTGGAAGCCTTCGAAGCGGGCACGCTCCGTTCGGTGGCTACGGCTGCAGAGCGCTCCCGCCTGGAAGCCTCCGCAAGGTCAACGGCCACCAAGGATCAGCGCATCAACATTCGCCTCACCAGTGAGGATCTAGGCGCCTTGCGTGCCCGTGCCCTGCAGGAGGGCATTCCCTACCAGACTTGATCAGCAGTGTCCTTCACAAGTACGTGTGCGGCAGGCTTCTCGATCGCCCCTGAGCGTGTGGAGCTTCGTGGTTTTGGGCGGCCCGCCAGGCAGCAGCCCCTGCTGGGATTCCGCACGACCGAAGGTCAGTCCACCGCTCAGTAGTGCTGTTTGCGCGTGATACCCCCCCCGAACGCCTCCGCGGGGGGACTTGTCATCACCTGTTCGCCAGGGGATCAGCTGCCAGTGCGCATGAAACCCAGTGCTCATGAAACTCAGTGCGCATGAAACACCAACTGACCGCCCGCTCACACCGCTCCAGCTCAAACTCCAGCAGCGCCAGGAGTTCTACCCGCGAAGCCGGCAGCGCAAACGGCCCTTCCTCGTAGCGGGCCTCCACGGCAAACACCTGCAGCCAACACCTTTCCCTCGCGGGCAACATCGCCGAACACATGCCAGCGCGAACCGCTCAGCCGCGCGGCGTCTAGCGCTGCCAGCAAACCACTTTTTCAGCTCCCGAGAGTTGTGGCTGGCGCACGATCACCGCAAGATCCAGATCAGAATCCGCTCGCGCCTCCCCGCGCGCGCGCGCCGAACGCCACCACAGCCTGCAGCTCAGGGTCGGCGCACAGCCGCACCAAGGCCTTTGCACACCGCTGGGAGTCGAGCCCTGGCCCGAGATGCAGCTCCGGCCCCAGTGGCTTTGGCGTGAGCCAGGGGATGGCCGGCGCCACGAACGGCGGGGCGGTGGACGGAGATGCGGTGGACGGAGAGGCGACCATGGCCAAACGCTACCGCCACTCTTCCGACAGAAAGGAGCCCCCGTGCAACCTGCCGAGCCTCTCGGCCACCCCCGCCACGCTGCGCTGCCGGGTTTGCCGATCACTCTTCCGCGATCGGATCGTTTTCTCCTCAGCCTCACCCCGCCGCGATCGGGAAGCGCCAGCCACTGCCGAAGGCGCGACCGCTCACCTTCAGGGCCGGCGGCGCCTGGCGGCGCTTGAACTCGGCCCGCCGCAGCAAGGTGGCCACCCGCGCCACCAGTGCCGCGTCGGCGCCGGCGGCAACCAACTGCTCCGGGCTGGCCAGCTCCTCCACCAGCGCCTTGAGAATCGGATCCAGTACGGCGTAGTCGGGTAGGGAATCGCTGTCGCGCTGGTCGGGGCGGAGCTCGGCGCTGGGGGGCTTGGTGCGGATCGCCGCGCCGATCAGCTCCCCTGCGGCGGGCAGGCCCAGGGCAGCGCGGCAGGCGGCGGACTCCGGCGCATCGAGCCAGGTGCAGAGGCGGAACACGGTGGTCTTGTAGAGGTCGCCGATCACGGCCAGGCCGCCGTTCATGTCGCCATAGAGGGTGCAGTAGCCCACCGCCAGCTCCGACTTGTTGCCAGTGGAGAGCAGCAGCTGGCCCTCCTGGTTGGCCACCGCCATCAGCAGGGTGCCCCGCAGCCGCGACTGCAGGTTCTCGGCGGTGAGCCCGGCCGGGGGGCCGCCGAGCGCCGGGGTGAGGGCCCCCTCCATCGCCTCCATCAGCGGCGCGATCGGCAGCGTGCTCAGGGCCAGACCCAGCCGCGCCGCCAGATCAGCCGCATCGGTGAGGGAGCCCTCCGAGCTCCAAGGCGACGGCATCCGCAGCGCCCGCACCCGCTCAGCGCCGAGGGCGGCGCAGGCGATCACCGCCACCAGGGCCGAATCGATGCCGCCGCTCAGGCCCAGCAGGGCGCCACCGAAGCCGCACTTGCGGGCATAGTCGCGCACGCCGAGCACCAGGGCGCGCAGCAGCTGCTCGGGTGCCTCCGGTTCGGCCAGGGAGAAAAGCGACCAGCCGGGTGCCGGCGGAATGGTGGGGGAGCCCTGAGGCGCCAGCTTGGCTGCAGATTCCGCCGGAACCGGACGATCTGCGCTGCCCTGCGAGGCGGCCGGCTCCCACACGCTCAGATCCTCCGCCGACCAGGCCTGCTGCAGCACCAGCGCCCCGGCCGCATCCACCACGAAGCCGGCGCCGTCGAACACCAGCTCGTCGTTGCCGCCCACCTGGTTCACGTACACCACCGGCACCCCCAACCGGGTGGCGGCCCGCGCCGCCAGGCGGCGTCGCAGGGCGGCCTTGCCCTGGCCGAAGGGGGAGGCCGAGAGGTTGAGCAGCAGATCCAGGCGTTGCGCCTGCAGATCGGCGATCGGATCGGCGCCCGCCAGGCGATGGCCCTGCAGCTCCTCCTCCACCCAGAGGTCCTCGCAAATGGTGAGGCCCAGCCGCCAGCTGCGGCCGTCGCTGACCAGCTCCAACACCGACGGCGCCTCGGCGGGGCGGAAGTAGCGGCGCTCATCGAACACGTCGTAGCTGGGCAGCAGCCGCTTGCGGCCCACCACCCGCCAGCCGCCGGCCTCCACTAGGGCCACAGCGTTGTAGAGAGCTGGCCGCTCGGAACCGGGGATCGGATCGGCCATCCCCACCAGCACGCCAGTCCCCGCCGGCATCGCCGCCGCCAGGCTCTCCAGCGCCCGGCTCTGGGCCTCGAGCAGGGAGGGACGCAGCAGCAGGTCGCGGGGGGGGTAGCCCCAAAGCGAGAGCTCCGGGGTGAGCACCAGCCGGGCCCCGGCCTCGGCGGCCCGGCGGCAGGCGTTCAGGATCCGCTCGCCATTTCCCACCAGATCCCCCACCAAGGCATCGAGCTGGGCGAGGGCCAGGCGCATCAGGAGCGGTCGGGTGGAGGGAGCGGCCCATGCAGACCGTAGAGATTGTGCTCCAGCAGCACCGGCCGCAGGGCAGGCGGCACCTCCTGCAGGGGATCGCCCTGCTCCTGGCCCCACGGCCACGGATCGTCGGGAAGGGCTGCCGGAACAGCGCCCGCTTCATCCGCAGGCGGATCAACGCCGGGAGGCTGTGCCGCGGAAAGCTGGGGAGATCCGGATTCTGCCGCATGGGGCTCGGGGCTGGTCCGGGGCGCGCTGGCGGCCTGCTGGCGCACCCGGCTACTGGCGGTGGCCGGCACCTGCAGATCGAGCACCTCAAGGCGGGCGCCGAGCCGCCGCAGGGCGTCGAGATCCGCGCTGCACACGGGCCAGCCGCCCCGGGGGGCGATCGCCAGCCGGCAGCCTGCGAGCAGCCGGGAGGCCTGGCGCCAGCGGGGAATCTGGGCCACCAGGTCACTGCCCACCACGAACACCAGCGGCTCGCCGGGCCAGCGCCGCGCCGCCCGCTCCAGGGTCTCGATCGCCCAGGGGCTGCTGAGCTCCTGCTCCAGGCTGAGGCGAGGGTCCTGGAGCGCCGCTACCAGAGCCCCCAGCAACTCGGCACGCAAGGCCAGGGGGGCGCCATGGTGCTTCTGGGGGTTGTCGCTGGCCCAGGTAGCCACGCGGGGATAGAGGCTGAGCAGCCCCTGCAGCAGCACGCGATGGCCTTCGGTGGGGGGATCGGCGCTGGTGCCGAACAGAGCGATCGCCACTGGGTTCAGGGCAGCAGGGGCGCGATCGGGCCATCGCCCGGCCCCGCCGCCTGCCAGGCCCGCAACCAATGGCGGGTATCGGGGTCCTGGGCCAGCAGGCGCCGCAGCAGGGCACCCGGCTGGCCCGCGGCGGTGGCGGAGCGCAACAGTTCGGCCGCCGCCAGGCGCCCCGTGCGCCGGGTGGTGTGCACCGCCAGGGCCGCCTGGGCCAAGGCCACCGGTGCCGCCGGCGCCAGGCTGAGCCCGCCGCTGAGCGGCGCCGCCAGCACCAGCAGCTGGCGCAGGCCACCAAGCACCAGCTGCAGACCGAGCTGGGCCCCCCCCAGCAGGGCGTTGTGGCCGGAGAGACGCGCCAGCAGCGCTCGGGCGCCGCGGCGGCCCATCGGCAGGCCGTAGAGCTGGCAGAGCTGTAGCACCAGGGCGCTGTCGCAGGCGATGCCACCGGCCAGATCCAGCAGCACCAGAGGATTCACCGCCACGCCGGCGGCCTTGGCCACGGCGAAGCGACCGATCAGTTCCTGGGCCTGGCGGCGCCCATGCTGGAGCCGGGCACGGTGCAGGGCCTGGCTGAAGCGATCGGCGGCCCGCAGCGCATTGAGAGCGAGCAGCAGGGGACCGTGCCGCTCCAGCAGATCAAGCAGAGCCGCCTCCAGCGGGGCGATCCGGGGGGCAACCGCCACGCTGCGCACCCGGCCGTCGGCCAGCAGCTGCGGCTGCCGCGGCGCCGCCGCCACCACGATCGGTTCGAGATGGGCCGCAGCGGCAGGCAGGCGGCGGCGGATGCTGGCCTGCAGGGCCGGCAGCTCGTCGGTGGGCCAGCAGTCGCTGCGGTTGAGCACCAGCAGTAGCGGCTTGCCGCTGGCGAGCAGCGTTTCGAGGGCCTCGATCTCCACCCGGCCCAGGTCGGCATCCAGCACCAGCAGCACCAGATCGGATCCCAGGGCCACCCGCGCCGCCAGCCGCGCCCTGGCGGCGGCGGCGATTTCATCGATGCCCGGCGTGTCCACCAGCTCCACACCCGCCAGGCCCGGTACCGGCCGCTGCCAGGGGCGGGCCTGCTGGTGGCGAGTGCAGCCGTGGGCCACGTCGGTGGCGAAGCTGGCATCCCCCAACAGGGCATTGAGCAGGCTCGACTTGCCCACCCCCACGCGGCCGAACACCGCCACCCGCGGCCGCCGCTGCTCCAGCCGGGCCAGCTGGCGGTCGAGGCCCGCCAGCTCGGGGGCCAACTGGCTGCCCTCGCGCGGGCTGAGGTCGAGGTCGGCGCGCCAGCGCTGCAGGAGCAGGCGACAGCGCTCCGGGGTGGGGGGAGCGACGGGCGAAGGATCCTGGGCTGTGGCCTGCCGCTCGGAGGCGGGGGCCCAAGAGCCTGCCGCGGCGGAGGCCTTCGGGGGGCGCGTTTGGGTCATGAGACCAGCTCCGGGCCACCAAGGGGACGGCGCCGCCAGCCGGCCAACATGGCGAGCACGGCCTCCGGGCCGATCACCCCCACGAAACCGCCGAATTCATCCACCACCACCTTCACCCCGGAGCTGTTGCGGCGGAAGCTGGTGAGCAGGCGGTCGGCGCGGATCATCTCGGGCACAAATTCCACCGGATCCACCAGGTCTGCCACGCGGGCCTCCCCCTGGCCCTCCAGCAGCAGGGTGAGAAAGCGCTCCCGGCTCGCCACGCCCAGCACCTCATCCACCTCCTCACCCAGCACCACCCACCAGGCGGCCGGCTGGCCCAGCAGCAACGGCCGCTGCTCGGCCAGGGTGGCGAGGCCATCGAGGGTGGGGGCGGCCACCCGGGGCACCATCAGGTCGCGGGCGGTCAGGTCGTTGAGCTGAAACACCTTGGCGATCATCGCCGCCTCGTCGGCCTCGATGTGCCCCTTCTGGGAGCCGAGCCGTGCCAACTGGCGGATCTCCTCCTCATCGGTGCTGATCTCGTTCTCGGCGGTGATCGAAGGCAGCACCCGCTCGAGCAACAGCACCACCGGCCCCATCAGCCACACGACCAACCCCAAAGCTGGTGCGGTGCTGAGGGCCACGGGCAGGGCCAGACGGCTGCCGATCGACTTGGGCAGGATCTCGCCCAACAGGATCAGCAGCACTGTCAGACCCACCGAGAAGAGCGGCAGGGCGGGGCCACTGATGCCGCGGTTGCTGAACACCGAGGCGGCGATAGCGCCCACCATGAGGCTGCCGAAAATATTGAAGATGTTGTTGGCGATCACCAGCACCGCCAGGGTGCGCCCGAGCCGCTGACGGAGTCGCTCAAGCTCACGTGCCCCCGCCACGGCCCGCTTGCGCCGCGCCAGCTCATGCACCTTCACCGGGTTCACGGTGAGCAGGGCCGCCTCCACCCCGGAGCTGACGAAGGAGCCCACCAGCATCAGTGCCACCACCAGGGCCAGCAGCAGCAGGTCGTTCATCGGGCGGCCGGCGCTGCGGCCTGCTCAACGATCGGCACGGGGGTGGGGATCAAAGCGGTATCTGTATTTAATCGCCTATGCCCACCCTGCGCCGTAGAGATGGCCGGACCGGGGCATGGCTGGACCGGCGCATGGCTGGTATCGACCACGGCTGGTATCGACCACGGCCCCGCGCCCATCCGGGTCAGGCCATAGGGTTGCGGCATCGCCACCCGGGGTTCCCGGGCCGCTCAGGCCTGCGCGCATCCCGTTCCATCCGCTGCCCGTGCCCCAAGCCACCGCCACCAGCTCCGATCCGGCCCTGTTCGCCGACCGGCGGGACCGCTTCCTGCATCGGCTCGGTGGCGCCGCCGCGGTGATTCCGGCCGCCCCCCTGGTGACCCACCACGCCGATGTGGAGCACCCCTTCCGCCAGAACAGCGACTTCTGGTATCTCACCGGTTTCGATGAACCCGGGGCCGTGGCCCTGTTCCTCCCCCACAAACCAGAAAACCCCTTTGTGCTCTTCGTGGCTCCCAAGGAAGCCAGCGCCGAGGTCTGGAACGGGTTCCGCTGGGGCTGCGAAGGGGCGGTGGAGCGCTTTGGGGCCGATCTGGCCCACCCGATCGCCGAGCTGGCGGAGCTGCTGCCGGGCTATCTGGACGGGGCCGAAGGCATCGCCTTCCGGGTGGGTCGCCACCCGGCCGTGGAGCCCCTGGTGCTGAAGGCCTGGGGCAGCCAGCTGGACCGGGCCCCCCGCAGCGGCAGCGCCGCCCTGGGGCTGGTGGCCCCCTGTCCGCTGCTGCACGAGCTGCGGCTGCGCAAATCGCCCGAGGAGCTGGCTCGGATGCGGGAGGCGGCCCGGATCTCGGCCGAGGCCCACGAACTGGCCCGCCAGGTGGCGCGGCCCGGACTCAACGAACGGCAGGTGCAGGCCGTGATCGAACAGCATTTCCTCGAGCAGGGCGCCCGCGGTACCGCCTACGGCTCGATCGTGGCCGGCGGCGACAACGCCTGCGTGCTGCACTACACCAGCAACAATGCCCCCCTGCAGGATGGCGACCTGCTGCTGATCGACGCCGGTTGTTCCCTCAACGACTACTACAACGGCGACATCACCCGCACCTTCCCGATCAACGGCCGCTTCAGCGGCGAGCAGCGGGCCCTCTACGAGCTGGTGCTGGCGGCCCAGGATGCGGCCGTGGCGGCCGTGGCGCCTGGGCAGACGGCCGAGGGGGTGCACGACACCGCCGTGCGGGTGCTGGTGGCCGGGCTGGTGGATCTGGGCCTGCTGGCGGGCGCGGTGGACGGGATCATCGAACAGGGCGCCTATCGTCACCTCTACATGCACCGCACCGGCCACTGGCTCGGCCTTGATGTGCACGATGTGGGGGCCTACCGGCTGGGAGAGCACCACGTGGAGCTGGAGGAGGGCATGGTGCTCACGGTGGAGCCGGGCCTCTATGTGAGCGACCGGCTGCCGGTGCCGGAGGGCCAGCCCGCCATCGAGGAGCGCTGGAAGGGCATCGGCATCCGCATCGAAGACGATGTGGCCGTGACCGATCGGGGCCACGAGAACCTCACGGCATCGGCCCTCAAGGCGCCGGCGGCGATGGAGCGCTGAGGCCCGCCGGGCACCTTCAGGCCTGCGTCAGCAGGATTTCGAGGTTGGCGAGCACCGCGACGGTGGCCGACAGGATTCGGTCTGCTCCGGCCTGGCGCAGCCTCTGCTCATAGGCGTGGCGGGCCTCCAGATGCTCCCGGCCCTGCAGGTGGGGCGGCGCCACCGCCAGGCTGAGGAAGCGCTGCTCAGGGCAGACCTGCCGGGCCCGCTGCACGGTCAGCACATCGGCCACCGTGTCCCCCAGGTAGGCCACCGGCGGTGCAGCCGCCCCTAGGCCGGTGCCGCCGCCCTCGGCCAGCAGCCGCTCCGCCAGCCGGAGAAAGCCGGTGGGGTCAGGCTTGTCGGGGGCATCCCCCATGGCGATTCGCGGCGGATCCAGCAACCCCAGCCGCTGCTCCAGCACATAGCGCACCGAAGGGGGCTCGGCGCCGCTCACGAAGCCCCAGGCGATGCCGGCCGCGTTGAGTTCGTTGAAGAAGGAAGGCTCGACCAGCAAGGGCTCGCTGCCGATAAAGCCGCGCCAGATCGAAGGGTCGCCGTCGGGGTCGCCACCGAAATAAAAGCCGCCAAACACCTCCACCAGCTCCGCAAGGGAGGGCAGGGGCGATGGCGATGGCAGGGGCGATGGCACTGGCGATGGCGAAAAAGATGGCGATGGTGAAAAAGATGGCGACGTGGCCCCTGGGGTTGCCACGGTTCGTGCCGGGAAGTGCGTTCCAGCAGACCGCGCTGAGGAGTCCACTCCGGCCGATCGTGTCGATGGATCACCGAATTGGGCGGCGTCGGTGCCTGTGCCGCGATACCGCCGCAGCAGCTCGAGAGAGGCCTCCCAGTCGTTGTTCCAGCAGCCCTCCGCCTTGAGAGCGTCAATCACCGCCGGATCGGGGCGCCAGCCGCTGTAGTGGTGCACCGTTTCCACGATGGCGCGGCGGTAACTGCCGCCTACATCCCGGATCACGCCATCGATATCGAACAGCAGAACGGCGCGGGGAATCAGGATCACGATCCGAATCGGCTGGTAGGCTAGTTGTTTGCTTACGCGCCCCTTGAGCCCCGAGACGATGACAGCATCCGAGAGTGCCGTTGATGCGGCTGAACTGAGCGCTGCTACCGGGGCCGAGCTGGGAGTTCCGGTGGCCACCACCGAAGGTCGGCCGGTGATGCGCGGTGGCACCGCCGCCTTGGCCACCGCCACCATCGACGAAGACGGCGTTCCCTCCGGCTACACCCCCAAGGCGGATGAAGGCCGCTTCCTGCTCAAGATTCTCTGGCTGCCCGACAACGTGGCCCTGGCGGTGGATCAGATCGTGGGCGGCGGCCCCAGCCCCCTCACAGCCTATTTCTTCTGGCCCCGCGAGGATGCCTGGGAAACACTCAAGGGCGAACTGGAAGGCAAGAGCTGGATCACCGACAACGAGCGGGTCGAGATCCTCAACAAGGCCACTGAGGTGATCAACTATTGGCAGGAAGAAGGCCGCGGCAAATCCCTCGAGGAAGCCAAGCTCAAGTTCCCCGACATCACCTTCTGCGGCACCGCTTGAGCCGCGGCAGATTTCGATCTCCTTGAGGCGGTCCCTGGGGCCGCCTTTTTTTGATGGTCGGCCGGCTCAGGGGTTGGGGCTGCGCGGACGCACCACCATGCCGAAGGCGCTGGCCACCACCCGGGGAGGGTCGCTGTTGGTGTCGAGGGTGAAGGTGCGGGCCTCCTTCTGGAGGGAACCATCGGGGTAGAAGAAGCTCACCACCCCGTCGAGAGTGACCGAGCCGGCCGATCGGGAGGTGGGCTGGAGATCGGCCACCTCCACCCGGGTGAACTGACGGAAGAAGGCCGGGTCGAACTGGTCAGCAGCATCGCCACTGAACAGAGCTCGGGCGGCGCTGCAATCCTGGCGGGAGAGGGCCTGGTACAGCGACTCCACCGTGCGCACGGCAGCCGTCTCGGCCGCCTGGCCTTCGGCCCCTTGCTCGTGCTGCCGGGCCCCTCGGGCAGGACAGGCGCCGGTGGGGTCTCCACCGGACCGGAGCGGGCGCTGGCAGCGGCCGTCGGCTCAGTCCCTTCGTTCCGCCCAAGCCCGATCGCCCCGCCCGCGCCACGGCTGGGCAGGGATGGAGTCGCGCCCTGGAGGGCCGGACTGTTGCGTTCGGCCAACCAGAACAGAACCCCCGCCAAGGCGAGCAGCAGCGCCCCCCGAGGAAGCCGGCCAGTGCGATCGGCCAGGCCTTCAGCGCCGCTGGCCCGGCCCCTTCGCCGCGCTGTGGCGGCGGCACTGGAATCGCCGAGACCGGCGTGGCTGTGGTCGGATCGGTGAGGGCACTCCCATCCGTTCGGTCGTTGGCAGGGAGACCCAGCAGCCCCTCGACCACGGCCTCCATGCGCTCGCACAGGGGCGTGGCGAACACCTCCCGAAGCTCCTGCAGAAACCGAAGCCGGCTGCGGGGTTCGGAGAGGGGCGGGGTCCGGCCCAGCTCACTCAAGAAGGCGGGCGAAAGCAGCAGGTGGCGCAGGGGCGGCAGCAGGATCTCCCGCAGCCGCACCCCAAGCGCGTGGTCGGACATCAAGGGGAAGGGCGGTTGGAGGTGGGAGCCATGGCGGGGTGGATCGCTGGGGGAGTGGCAGGAAGCCAGAGGCTCCCCAGGGCCGACCGCAGGGCAGGACACAGCCCGAAGGAAAACATCTCATCCTGAAGCCCATTCAGACGGCCCGCTTCGCGCCGGTGCTCAAGGAAACTGGCCGCGATCAGAGCGCCGAGGGGATCGCGGGCGCTGTCGATCAGGAGAGTCTCCGGCCGGAGCGTGCCGCGGCGCAGCCCCTGCACCTGGCTATGGCGAGTGTGCAGGCTGGGAACCAGCAGAGCCGGGTCGCCGCAGAGGCGCCCCACCTCGCGGCGCAGCGGCTCGCGGCCGGCCGGCGGCAATCCCGGCCGCGGCGGTGAAGCGGCCGGGGCTGGGGCCGAAGCGAGCGGAAGCCGCTGCCCCAGGGCAAGGCCGATCAGCAGGGCCAGGCCGCCGGTGAGCAGGAGCGGAACCGCAGCGAGAGGGGGCTCCTGGAGATGCGGCCGGGGATCCGGCGCCGGCACCGTCGCCGCTGAAGAGTCGGATGGGGGCACCGCCGCCGCCCCGGCCTGCCAGCGCCCGATCGCCACGCTCACATCATCGCCGCAGCCCTCGGCACTGATCCGATCGAGGCCCTCCGCCAGGAAGGCGTCGACCCCTACCCCCCCTTCGCCGGTATCGGAGCCGCCGATGGCGGGATGGGCGGTATCCGGGTGCGGAGCACCGGGATGCGCGGCACCGGGATCGGGCCCTGCCGCCAGCCACGCGGCCAGGGCCAGGAAATCGGCGTCGCTCGCACAGGATTTGCGGATGCCATCGGTGCAAAGCACCAGGGAAAACGGGAGCACCTGGTCCTCGAGGGGCCACACCCTGGAACGAAACCAGCCGCCCTGCGCCGCCCCCTCCTGGCAGAGGCTGGCGGTGGCCTCCCCCGCGCCGGGGGCGGCCACCTCCTGGCTGAGCAGTTCCGCCGCCCCCGCCGGATCCACCCGCACCAGATCCCAGTCACCCAGACCGGTCAGGGCCCACCAGCGCGGCGTCAGCAGCAGCAGTCCCAGGGTGGAGCCATAGGGAACCGGCGAGAAGGGGACGCCGCCCTCCCCCCCGCCGGAGCCCGCCAGCCAGTGCTGCCGCACCGCCGTCAGCCAGCGCTGTTGCAGGGCGATGGGGAGGTCCTCGGCCAGCCAGCGCCGCAGGGCCATCAGATCCGCGCCCGCCGGCGGGGCCGTTCCGACCGGCAGACGGGCCAGAGCGGCCGCCACCACCTCGGCGGCGACCTCACAGGCCAGGGCACTGCCCACATCGCTGTGGTGGTAGGCCTGGCCCCCATGGCCATCCGCCACCGCCAGCAGGGTGAGGGGCAGGCCGCCCGGGAGGGTGAAGGCCCGCTGCAGCGATGCGTCCTGGCAGGGCTGGCCGCGCCGCCGATGGGCGGAGCCCCGGCGGGAGCACACCCCGGCAACCAGCCAGCGCCTCAGCATGGCCGGCTCACCACTTGAGGGGGTCGGGTTCATCGAGCGGGTCGAGCTCGGTGGGGGGGAGATCCGGCAGGGGAACGGCCTCCTGGCTGGCGGCGGCATCCGCCAGGCGACTGGCACTGCTGGAGGCGGCCCCCACCACCGCCGTGGAGGCCCACTGGATGTAGCGGGCCAGGGTGGTGGCATTGGCAGCCTGCAGCGGGCGCCGCGGCGAGCGGCCCGGCCCATGGCGGGGCATCTCACCGCTGGCTCCGGGCACTTCGCCCGGTGGCAGGGCCCCGCCGGCGGAACCACGGGCAGGGTCCGAACCGATGAAGCGCTGCAGCACCTCGCCATCGGCGTCATGGCCCATGGCGATCGCCAGCCGCACGGCCCGCCGCGCCCAGGGCTCGGCCATCAGGGCGGCCAGCCCCGCCTCGAAGTCGTCGGTGGGCTGGCCATCGGAGATCAGCACCAGCACCGGCGGCAGGGCCCGCTGCTCCATCGGGGGGCTGCGCAGCTCAGCGGCCAGGAGCTCAAGCGCCTCCCCCATCGCCGTCACCCCCCCGGCCTGCAGGTCGACCCACTCCAGGTCCTCCACCGGGGTAGGGGTGGGGATGTGCCAGGCGGCCCGGTCGGCGAAGCGCAGCGCCCGCACCAGCACGCGGGCTTCGGGGTTGTCGCGGGCGACCGCCGCCATCCCGGGCAGGGACTGACGAATCGCCTGATTGAGCGACTCGATCTTGCCCTGGGCCTCCATCGAGCCGGAACAGTCGCAGACGTAGATGAAGTGGAGCGGTCGACTCGCCAACCGGACATTGGGGAAAGCCATCGGGGCGCAGCTCAGGGGTCTGGGGCGAGAGAACGGAAACCTGCTCGGAGGTCCGACGGCGGTGCGAGAAATGGGAGGCGGAGGGAAGCGAAAACGAGGCTCGCTCCCGAAAGCGGATGTTCGGGTCCGCTCTGGGCTTATTGGGGCTGCACGAGTCCGCTCGGTGTTGGTGAATGGACCTGGTGAAACCTGGCGGGGTCGGCCGGGCCCAGGCGCAGATCCGGATTGGCTCGGGGACCCTGGAAACCTTCAACGACTCATGCTTGCGCCGACGATTCACCAGGCCGTTCGATCGTGACCTCCCCATTCGGTGTGGTAAGAATCGCCGCGTGCGCGAGGCTAGCCGTTTCGCCGGGAGCCACGGCAATCGCCTCACCTTCCTGCAGCGTCAGGGTCCAGGGATGGGGAGAGAGATTCTCCAGACCCAGCAGATGAGGGCGGCGGGGGTGGGCCACCATCCGGGCCAGCGGATGGTCTAGGTCTTCGGCCAGCAGGAGATCGAAATGGTGGGGGTGGAGTTCGTTGCCCGCGGCCACGGCCACCAGGCCCGCCGCGGTGCGCATCCGCATCGGCGGCGGTAGGGGGGCTCCGCAGGAGCGACACAGCCCGCTGAGCCGGACATCCAGCAGATTCTCCTCGGCGCAGTTCGGGCAGAGCCGCCGCTGGTCGAGGGTGGCCGCGAGCTGCTGGCACCACTGGCCGGTGAGGGTGCGGCTGCGGCGATCGCTCAACCCCGGGCCGAAGGTCCGCTCGAACTGTTGCTGGAGCGCCCGGGGGTAGAGGGGCCAGGTGAGCAGGGCCGCCGCGTGCTCGATCGGATCGGGGCGATTGCGGTCATCGCGCGGGTCGAAAACAAACAGCGGCTCCTCCGCATAGAGGCGGCGGCGGGCCGGGAGATCCAGGCAGGGAATCGCGCGCTCCAGGGCGCCTTTGAAGGGATCGTGGCGGGTGAGCAGGAGGAACAGCAGAACGGCCAGGGAGAAGAGATCCGAGCCGCCGTCGGGGCGGGAGCGGCCGAGGGCCACCTCCGGCGCCATGAAGCCCCAGGTGCCCACCACGGCCCCGCCACCGCGGCCGCTCACCTCCACGTTGTCGTTATCGCCGATCAGAATCCGACCCCGGCCCGCGTCGAGGAAGACATTGCCGAGTGACACGTCCTTGTAGCAGAGGCCCAGGCTGTGCAGGGCATGGAAGCCGCGGGCCAGGAAGAAGGCACTGCGCAGCACGTTCTGAAGGCTGATCGTGAGCCGACCGGCGGCGTGTTCGACGGCCCCCTGGAAGCCGGCCGGCCGCAGGGGCATCAGGTAGCCGAAACCCGAGGCCGCACCGCCGAGCATGGCGGCCGCGGGTCCGGTGGGGCGCAACAGGGCCAGGGGCCAGAGAAAATCGCCGTTGGGGGAACCCCGGCGGATGCTTTCGGCCAGACGTTCCGCCAGGCCCGGATCGCGCCGCAGAAAGGTGGGGAAATACCACTTGAGGGCCAGGGCCTCCTCGCCGACCGCCACCTCGAACACCTGACCCTGGCTGCCGCCCCCCAGCCCCCGCAAAATCCGCACCGGGGCATCGATCCCGCCGAAGCGGTGGCTGCTGGCAAGGGGCAGGATCCAGGCCATGGGAAGGATCAGGCCTCCGGGTCCTGGCCGAGGGCCCGGCGCACGCCCTTGCGGTGGGCCATGGCGGCGGGTCGATCGGCGAAGCGATGGCGATGGGCCCGGCCGTCCCGCAGGGTGAGCAGAAGGATGTGCTCCTGCCGGCGGCCCAGCAGCAGCGCGAGGGCCAGTGCCGCCGCCTGCCACGGCCAGAAGATCAAGGGGAAGGGCAGCAACAACAGGCCCCCCAGACAAGCCAGCACCCACCAGCTGAACACCTGGGGATACAGGGCTTCGCTGCGCACCTCCACAGCGCGGATCTGATCGAGGCGAAGGGCCCTGCCGGCCACCGTGATGGTGCCGGCCAGCGCCGCCGGGCTGACGGATTGCGGCGCGGCAGGGGGAACTGGGCGGAGCCTCGCCGCGACCGTCTGCCTCGAAGGGCTCACCCCTGCGGCAGCAGGCGGAGCCGCCGAGCCTGGACCGGGAACAGGGGCAAGCGGGGCGCCAGCTCGGGCGACGACAGGCCGGGACGGGCTGGCGGGTGCCCCATCCGTCGCGGCAAAGGGGGCTAAAGCGAGAGGGGGGGGTGCATCGTCTTGGGGCGCAGCAGGCTCCCCCAGCAGGAATTGCAGCCAGGGCCCCCTGCGGCCCAGCCGAATCCGGTCGCCAGGGGCCAGGAGCCGGCAACCACTCAGCCGCTCCCCCTCCACGTAGGTGCCGTTGCTGCTCCCCAGATCGCACACCAGCCACTGACCGGCGGCGCCGGGGCGCAGCTCGGCGTGATGGCGCGAGAGGCCGGGTTCCTGGGCCAGGCAGAGCTGATTGGCGGCATCCCGGCCGATCGTGAGGGGGATCGACCGATCCAGGGTCACAGCGGCGGCCGAGCGATCCAGCCACACCAGGCGGGCGAAGGACTCCATCAGGGCCCCTCCCGCCAGCGCTGGACCCGCCCCGGCCGCAACAGGGCCAGGCCAGCCAGCAGCAGGGCCACCAGCACCATCAGCAGCAAAACGAAGCCCGGTATCGCCCCGAGCGGTGTGGTCACAAAGGCCGCCCTGAGGGCATACAGCCCGATCGTGAGGGCGATCCAGATCCGGAATGGGGCCCAGGGATCCCGCCGACGCTGCACCGAGAGGGTTCAATCCGCCCCATTAGCCTATGGGGCCCGGGCCTCGCCCGCTTCGCCGCGATGGCCACCTCACCACCGTCCCCAGCTCCGGGAGCGGCCCCCATTCCCAGTCCGGGCCCTACGGGCCCAGCCCCCTCCCCCCAGCCGGGTCCGGCAGGCTGGCTGCGGCTTGCTGAAGGCCAAGGGCTGGCGAGGCCGACCCAGGAGCCAGGGGGCCAACAACCAGCACGACCCCACACCACCGCCGGTGCCGGCCGATCCATACCGTCCACCGGTGCCGATGGCGTGGTGAGTCGCGATCGCGTTCCCGACACCGATGACGATCCAGATGGCGACCCATCGGCAGGCCGCTCCCCGGCTCCTCCATCCAGAAGCCGTTCGCGTACAGCGGGCCTCCCGGGGCCGGGCAGGCCGGGGCCGCGCCTGCTGGCGGAGCTGACACCTTGGCGAGAGCTCGGCCGGGCCCTGCTGCATCCGGCCCCCTGGCGCGAACGCCGCCAGGCTGTGGAGCGGGCCTGGCAACAGCTCAGCCACCACCAGGCCCAGCTGGAACTCTGGGAGGGTGAGCGCTGCACCGGCCGCCTGCCCCTGGCAGAGGAGCGGGTGCGGATCGGCCGTGATCCGGACTGCGAGCTCCCCTGCCAGGCCACCGGGATCAGCCGGGTGCACGCCTTCGTGGAACGGGAGCGGCGCGGCGACCGCGACCACCGCCTCGAGGACTTCAACTCCGCCAATGGGATCTTCTGGCGCGACCAGCGGATCCGCTCGATCAGCCTGCGCCACGGCGACCGAATCCAGCTGGGCTCCCCCCTCAAGGGAGCTGCCCCCACCCTGCGCTACCGGCACCCCCCCAGCCCCCTGGAGCGGCTGCTGCGGGCCGCCGGCCTGGCCTCCCTGGTGGGTTCCGCTGTTCTGGTGGCGGCCCTGCTCGGGGCCAGCACGATTGCGGGCGGCTCGCGGATCCGTCTCTACGGCGGCCCCCTCAAGATCCTCTCGGCCGATTTCCGCCGCATCGATGCCCGCGAGGGTGCGGCCACGGCCCTGCCCCGCCTGACCGACTACCCCAGCCACCTACACCTGGCCCTGATTGCCTCGGAGGATGGCCGCTTCGGCTGGAACAGCGGCCTTGATCTGTTCGGCACCCTGCGCTCCCTGGTGAAGGGCACGGGCGGCGGCAGCGGCCTCACCCAGCAGGTAGCCCGCCTCTACGACCCGGCCGTGGGCAACGATGTGACCCTTGGCCGCAAGCTGCGCGAACTCTGGGTGGCCTGGCAGCTGGAGACCGGCTACAGCAAGGGCCGCATCCTGAAGATGTACCTCGACCGCGCCCCCCTGGGCCTGGGCACCGAGGGCTTCGAGCAGGCCGCCCAGCTCTATTTCCGCAAATCGGCCCGCGAGCTCGACCTGGCCGAATCCGCCTTCCTGGTGGGTCTGTTGCCCAGCCCCAATGGCTACAGCCCCTGCTTCGCCCCACTGGCGCCCGATGCCCCGGTGGACAGCTGGGCGCCCCTGCAGCGCCGCAACCTGGTGCTGGGGCGCATGTATGAGGAGGGCCTCATCAACCAGGACAGCCTGCGCAACGCCCTGCGCCGGCCCCTGAACATCGATCCCTCCGCCTGCCGCGAATCCAGCCGCGAGAGCTACCCCTATTTCAGCGACTACGTGCGCGGCGAACTGGAGGGTCGCCGCTTCGGCCTCAACCTCGACCCTCAACGGGGCGGCGGCAACTACGCGGTGGTCAGCACGGTGGATCCCCGCCTCCAGAAGCTGGCGCAGCGGGAGGTGGGCCGATTCCTAGAGAAGGAGGCCCGCCCGATGGGCCTCAATCAGGCCGCCCTGATCAGCCTCGATGTGAGCAGTGGCGCGATCCTTGCCTATGTGGGCGGCGGCGACTACCGCAAGAGCAGCTTCGACCGGGTCCAGGCCCTGCGTCAGCCCGGCTCCACCTTCAAGCTGTTCACCTTCCTGACAGCACTCGGCCAGGATATCGAACCCGTTGAGCGGTTCAGCTGCGCGCCTCTGGGTGGCGTAGCAGGCTGCAGCCACGGTGCCGGCGACAGCGATGGCAGCACCAGCCTGGCGGCGGGGTTCGCGAAATCGGAAAACGTGGTGGCGCTGCGGCTGGCGGATCGGGTGGGACTGAAGCGGGTGATCGCCCAGGCCCGGCGGCTCGGCATCAGCACACCCCTCCATGCCGACCACAACATGGTGCTGGGCGGTGATGCCACCTATCTCTACGAGATGGCAAGGGCCTATGCCGTGGTGGCCAACGGCGGCCGCTCCGTGCCGATGCATGGCGTGCAGCGCATCATCGACTTGGGCCTCTGCCCCGATTACGCCAAACCAGCGACCTGCCCGAAGGGGTCGATCACCGACCCGGTGGGTGAGGAGGCGCGCCAACTGATCGATCCCGCCGTGGCCGCCCGCATGGACCGACTGCTGCGGGATGTGGTGAGCGAAGGAACCGGCCGGGCCGCCGGCGTGGTCGCTGATGCCCGCGGCAAGACCGGCACCACCAACGACGGGGTGGATGTGCTGTTCATCGGCTACTCCCCCGCCAGCGGCATCCTGACCGGCGTGTGGATGGGCAACGACGACAACCGACCCGCCGAGGCCGCCAGCAGTGTGTTGGCCGCCAAGCTGTGGGGCCGCTTCATGCAGGCGGCCCAAGGCCAAGCGAGAGCCGCCTGAGCTGGCAGGCACCTCAGCCAGGCCGGTGCCGCAACCATCCCTGCAGCAGCACCGATCCCCAGCTCAACAGCGACCAGCCCAGACCCAGCATCAGCCCCCACCACCAGGTCGAGGCCAGCAGCCGCTGGCTGGGCCTGCCGGGATCGCCGGGGTGAGGACGGGGCAGAATCCAGGCGAGCTGCAGGCTGCCAACCACCACAAGCAACACCCAGGCAGGAACAGTGATCTCACCGAGCGCAAAGCCAATCACCCGCCAGCGCAGCAAGCTCAGCCCCGCCGCCAGACCCACCAGGGCGCCCACCGCACCGGAGGCGCCGCCCCAGTGTTGATGGCGCAGGCCCAGGCGGCGGGCCGTGAGAGCAGCGAGGGCCAGGCAACCCAGGGTGGTGAGCGAGTAACGCAGCACCACCTGATCGAGCGCCAGGGGAGTAGGCCCAAGAATCAGGAGCAGCAGCAGCACGTTCACCAGGGCTTCACCATGGCGGCGGTGGAACCAGGGCGCACTCACCCACCGCCAGGCCAGCCGGGGTTGGCCGCTCTCCTCCTGGTCCAGCAGCGCTGTACGGCGCAGGAAGCGCAAGGGGCCCGGCAGGGTGGCGATCTGAAGCAGAGCGAGCGTCGTAGCGAGCACCAGGCCGGCGCTCCATTGCCGGGGGGCCAGCCACTGCCGGTCGAGCACACCGGCCAGCCAGGCGAGCACCAGGGCCATGGCGGCCGCCAGAGCCAGACCGGGTCCGAGCGGGATGAGATCGCGCCGCAGCTGCCGCAGGTTCAGCACGAGCGCAGCTGAGACGACGGCACCCCTTTGATCGACCGCGCCCGTTTGCAGGCCCTGCGTGGCAAAAGGGAGCTCCGCCGCTGATGCGACGGCCGGCGGATGCAGCGCTCCTCCAGGCCCCCGTTCCTGGGTCAGCTGGGCCGAGAAAGCAACCCGACCGGCCGCGGCGGTCCCGGCCCCCGCAGCGGAGCGGGGGCTAACCGCCGCCCCGGAACCGCCGCTGTTGCGCCCGTCAGGGGCGGAGGGCACCAGCTCCCCAACCCCCAGCCCAACCTCCAGCAGATCGACCAGCTCGGCCAGCACCGCGGGCGCATAGGTGCTCTGGAGCTCAACCACCAAGGCAGCCAAGGCCGCCCTTCGCGCCGTGCCGCTGCCGGCCAGCGCCTGCCGCAACAGCGGCCGCCGGGCCAGATCCCGCACGGGGCCCGCCAGGGATTGCTCGGCACCGAGCACATCCACCAGGCGATTGCCGAGGGCCACGCCGTTGTCGAGGCCAGGGCTACCGGCCTCCAGCCAGCCCGCCAGTGCTAAACCCATGGACCGCCCGCTGCCCATCAACCCTTCCGTGTGGGGCGAGCTTAAGCAGGCCTCGCGCACAGGCCCCTCAGGCAGCCGGATGCCACAGCCGCCCAGGGCATCCAGCCGCTGCTTCAGCCGGTCTGGCCTCGGTCGGCGTTGCCGACTCCAGCACCTGCGGCCACCGCATCCCGCTCAAACTGCGCCGCCGCCTCGACCGTGGGAGCGGCCGCAAAGAGAGCTGCAGCCACCGGGGGGGCCAGGGTGAAGCAGCCCACCCCGGCAGCGGCTAGCCGGGTCAGGTCCGTGGGATCACGCAGGCTGGCCACCAGCAGCCGGGTGGTGGCGCCGACCCCGTCGAGGGCCTGCTGCATCGCGATCAGATCGGCGTGGCCATCACGACCAAGGTCGCCGATGCGGCCCAGATAGGGGGCGATGTAGCGGGCCCCGAGGGCCGCCGCCACCAGCACCTGGGGCACCGCGTAGCAGGCGGTGAAGGTCACCGGCACCTCTGCATGGATAAGCCGACGGGCGGCTTCGGCACCGGCGCGGGTGATCGGCAGCTTCACCAGCACCCGTCCCGGTGCCAGCGCCGCAAGGCCTGCCCCGCAAGCCGCCAGGGCTTCGGCATCACCGCCCCAGGCCTGCAGATGAATCTCCTGCATGCCCCGATCCAGCACTTCGCGGGTGAGGCGCTCCAGTTCATCGAGACGGCAAGGCCGGGCCGCCCGGAGCAACAGGGTTGGATTGGTGGTCACACCAAGAAACAGACCGCTGGGCAGCCATTCGGCCCAGGCGGCCGGATCAGCCGAATCGAGCAGCAGACGTAGATGCGTCACACGAAGCCGGGGCACCTGTCCCGTAGGTTGTCGGCGCCGGGGGCGCAGGACAACCTACGGGACAGGTGCCCCGGCATTTTTTTTTGGGGGGGGGTGGAAGTAGGGGG
>BJHE01000028.1 GCA_014191755.1 Cyanobium sp.
CAGCCTTGTGGCGCTGCTTACCGTTGGCGTGGCTCCGGCCACGGCCTGCGAGAAACATCTGAACGGCCACCAGAACAGCGCCGAAACCAACAGCGAAGTTCAAGGCCGCTAATCACAATCGCGCTTTCTTTGCGTCGGTTGTGTCGCCCAAACTACAGAAGCCGCCTTGCAGGGCGGCTTTTCTTTGTTCGCTCACCTAAAGCGATTTCATCTTTTTTTGCGCGAAGATCAATCCAATCCAGCACGTCTAATCCATGGTCCGCAACGACCAGCCTTCATTTCTCGGTAGCCCTGCCTTTTGGAACTTCGTGGCCGACCAGCAGGCTGATCCGGTGGTTCGGCGCTTGCAGGAACAGGTGGGCTCCGAACTGCAAAGCCAGCCGCTTGAGCCCCTCGACAGCAGCTCCACCTTCCAGGCTGCCTGATCCAGGCTTCCGGCATCCGGGGGAGTCACCCCAGGCTGGTGCGGTTGGCCTTCTTGTGGTCCGACCCTTCTAGACTCAGCCGCTGACAGAGCTTCCCATGCCCCGCGCCAGCGCCGGCTCCAGGTCTACACAGGCGGCGGTGACCGTCCCCCCTCCTGAGCCTCCGCTGGCCACCACAGGCCCCTTCAAGGCCCGGACGTCAGAATCTGTGCAGCAGCACCTCAGCGGCGGCAGCCTGGAGGACGTGATCCGCGTACGGGGCGCCCGCCAGCACAACCTCAAGAACGTCGATCTCACGATCCCCCGCAATCGCCTGGTGGTGTTCACCGGCGTCAGCGGTAGCGGCAAGAGTTCGCTTGCTTTCGACACGATTTTTGCCGAGGGCCAGCGCCGCTACGTGGAGAGCCTCTCCGCCTATGCGCGCCAGTTCCTCGGCCAGGTGGACAAGCCCGATGTGGATGCGATCGAGGGGCTCTCGCCGGCCATTTCGATCGATCAGAAATCCACCAGCCACAATCCGCGCTCCACCGTGGGCACGGTCACGGAGATTCAGGATTACCTGCGGCTCCTCTTCGGCCGTGCGGGCGAACCCCACTGCCCCCAATGCGACCGCTCGATCCGGCCCCAGACCATCGATGAGATGGTGGACCAGATCCTCACCCTCCCTGAGGGCACCCGCTATCAGCTGCTGGCGCCTGTGGTGCGGGGCAAGAAGGGCACTCACGTGAAGTTGCTCAGCGGTCTGGTGGCCGAGGGTTTCGCCCGGGTGCGGATCAACGGCGAGGTGCGCGAGCTTGCCGACAACATCGAGCTCGACAAGAACCACGCCCACAACATCGAGGTGGTTGTGGATCGCCTCGTGGCCCGCGAGGGGGTGCAGGAGCGCCTCACCGATTCGTTGCGCACCGCCCTCAAGCGCGGCGAGGGGCTCGCCTTGGTGGAGGTGGTGCCCAAAACCGGCGAGGAGCTGCCGGAAGAGGTGGAGCGGGAGCGCCTCTATTCCGAGAACTTTGCCTGCCCCGCCCATGGCGCCGTGATGGAGGAGCTCTCACCGCGGCTGTTCTCTTTCAACAGTCCCTATGGCGCCTGTGTCGACTGCCACGGGATCGGCCACCTGCGCCGGTTCACCACCGAGCGGGTTGTGCCGGACCCCTCCCAGCCCGTGTATGCCGCCGTCGCCCCTTGGAGCGACAAGGACAACAGCTATTACTTCTCCCTGCTCTATTCGGTGGGCGAGGCCTTCGGCTTCGAACTCAAGACCCCGTGGAACCAACTCACCGATGAGCAACGCGATGTGTTGCTCAACGGCAGCCACGAGCCGATCGCCATTCAGGCCGACAGCCGCTATCGCAAGGGCCAGACCTATGTGCGCCCCTTCGAGGGGATCCTGCCGATCCTGGAGCGCCAGCTGCGCGATGCCAGCGGTGAGGCGATCCGCCAGAAGCTGGAGAAGTACCTGGAACTGGTGCCCTGCTCGACCTGCCGGGGCCTGCGGCTCAAGCCCGAAGCCCTGGCGGTGCGGGTGGGCCCCTATGCCATCCATGAGCTCACCGCCGTGAGCGTGGCCGAAACCCTCTTCCGCATCGAGGCGCTGATGGGGGTGGGAGCCAGTGCGGCTGCCGAGCCCCTGCTCACCCCTCGCCAGATTCAGATCGGCGATCTGGTGCTGCGGGAGATCCGCATGCGTCTGAAGTTCCTGCTGGATGTGGGCCTCGATTACCTCAGCCTTGATCGACCGGCGATGACGCTCAGCGGCGGTGAGGCCCAGCGGATCCGGTTGGCCACCCAGATCGGCGCCGGCCTCACCGGCGTGCTCTACGTGCTGGATGAACCGAGCATCGGCCTGCACCAGCGCGACAACGACCGCCTACTGGCCACCCTGATCAAGCTGCGCGACCTCGGCAACACTCTGATCGTGGTGGAGCATGACGAGGACACGATTCGCGCTGCCGACCATCTGGTGGACATCGGTCCGGGGGCAGGGGTGCATGGTGGCCACATCGTGGCGGAGGGGTCGCTGCAGGCTCTGCTCGAGGCGGAAGATTCGCTCACCGGCGCCTATCTGAGCGGCCGCCGCTCCATCCCCACCCCGGCCCAGCGCCGCGATGCCGGCAGCCGCCGCATCACCCTGGTGAACTGCAGCCGCAACAACCTCACCGGCGTCGATGTGGAGATCCCCCTGGGCCGGTTGGTCAGTGTCACCGGGGTGAGCGGCAGCGGCAAGAGCACCCTCGTGAATGAACTGCTGCACCCGGCCCTGGAGCACAAGCTGGGCCTCAAGGTGCCCTTCCCGGCGGGCCTGGAGGAGCTGCGCGGCATCAAGGCGATCGATAAGGTGATCGTGATCGACCAGAGCCCGATCGGTCGCACCCCGCGTTCCAACCCCGCCACTTACACCGGCGCCTTCGATCCGATCCGCCAGGTGTTTGCCGCCACGGTGGAGGCCAAGGCCCGCGGCTATCAGGTGGGTCAGTTCAGTTTCAATGTCAAGGGCGGGCGCTGTGAGGCCTGTGGCGGCCAAGGGGTGAACGTGATCGAGATGAACTTCTTGCCCGACGTCTATGTGCAATGCGATGTGTGTAAGGGGGCCCGGTATAATCGCGAAACCCTGCAGGTCACGTATCGGGGTCACACGATCGCTGATGTTCTGGAGATGACGGTAGAGCAGGCCGCTGGCGAGTTCAGCGCCATTCCCCAGGCCGCCGATCGGCTGCGCACGCTGGTGGATGTGGGCCTGGGTTATATCAAGCTCGGCCAGAGTGCCCCCACCCTCTCCGGCGGTGAGGCGCAGCGGGTGAAACTGGCCACCGAGCTCTCCAAGCGAGCCACCGGCAAAACGCTCTATCTGATCGACGAACCCACAACCGGCCTCAGCTTCTACGACGTGCACAAGTTGATGGAGGTGATGCAGCGGCTGGTGGACAAGGGCAACTCGATCCTGGTGATCGAGCACAACCTCGATGTGATCCGCTGTGCGGATTGGATCATCGATCTGGGCCCCGATGGCGGCGACAAGGGTGGCGAAATCGTGGTGGTGGGAACCCCTGAAACGGTGGCAGAGCATCCCACCAGCCACACCGGGCGCTATCTCCGGCAGGTGCTGGAGCAGCACCCCCCCGAACCGGTCACCGACTGAGGCAGACCGGCCTCAGTCGGGCTACAGATCCGCCGCCATTGCTCTGCTGCCGCCAACGCCAACCGCCGATCCCGCTATCGCGGAGATCGAACCACGGGTTATGGCGACCATGGGGTTGGTGGTGCTCCATCTCCATCTGCACGGTCTTCTGCGGGGTCATGATCTCGAACTGGGCCGCGATTCCGATACCGGTGGCCAGACGATCTATGTGCTCGATCTGGTTCGGGCTTTGGCCCAGCGGCAGGAGGTGGAGCGGGTGGAGGTGGTGACCCGCCTCATCCACGACCCATGCGTGGGCCCCGATTACGCCGAGCCCGAGGAGCGGCTGGGTCCCCGGCTGTCGATCCGCCGCATCCCCTTCGGGCCCCACGCCTACCTGCCGAAGGAGCAGCTCTGGCCCTACCTCGATGAACTGGTGAGCAGCCTGGTCACCTCGTTGCAGGCGGCTCCGCGCCTGCCCGACTGGATTCATGCCCACTATGCCGATGCCGGTTACGTGGGGGCCCGGCTCCACCAGCGGCTTGGGGTGCCCCTGCTGTTCACCGCCCACTCCCTAGGCCGCGAGAAGCGGCGGCGGTTGCTCGACTCAGGTTTGGATCCCTCCGCCATCGAGGCCCGCTATGCCCTGGCCCGCCGCATTCAGGCCGAGGAATTCGCCCTCTCCCAGGCTGCGTTGGTGGTCACCAGCACCCTTCAGGAACTGGAGGAGCAGTACGCCCACTACGCCCGCTTTCGGCCGGAGCGGGCCCGGGTGATTCCGCCGGGGGTCGATGCGAGCTGTTTCTATCCGCCTCGGCCCGGGGTGCGGGAGCGGGGCCCCGGCTCAGGACTGCAGGCCCGGCTCGACGCCCTTCTCCAGGACCCCCACCGACAGCCCCTGCTGGCGATCTGCCGTCCGGACCGTCGCAAGAACATTCCCGCTCTGTTGGAGGCCTTCAGCCGCTCCCCCATCCTCCAGGGCCACCACAACCTGGTGCTGGTGATGGGCGATCCGGCCGTCGAGGTCTCCTGTGGAGGCGAGAGAAAGGAGGTGCTGGATCAGGTGCACGGCTGGCTGCGCCATCCAGCCCTGCACGGCCGGGTGGCCCTGCCCCACCAGCTGCGCAGGGAGCAGATACCGCCCCTCTACCGCTGGGCCGCCCGCCTAGGTGGTGTGTTTGTGAATCCAGCCCTCTCCGAACCCTTCGGGCTCACGCTGCTGGAGGCGGCCGCCTCCGGTCTGCCGGTGGTCACCACCGACGACGGTGGTCCCCGCGACATCTTGCGTCATTGCCGCAATGGTCTTCTGGTGGATGTCAGCAGACCCGATGCCCTACGGCTGGCCCTGGAGCGAAGCCTGGCCGATTCGGTGCGCTGGCGGCAGTGGAGCCGCAATGGCCTGGAGGCCGTTGGGAGGTTGTATCGCTGGCCGGCCCATGGGGCCACCTACATCAAGGAGGCGAGGGCCGTGATCCTGAGCCAGCGGCAAGGGCTCGGTGTTTCCGACTCAGTTGGGGGGCACATCGCCATGTCCGCTGGGATGCTGCGTGTTCGAGGCGGGCATCCAATAGCTGAGCTCGTTCTCCCAGTACTCCCGGCCCGCAAGCCGCCCGGTGCTCAGCTTGGTGTGGGCCATGGCGGACATCAGCTGGGTGAGCTCCAGGGGGGAGAGGTCGGTGTGGATGTCCTCCCCGGCGATCCGGAGCAGCGCCGGTAGCTGGGCGAGGGTGGCGGGCTGGGCCAGCTTGCGGAATACCTGGTTGATCACCAGCCGTTGCCGCTCCATCCGGCCCAGGTCTCCCGATTCGTCGTGACGGAAGCGCAGGAAGCCCTCCAGCTTTTCGCCCTTGAGCACTTGGAGTCCTGGATCGAGGTCGATATAGAGCCCCTGGCTGTTGTCCACGTAGTACATGCGCTTCGGCACATCCACTTCAACGCCGCCAAGGGCATCGGCCACCTTGTTGACGGCCGCCAGATTCACCTTGAGATGCCGCTCGATCGGCTGCCCCAGCAGGGCGCTCACCTCCTGCTTCACCGCCGCTGGCCCGATCAGGCCGTAGAGGGCGTTGGCCTTGAGCACGCCGTGGTTGGTGGTTTCCACGTAGGTGTCGCGCGGCACCTGGGTGATGCGGGTGATGCCGTTCTCGACCTGCACCGCTGCCATCACATCGGTGTTGCCGCTCACCACATCGCTACCAAGCACAAGCACGCGCTGCTGGCCCAGGCCGAGCGGTTGGAGAAGCCTGTTGAATTGACCCTGCAGTTGGCTAAAGGCAGCGAGGGGGGTGCCTAGGGGGAGGGTGAGGCCATGCTGATGGCCGAGGATGAAGCCTAGGGCGATACCCAGGCCGAAGCTCCGCAGAGGGAGGTGTCTCCGCTGGGGCGCCATGGCGGTTTGGCGACGATCAAGGAACTCGGGAACCTCCCCCAGGGTTGAGGGAGCCGGGTCAGGGCGTGTTGGAGCACGACTGCTTCGCTGGCGCCGTCTGACTGTGGGCTCGGAGGGGGTAGGGACCTGGCTCATGAAGGCCATTGCTGGCAGAACATTACGGCCTTGAACTTGCTTTATCCAGGGGGGGCGCTCTGGATCAGTCGCTACCGCGCACCTCAATCGCCGCAGCGGCCTGGTCGGCCCGCTGGCGTGCCTCCGCTTCGTTGGCGCCCCGAGCCAGGGCCACCCCCATGCGCCGCAGCGGCCGGGCATCGGGTTTGCCGAACAGCAGCACCTGGGTCTCCTGGATTGCCAGGGCCTGCGCCACACCCCCGTAGGTCACGCTGGCGGCCGCCTCCGGAGCCAGGATCACGCGGCTGGCGGCGGGACCGAGCGACCGGATCGCCGGAATCGGCAGGCCGAGCACCGCCCGGAGGTGCAGCTCGAATTCACTCAGGTTCTGTCCTGCCAGGGTCACCAGGCCCGTGTCGTGGGGGCGTGGCGAGAGTTCCGAAAACACCACCTCCGGATCGGCGGGTTCGCCGCAGAGAAAGAACTCCACGCCGAACAGGCCGGCGCCACCCAGGTCATCGGTCACCGCCTTGGCCATGGTCTGGGCCGCCGCCAGCTGCCGCTCCCCCATCACCGCCGGTTGCCAGCTGCACTGGTAGTCGCCCCGCTCCTGGATGTGGCCGATCGGGGGGCAGAAGAGGGTGGGTCCGTTCCATTGCTTCACCGTGAGCAGGGTGATCTCCAGCTCAAAGCGCAGGAACTCCTCCACGATCACCCGCGCCCCGCTGCCCCGCGCGCCCGTCCGGGCCGCTTCCCAGGCCGCGGCGATCCCGTCGGGCCCCTCCACCATGCTCTGGCCCTTGCCGGAGGAGCTCATCACCGGTTTCACCACCACAGGCCAGCCCAGGGGCGCGGCGGCGGCGGCGAGCTCGGCGGCGCTTTCCGCATAGGCGAAGCGGGCGGTGCGCAGGCCCAGGGGCCCCGCGGCCCGATCCCGGATCCGGTCGCGGTTCATCGTCACCGCCGTGGCGCGGGCTGTGGGGATCACGGTGATGCCCTCGGCCTCCAGCTCCGCCAAGGCATCCACGGCCAGGGCCTCGATCTCGGGGATCACCAGATCGGGCCGGTGGCGGCGCACCACCGCCTTGAGGGCCTCGGGATCGGTCATGGCGACCACCTCGGCGCAGTGGGCCACCTGCATGGCGGGGGCATCGGGGTAGCGATCCACCGCGATCACCCGGCAGCCGAGCCTTTGGGCGGCGATCGCCACCTCCTTGCCCAGCTCGCCGCTGCCCAGCAGCATCAGGGTGCGGGGCAGATCCGGTGTTCCGGGTCCGGGCGGGCCGCTTGTTGGCGCCGGGGAGGGTTCTTGCGCTGGCGCCGCCATCGGATCGGGACCCAAACCAGCCCTGATCCTGCCGCGTGGAGGTGCCGGGGGCTCGCCTAGCCTGACCGCCTAAATGCCTGGGATGATTCTCCGGATGAGTGCGATCGCCTTGCTGCCTTTGGGGTTGCCGTTGGGATTGAGCACCGCTGGTGAGGCTTCCGAAGCCCTCCCGTTCGGCCTCTCGATGGGGGAGCTCCAGACCTGGACATTGGTGTACCTGGGCCTCTCCTCCCTGGCCTTTGTGGTGGTGTGGGTGTTGGGCTACCTACGCCGCTGATCACCCTGGCCGGCCAGCCCCGGACCATTCGTTCGACAGGGTGAATCTCAGCCGGGTGGATGGAGCAGGGTGAGTTGCCGCTCCGGGGATTCCTCGCTCACGAATCCGTAGGCCTCGAACACGGCAGGATCGGCGTGGTTGATGTGGGGCCCATCGGCCTGCCGTTCCAACCAGAAGCCCTCGGCGGCCAGGCGACGCATCAGGGCGGCAGCTTCCTCAAACCGGGACGCCATGGCATCGAGGCTGGCGCAGTCTGTGGTCAGGCCGGTTTCCTTCCAGGTGAAGTAGGCCATGGCTGCCATCTCCAGACGTACCAAAAGAGTCTAGAGATGCCTGCAAAACCGCTGCGATGGGATCACTGCAGCCGTGGGTGTAGGTGGGGTACACCGTTGTTCGAAGCGGGCCTGGGCCACTTCGCTGGCGCAGGGGGTGTCAACCCGCGGCGGCACTGGCCAGGGAGGGCAGCAGGGTGACGAGCTGGGGGAAGAACAGGATCAGCAGCAGCACCGACAGCTGCAGGGCGATGAAGGGCAGAGCGCCGCGATAGATGTCGCCCGTGCTCACCTCTTCCGGCGCCACGCCGCGCAAATAAAACAGGGCAAAGCCGAAGGGGGGGGTGAGGAAGGAGGTTTGCAGGTTGGCGCCGATCACCACGCCGAGCCAGAGCAGGCCTTCGGGGCCCAGGAGCTGGCGGGCGGTGGGCAGCAGCAGCGGCACAACGATGAAGGCGATCTCAAAGAAGTCGATGAAAAAGCCGAGGGCAAAGATCACCAACATGCTCACCGCCAGAAAGCCCGTCCGGCCGCCGGGGAGCTGCAGCAGCAAGTCGCTGATCAGCACATCGCCGCCGACGCCGCGAAACACCAGGCTGAAGGCTGTGGAGCCGATCAGGATGGCGATCACCATCGCCGTGGTGCGCACGGTGGAATCGCTCACCTGCCGCAGGGCGGCGCGGCTGAAGCCCCCCTGGGCGGCGGCCAGGGCCATGGCGCCCACCGCCCCGAGCACACCGGCTTCGGTGGGGGTGGCAATGCCGAAGAAGATGCTGCCGAGCACCAGCAGGATCAGGATCAGGGGCGCCGCCAGCACGTTCACCAGCCCGCTGGCCGTGAGCGGCGGCAGGCCGGTGGTGTCCAGCGGCGGCGCCAGCTCCGGTCGCAGGGCGCTGATCACCACCACGTAGAGGGCGAAGGCGCCGCTCATCAACAGCCCGGGAATCACCGAGCCGACAAACAGCTCGCCCACCGGCACCCCCAGCTGGTCGCCCAGCACCACGAGCACAATCGAGGGCGGGATGATCTGGCCCAGGGTGCCGGAGGCGGCGATTACCCCGGTGGCCAGGGATTTGTCGTAGCCGGCGCGCAGCATGGCCGGCAGGGAGATCAACCCCATGGTGGTGACCGTGGCGGCGATCACGCCGGTGGTGGCAGCCAACACCGTGCCCACGATCACCACCGCCAGGGCCAGACCGCCCCGCAGGCGCCCCATCAGCCGGCCCATGGTTTCCAGCAGCCGCTCGGCGATGCCCGATTGCTCGAGCATGGCGCCCATGAACACAAACGCCGGGATCGCCAGCAGGGTGAGGTTGCCCATGATCCCGAAGATCCGCTGAGGCAAGGCCGCCAAAAAGGAGGCGTCGATCACGCCAAGGGCCATGGCCAGCGCGGCGAACACCACGGCGACCCCCCCCAGCCCGAAGGCCACCGGGTAACCGCTGAGCAGGGCCACCACCAGGGCGAGAAACATGCCCGGGCCCAGGATCTCGCCGGGCTCCAGGGTGATCACCCAGCCCAAAGCTTCGATTTCCATCCCTCAGCCCTCCCCGCCGTGGTCGTGGCTGGTCGGTGGCCGGCCGTGCAGCAGCCGGATGGCCTGGGCCACCCCCTGCAGCCCCAGCAACAGAAAGCCCAGGGGGATCAGGCTCTTGACCCAATAGCGCGGCAGGCCGCCCGGATCGGGGGACACCTCCCACAGCTGCCAGGAGCGCAGGGTGGGCGCCACCGAGGTGATCAGCACCACGAGCACAAAGGGCAGCAGCAGGCCAAGGGTGGTGGCCAGCTCCACCCGTCTCTGCCGCCGTGGACTCCAGCGGCTTTGCAGTACATCCACCCGCACGTGATCGTCGGTTTGGAGGGCGTAGCCGAGGGCCAGCAAAACCATCAGGTCGAAGAGATGCCACTGGCCTTCGATCAAGGCATTGGAGCTGAGGTTGCGGCCCACGGCCAAGCCGACATAGCGGCCCAGCACATTCCAAGTGCCCAGGGCGAGCATCAGCAGCAGGGCCCAACGGGCCAGGCGAGCCGCGAGCCGGTTGAGGGCATCAATGCGGTCAGCCCAGCTCAGGCTGCGCTCTGCCCAGCTCAGCCAGCCCCTCATGGCGCCCCCTTGGCCTCGCCGAAGGCGAAGCGGGTGTAGGAAAACTCATTCACCCGATTCCAGGCAAAGACGTCTTGGCGGAAGGAGCGCCATTGCTCGTACACGCGCTTGAAGGTGGCATCTTTGGCGCTGTCGGCGAGGATCTGATCGGTGGCTTCGCGGGCCGCCTGGAGGATGGGTTCGCCGTAAAACTTCAATTGGGTGCCGCCTTTGATCAGCCGCTGCAGAACCGTGGCGTTGAGGGCGTCGTAGCGGCTGAGCATCAACCCGTTGGCCTCGTGGCAGGCGGCGGCGAACATGGCCTGGTATTCGCTGGGCAGGCGGCTCCAGGCCTGGAGGTTGACCAGGGCGGTGAGGGTGGGGCCCGGCTCCCACCAGCCCGGGTAGTAGTAGTAGCGGGCGGCTTTGTTGAGGCCGAGCTTCTCGTCGTCGTAGGGGCCGGTCCATTCGGCGGCGTCGATGGCGCCCCGATCCAGCGCCAGGAAGATCTCACCGCCCGGGAGCACCTGCACGTTCACCCCCAGGGCGGCCATCACCTTGCCGCCCAGGCCTGGGATGCGCATCTTCAGGCCCTGCAGGGAGGCCACCCCCTCCAGGGGCCGCTTGAACCAGCCGCCCATCTGGGCGCCGGTGTTGCCCGCCGGGAAACTGCGCACGCCGAAATCGCTGTAGAGCCGATCGATGGCTTCCAGACCGCCGCCTTCGTAGAGCCAAGCGTTCTGCTGCTGGGCCGTGAGACCGAAGGGCACGGCAGTGCCGAAGGCCAGGGCGGGGTTTTTGCCGAGGTAGTAGTAGCTGGCCGTGTGGCCGCATTCCACCGAGCCGTTTTGCACCGCTTCCAACACCTCCAGGCCGGGCACGAGTTCACCGGCGGCGAAGGGCTGGATGAGAAAGCGACCAGCACTCATCTCGCGCACCCGGCGGCTGATCGTTTCCGCCCCGCCAAAGATCGTGTCCAGGGAGTGGGGCCAGCTGGTGGCCATCCGCCAGCGCACCAGGGGGAGGGCCGAGCCCGCCTTGACCTCGTCCGCCCGGCGGATGCGGCAGGAGGCCAGAACCCCTGCGCTGGTGGCCAATGCAGCGGCTCCGAGCAGTCGCCGACGCTGCGGGGAGAAGTCGGGCATGGCCACGGGCAGCGTGGGGGTGAGTGTAGGGATGGGCGTGTTACTTCGCCACGAAGGGCAGCGATGAGTGATGCAGCACGATGCGGATTTCTCCGTCCGGTTCCCTCACGAATGCCCAGGTCTTGTCCACGGTGGTCAACTTGCCGCTGCTGTCGGTGAGATCAACATTGCCCATGCTTGTCGTTGGGATAGGTGGGATTACCGCCGACGAAATAGGCAAGCGCACCAGCCTTGGTGCCACGGAAGGTTTGTGGTTGCTGAGTTAGTGTGGGCTTAAACGCCACGGCCCCGTATTGGTAGCCATAGGCCTGATCGAGGATTTTGTTAGCCGTTGCATTGGCCGCTGCGAACCCGCCCGTGGCGTAGGCCCTGCTGATCGCAAGGAGCCCATTGCACCAGCCTTTCTGTGCATTCAGCACCTGTTCTTCGGTGATGTTGCTGTTCATGCGCATCACCTGGCTGTCGGCCAATGCGGCACTGGGTCCCGCAACCAGAAGGGGCAACCCCAAAGCGCCGAAGGTGGCGGCCAGACGAATGTTCATGACAACTCGGTGAGTCAAGGGCCATGGAATTGTAAGGGCCCGAATCGTAGATTGGGTTGGCCTGGCTTGCTGTTGGCCGGCTTAAAGAATTGCCGCCAGACAGGGTTTGTGATCCAGCTCGCGGTCGGTGAGGCCATTGGTGTCCTGGCCCGGGACCGTCAGTGGTTGCCAGGCCGATTTCCATCCCCAGCGGTGCTTTTGATTCATTGGCGCGAACAATGGCCACCTGGGACATTCCCATCGGCAAGTTCGTGCGCAGCAAACGAAAGCGTTGTTTCGCCGGTCTCAATTTCTCCATATGTTTCTGATTCATGGAGGAAGCGGCGCTTAAACCCGAATGTTGGGCTGGACATACGCCTAACGCTCCAGATCAGAAGCGGCAGAGATCTCGGCATGGAACCTGACCTCAGCTCCCGTCTTGTGAATCTGGATGTTAGCCTTCGCCTTCTTAAGGTTACGCAGCAGGTTCGACATGCCCAACAGCACAAAAGAGCTAAGGTTTCTCAATGCCATCCTCCCATAAACCTTGCAAAAGAAAAGAAATCGTTCCGCGAATTAGCTGTTCGACTTCAGAGGCGGAAGTGCCAGTTGCGATACAGCCTGGAAGATCTGGCACGTAAGCTGAGTGATTTGGCCCAGCCCTATCAATGACTACTGCGAACCTCATGGCTGTTCTGAGCCTCAGAGACCTCCTTGTTTCAGATACTCATCAGAGTGCCCTTGGCAAGCTCTTTGGACTGCTTGCCAGCAATCGTTAGCCTTCCTGGTTTACCTGGGTGCTTAAATTATTGACGATGACAGCCTCTTCGTGATAACAGATGACTGTCAGCGGGTTGACAGGATCATGTCCAGGGGCAGATATCGCCAATGCGGTATCAATGCCAGGCTGATTTCAAGCCACAAAACAGTGGCCTGAACTGTCCAGTCAGGGCAATTCACATCAACCCAACCTCAGGTAACAAAATGTCAGATTTCTACTCTTTCTCCGACGAAGCCGTCCATGCAGCCCTGGAGAGCGCCAAGCAGAATTTCAATCGTGCAGATTCATTGGTTGCAAGCCCGGCTGCCTCTGAACTCCTATCCGTGGGTGCTGAGTGTATCTCAGTGTCCACACAGGGAAACCAGGTCTGCATTAATCTGCCTCTTGGTTTCGGTCAGCACTGTTTTTCACTGCCGATTACGGTGCCATCGGGCTCCGTGGGCCAGGCTTGTCTCAGTATCTGCACCAAGTTCGGCCTTCCGACTGGCGTCAGAATTACAATCACATTTGCTGGTGTCACCGTGATTAATCAGGCCTTTGGCCTCTGTTAATCCGATCGGTGATTAGATCGCTGACTGCCAGTTAGGATCTCTCTCTGGCCGCTAATCTTCATTCCCCTTGGCAGCATCTAGCTGCCAAGGGCTTCTTCATGTCGCGGCTTGTGTGCCGCCCTGTGCGTAGAATACAGTGAGTCCAATTTGGAATCAATTTTGACATAGTATCCGAACTCATTTTGATGCTGTCAGGCGACAGGGAAAACTGGCCCGGCCCCGGGTGGTTCAGTTTTCGGTGTCGGAAGCGGTGGCTCAGTTTTCGATGTCGCTTGATAGGCATCCCCGCCATCCCCGCCATCCCCGCCTTCATCCACGGCAAAAAGGTGGCCATTGGCTTGCTCACCCAGCTCGTGCTCGAGGGGCGTCCCCAGACCGAAATCGAGGAGATCTATCGCTACCAGAAGGCCGTGGGCCTGCCGATCACCCTCGCCGAAGTCGGCGTGGATGTCGCCAGCGACGACCAGCTGCGCACCATCGCCGAACGCACCGTGATTCCGGGCGAATCCAGCCTTAACGAACCCTTCCCCGTCACCGCCGAGACCCTGGTCCCCGCCCTGCGGGCCGCCGATCAGCTGGGACGGCAGCGCTGCTGATCAGTTTCAGCTCGCCACCACCAGCTCGCCCAGACTCAGCCAGCCAAGGCTGATCGTCAGCGAGTAGAGGTTGTCGAGTCCTGGTGTCAGGAAGCTCTGGGGTGTAGTGAGGCGAGCCCGGGTACGTCTTGTGATGGTCACATGAGTTCCTCCGCACTGCACCCCATCCAGCACCATGAACTGCTCGCGAACAACCGCATTGAGATGGCAGACCGTAATCGCCAGCAGGGCAAACGTCTTGTCTGCTCCGGGATTGATCTTGATCTGACTGGGCCACCCGTAGCTGCTGATGAAGCCATAGTCATAACGGCTACACCATCGATTGCCTCTGTTGTTGGTGAAACTGAGCCCTGCCTCACGCCAGGGGCCCTGTTCCGATGGGCAGCCCTCCGGGAAGCCTGCTCCGAACAGCACCCTGCCCACCGTCAGCTCCCTCCGGCAGGACTCGGCCCGTTCATCACTGTCACCCTGCCCTGTCCGTTCGACGCGATTGCCCATCACATTTGTTCTGGTAGGACGCATGGCGGCCGCCCTGCTTCCCTTTGGTTCAACGTTAGTGCCCACGCTCACGCTCCCTTGTCGAGCCGCGAACAGCCTGCTGTTCAACCGCCGAACCCCTCCTGTCAGCTTGCTGACACTGCTTGGCACCAGGGGTGACTGAGCGGTATTCGGCTTCGGTGCCCTATCTGTAATGCGCTACCAGGTCAAAGCAGTTATGCTAGTCGGCAGGGTCTTTGTCTAGGACTCACCACCCCTCCCCACGCTCCCCATGGCGTTTGTGCGTAGCAGCGAACATTCAACTGAAGCCCTGGATTATCCCCCTAGCCCGATAGTCGCAGCAGATCCCTCCTCTTTGTTGGATCGGGCTTTGGCGATACTCGCCGAGGAAGAGGAGAGCTGGCACTCCCGTCTTTTGCCTGTCACCGACTCTCCGCTCCATATGTAATGGCTTGTCCGGCGTGTGGCTTCAGCACTCAAGGAGCCGCTCGATTCTGTGGCGGCTGTGGTTTGCCGTTGTTGAGTCCCTCCGAGGCAGCCCCGCTAGCAGAGCGACGGGTGCTTAGCGTGCTGTTCTGCGACATGGTGGGTGCAACAACTTTATCAGAGCAGATTGATCCCGAGGAATTTCGTGACTTGCTGCGCGACTATCATAACGCCTGCGCACAGGTTGTGCAGCAATACGATGGCTTTCTGGCTGATCTGATGGGTGATGGTGTTGTTATTTACTTTGGCTATCCGCGGGCTCACGAAGATGATGAAGTTCGCTCCGTTCGTTGTGCTTTGACCATCCAGCAGGCCCTCCAGAAGCTTTCTCTCCAGCTTCGTCATCCTTTTCAAGTACGCATCGGCGTACATCGCGGTCGCGTTGTCGTGGGGGCTCTTGGTGGAGCGTCAGGAATTCAGTCACTTGCGATCGGCGAAACCCCCAACATCGCGGCTCGGATTCAGGCCGAGGCAGACCCTGGTCAGGTTCTGGTGTCCGATTCCCTCTGGCGCCTGATCGCCAGTGCGTTTCATGGCGAGGCGCTTGGTGCTCGCAGGCTAAAAGGTCTACAGCGTCCGGTTGAATTACATCGCATCCTGGACTATCGGGCTGATGTGAGCAACAAAGGCACATCGGACCGCTTCATCGGTCGTCAGCCCGAACTGGAGCTGATCCGCTCCAGTTTCGTGGCCATGCTGGAGGGACAGCCGCAGGTGTTGCTGATTCGCGGTGAACCTGGCATCGGCAAATCACGACTTGTCCAGCAAATCTTCCCTCACCTGGAAGAAGCCTCCAATCTTACTGTCATGGAGGCCAGCTGCAGTCCTTTCACGACTGATACGCCTTACTATCCGATTTCTGAATTGCTCCGCCGCCGCCTTTCGTTGGCTGATCTTCAGCCAGCCGAGCAGTTTGAACGACTACGGAAGCGTGTCACCGATCTCGGCCTGCCGCAGGAAGAGGCGCTGCCCCTGTTTTCCTTGTTTCTTTCGATTGAGTTTGATCCTTCTCCATGGCCCATATTAAAAGACCTGTCTCTGGCGCGTCAGCGTCAACGTACACTCGATCTGCTTTTGCAAGGATTTGCTGCATTAGCTTTGGAAGCTCCCGTGATTCTGATTGTCGAGGATCTTCATTGGGCAGATGCCTCCACGATTGAATTGCTCGATCAGCTCCTCAGTGATAAGGTCCGTTGCCGCTTCTTCGTTATATTGACATCTCGGCTGGAATTTCACTCCCGCTGGAACGATCGCCCTCACGTCAATGAGATTCTCCTTGATGCCCTTCGCGTTGATCAGGCTGAAGCCCTCATCCGCACCGTGGCCTGCAACAAACCAATGCCTCCCGAGATGCTGCGCCAGATCTGTATTCGTGCCGATGGCAACCCGCTGTTCCTGGAGGAGATTACTGCCACGGTGATCTCTTCCTCTTCCCTGGTTGAGCGCGACAATACCTGGGAATTGGTTCAACCCTTCTCCGCCGATGTGGTTCCGGCTTCGATGGAGGCTGCATTGATGGCTCGTCTTGATCAGATCGGCGAGGCCAAGGCTCTGCTTCAGATCGGTGCCACCCTGGGTCGTGAGTTCAGCCTGGACCTGCTCACCGCCGTTGTCTCCATGGATCGGGCCAGGGTTGAGCAGTTGATGCTGCAGATGGTGGATCAGGGTTTTCTGCGCATCAGCGGATCGTCGCCGCCCGTCTATAACTTTAAACATGCACTTGTGCAGGATGTTGCCTATCAGTCGCTGCTGCGCAGCACACGCCAGCAGCACCACGCACGGATTGCAACTGTGATGGCGGAGCAATTTCCCGAGCTTTCCAGGCAGAGGCCAGAGCTGATAGCTCTTCACCTTTCCGGCGCTGGCAATTATGCTGAGGCTGCTTTGCATTGGCAGGCCGCTGGCATTATTGCCGCTGAGCGTAATGCTGTCAACGAGGCAGTTGATCATCTCAATCGGGGCTTGAGTGATTTGGATCACTTACCCCAAGCCGAAGAACGCTGGCAGCGAGAATTGGATTTGCATACGTCACTCGCCCCGGTTCAGATGGCCGCCTACGGCTGGGCATCTCCACTAGTGGAGACCACATGTCAGCGGGCCATCGAGCTTGCGGATCGCCTAGGAGCTGATGATCGATCCTTCGCACCCCTTTGGGGGTTATGGTCGAATCAGTTTGTTTCTGGACGATTAGTTGATGCCATGCGAACAAGCGTGGATGTGCTTGCTGTGGCACAATCTGATGGAGGCCAGATTTATTCTGTCCCGGCACGTCATGCCACCTCGTATACATTGTTTTATCGTGGCGAGTACGCTTCGTCCGTTCGGCATGCGGATGTTGGCCTTGCGCTCTTTGATCTCGAAATGGAGCGTCAACTTTGTCGCATGTTTCAGCTTGCTCCTACAATTAACATTATGACTGCGAAGGCTTCTTCGCGTTGGATGTTGGGCTTTCAGGGGGAGGCTCTTTGTGGGATGAATCATATGCTTGAGATCGCTCGTTCTCTTGCTCATCCGCCAACACTGGCGGCAGCGTTATCATTCATGTCTTTCGTTTCATTCTACGACAGGAATTGGACGAGTTTGCTTGAATATTCCAAAGAGGCTCTCAGTATCTCCCTTGCTGAAGGTTTCTCGATGTGGCGTGTTCATGCACAGATGTACAATGCTTGGGCTCTTCATGAGTTGGAGCCCTCCCCCGAGCACGCAGAGAGGGCTCTTGAAAGTTCCTCTTTGTTTCGGCAGACAGGGTCTCTGGTTACAGATGCTTCCACTTCCTGCATTGTCTCGTTGGCTTTGCTCAGCCTCGGTCGAGCAAATGAGGCATTAAAAGAGACTTTTACCGCATTAGAGACCGCGGAGAAAAACCATGTCAAAGTCATGACACCTGAGATCCTGCGTATACGTGGATACATTTACTCTTCACTAGGAGAACCTTGTGCTGCTGACCTTGCTCTCCAGCAATCTGTAGATCTTGCCCGTAGTCAAGAAGCCCGCTCACTTGAGCTTAGATCTCTGACCGCTCGCCTCCGTCTCTGTAACGAGCTCCCACATACCCGTTCCGATGTTAGCGCCGCTCTGCAGCAGGTGTTAGATCACATGCATGAAGAAGCCGCCCGACCCGATAGCATCACTGCTCGCCGCATTCTTACTGAGGTTGCGTGATGAAAATTCTCTGTAAAGACGGCATCACTCTTGAGTGGTCGGTGCCTCTAGATGTGGGCAACTCTGTTCTTGCGTTCACGCCTGCTCAGCCCATCCCGATCAATGTCTCAGTAACCCCCCACCGACCTGGGCACTGGGTGACACTCGAGTACCGCGTTGCCGGCGGACCAGTCCTCTCACTACCTGCTTTACCTCATCCCATCCTTCCTGGAGCCGCAACTCGCAACTTCCAGGCTGTGCTGCCTGGTCCACTTGATGGTCCTGTTAAGTATATCCCTGTCCTTCATCTCGGCGATCAAAATATTTCCCCATCGCTGACCAGCCATCTTGAGCTTGATTCTTCCTGCCAAGCTTCTAGCAATTCTTCGCTATTGGCACCAAACTTCCCAGCTAGCCCGGGGCCAAGCTGGTCTTGGAGCTCTCATTTCCTTGGAACCCTCTCGGCACGCCTCCGCAAAGAGGTTGTTGGGCGCACCCCTGACGGATTTCGAATCAACTGGCATGTGATTGAGGGTAGCTTTGCTGGGCCCGGCCTGCAGGCCACCATTTGCCCCGGCGCTACAGATTGGATGCGCATTCGTGAAGACGGAATCGCGATCGTCGATGTTAATGCTTCTTTCCTCACCAATGATGGTGCCATGATCTATGGAAGTTATGGCGGCATATTTGATTTGGGGCCCGATGGATTCGAGCGTGCACTTCGGGATAGTTTTGCCCAAATGCCACCTGTTATTGTTGCGCCCACATATGCTACTGCGGCACAAGAACTGCAATGGTTGAATCGTTGCCAATGCGTTGGCCTTGGGCGTGTAGACATGAGAACGAGCTCTGTTTGCTTTGATGTCTATCGAATGGAGGTCGGAGGTCCTGCCGCTTGATCTGCGGCTTGATCGAATGAAGACGCTGGAAGCCTCGTCTCGAGCCTGTAATCCTTTCTGAATGCCAGGGCTTCACGGCCTTGGCTCGGCTGAATGCAACTTTGACATTGTCCGACATATCCCTTGTCGTCGCGCGACGGATGGGAGCTGGTATGATCTATGAAGCTTAAAGGCGAAGAGATTAAGCGTCTCTCTCTCCTTGCTTACTTCGACCGCAACTGGAGTCCAATGAGTGTTCCAAGTTCCTGTGACAATCCTGGTTTGGTGTCACCATGTCTGGAAGTGCCCTGGAGCCAGGCCCAGTGGGACAAGGTGAGGCAGGTGGTGGCGGCAGAGGCCCAGAAGTCGCGTGTTGCGGCTGGTTTTCTCTCCCTTTACGGCCCGCTCCCTGGCGACACAGACTTCGTTCGCAGGGATCTCATCTCAGCGTATCTCAGTCCCTCCTCGTCGCTCAGCGGTTCGGGGACGAAGCAGCAACGTCTCGAGATCGACGATACCAGCACCATCCGCCTATGGACTCTCCAGGTCAATCTCCATCTACGCGGGCCCCAGTTGTCCGATCCTGAGATGACCAGTGTGCTGGCCCTGTTCCGCCGCGCGGCCAATGTGCTGGCACGGCTTGAGGACACCGTTGTGTTCAATGGCATCCCAATGCTCAGCGACCCGCCGCCGGCCAAGCCCTCACCTGCCACCAGGCAGATGGATCTCCTGCCGCCGATCTGGGAAATTCTCGGTCGCCGTGTCAATGATGAAAGCCGTCTGATGCCAGGCTTGCTTCCTCTTTCCCCGCAACCGTGCCCGGGCTATGACCCGTCTGCTGCCGAAGTGGATCGCGATCAAAACTGCCCTTTCCGCCAGTGGGAGACCATCCCGTGGACAGAACCGGGACCACCGCGCAAGCCTGATGATTTTGCCAAGCTCGGTAATCTCCTTGTCGGTGTCATTTCCGAAGCCATCGGCCGTCTTGAAGGCAAGGGCCATTACGGACCTTTCGCGGTTGTTCTCGGTCAATACCTTTTTCAGGCCCTGCAGACCCCCAATTCCACCTCGCTTGTCCTGCCTCAGGACAGGGTGATTCCTTTCCTCGGTGCCGGCGGCAGCCTGCAGCGCTCCACCACTCTTCCCGATGATCAAGCCGTGATCGTCGCGCTTGGTGGTGATCCCGTCGAACTGGTGATTGCCAAGGACATTGCGGTTGATTTTCTCCAGGTCACTCAAGACCCGAGTTATGTGTTTCGACTCCACGAAAAGCTGGTACTCCGCATCAAGACTCCCGGCGCCATTCGCGGTTTGCGACTTCCTGATCCTTCCTCGCAAGCCACGAAAGCCTCGCGTAGTGCTTCCATAGGCAAGTGACCAGCAGGGTCGTTATCCTTGGCGGCGGCGTCGCCGGCATGAGTGCCGCTCAGGAACTCATCGAGCGTGGCTATGAGGTCGTCGTGCTTGAACGACGCTCCATCGCCGGTGGCAAAGCGCGCAGCATACCTGTTTCCGACCCTAATCAGCCCGGCGCCGGGCATGAGATCCAGGATCAGGGTATTGATTCACTTAAGCATCATTTGCCGGGTGAACATGGGTTTCGATTTTTTCCTGGCTTTTATCGCCATGTGGTCGATACCATGGCTCGCATTCCGTGTGGTGATGGTCGTAGTGCTGCCGACCATCTTGTTGCAACAACGCGCTGTTCTATCACCCAATACGGCAAGTCTGTTTTTGACTTTCCCGTTATCTTCCCCTCCAATCCGGATGACATCGGGGCTGTGTTTCGGGCGCTGCTTCAGTCTGTCGGGCCGATCACCGATCTGAGTGTTGATGATCTCGCTCTCTTCGCAGCTCGGGTCTGGCAGATCCTTACCTCATCCCAAGAGCGCAGGCTTGGGGAGTATGAGTCGGTCGGGTGGTGGGAGTTTGTAGGGGCGGAAAATCGCTCACCAGCGTACAAAAAGTTCCTTGCTACTGGTATCACTCGTTCACTAGTGGCTGCCAAAGCTCGAACGGCGAGTACCCGGACCATCGGGGATATTTTCGTGCAGTTGCTGATTCCATTGCTTGAGCCTGCTGGAGGTGCAACCGATCGTGTTCTGGATGGTCCGACTAACCTCGTGTGGATTGATCCCTGGTTGTCCTACCTGCAATCGAAGGGAGTGCATTATATATTTGCAGCTGAAGTGAAGGGGATTGAAGTTGGCAGCGACGGGGTCTCTGGTGTGGTCATTGATCAGAGTGGTTTGCGCCAGGTTGTGCGGGGTGATTATTACCTTGCGGCCCTGCCGATCGAGCGCATCGCACCTCTACTCAGTCCAGCTTTGCTCGCCCTGGATCCTGCGCTGGCTCACCTGCAAACCCTCTCCGTGAACGTGGAGTGGATGAATGGAGTCCAGTATTACCTCACCTCCGTGCTGCCAGCGCCGCGTGGACATGTCATCCACATTGATACCGAGTGGGCTCTCACCAGCATCTCCCAGTTGCCCTTCTGGCCTGAGCTCCCCCGCGACTTCTTTGGCACCAGTTCGTTGGGCAGTGTTCTGTCCGTTGATATCTCCGATTGGACTATGCCAGGTCCCGATGGCCGTCCCGCCATGCGCTGTTCCCGCCGTGAGGTAGCCCTGGAGGCCTGGCGACAGTTGAAGGAATCCATGAATGTCGATGGTCAGATGCTTTTGCGAGATGAGGATCTCCACTCCTGGTTCCTCGATTCCGATATCGCACCCGACCCCCTGCGGTCCGGTTATCTCAGCAATGCTGAGCCTCTGCTCGTCAATCTTGTCAATACCTGGTCCTTGCGACCTGAAGCGATCACGGCGATTCCCAACCTCTTTCTCGCTTCTGATTACGTCCGTACCAATACCGACCTGGCCACCATGGAAGGAGCCAATGAAGCCGCCCGGCGGGGGGTGAACGGCATCCTGGATGCTTCCGGATTCCAGGGACCTCGCTGCCAGGTTTGGCCCCTGCAGGAACCCCAACTTTTCAAACCCCTGCGGGACCTGGATGCACTCCGTTTCCGTGCCGGTCTCCCCTGGGATCAGCAGCCCATCGATCTTGTGCTCCCAGCCCTGCAGCAGGCCTCACCGCTTCTGGCCCAGGTTGCTGATCGCCTCCAGACGATCGAACCCTTCCTTCCCAACGATCCTCAGGGATCTCATGGCCGCTTTGCCGATACAGCCACAACCCCTTCCCCCCAACCCCTGGCAATCCCTGGCACAGCCCCCTCCTGGCCGTTCACTTCGCTGGCACCAGCTTCACTTCCCAGCAGCCTTGCATCACAGACAAGCGATTCCACGGGCTTTTTGGACCGTCTCTCCTGGTACAACGAGCAGGTTCGTGGCACGCTCCAATCCGGTGTTCCTGATCGCGAACCCCGTCGACACCTCTACGAACCGATCCGTTCGTTCCTCGCCCGCGCTGGTAAAGGCCTGCGCCCGGCCTTATGCCTCGCCACCACCAGCGCCCTGGGGGCTAACGCAGACCATGCCTTGCCGGCGGCGGCAGGGATCGAGATGCTGCATAACGCTTTTCTGGTGCATGACGATATTGAGGATGAAAGCGACAGCCGCCGCGGAGCCCCGACACTGCATCGCAGCCTCGGCCTGCCGCTTGCCGTCAATGCCGGCGACGCCATGAACGCCCTGGCGATGGGGTTGTTTCGACGCAGCTCGGAGCAATCCTCGCCGCTGTTGTTGCCGCGGCTTCTCGATGAAGTGGATCACATGTTGCTGGAGAGCCTTGAAGGCCAGGCGATGGAGTTGGGCTGGATGCATGACAACGCCCTTGACTTAGGTCCGGACGATTACATGCGCCTCGTGCTCAAGAAGACGGCCTGGTATAGCTTCATTCACCCGCTCCGCATCGGTGCCCTGATTGCTGACCCGGCCGATCAAAGCCTCGACCGCTTTGACCGTTTTGGTTTTTTCCTTGGTCTCGCTTTTCAGATTTCCGACGATGTGCTCAATCTGCGCGGACAACAGGTCCGCTACGGCAAGGAGATCGATGGTGACCTCTGGGAGGGCAAACGTACCCTGATTCTCTCCCATGCCCTCGGATCGGTATCCGCCAGCGACCGCGAGTGGATAGCGTCCTTCCTCGGCCGACCCCGCCAGCGGCGCCTGCCACGGGAGGTATTCCGTATGCATGAACTGCTGGAGAACAGTGGCAGCATCGACTGGGCGGTGAATGTGGCCCACGCTTTTACCGATGCCGCGCTCACCGAGTTTGAAAACACCGCCTTTGCCGGTGTAAAAGAAAACCCTGACCTGAGCTGGTTGCGCTCCTGCGTGGGCTACTTGGTGCAACGCGATCTTTGAGCTGCCGAAGAGCACCTCATCGGCGAATCATATCCCTGGTCCTTAAGAGTCTGACCCTGCCCAGCCCAAGACGCCACTACAACACTCCGCGCGCCTCCCTAGCGACACCTCCTTACGAAGGGCTTCCGCCCTGCCCGCCGCTCACGATCCCCCCAACCCCGGCGCCCGTTCCCGCCCCGCCGCCGGAAGACGCCACCCTCGGCGGAGGCTGGCCCGTGATCGACGGCTGCGCCCGCGCCGCCATCTCCTCCAGCGGCCTCCGCCTCTGGCAGACCCTCACCCACAAAAGCGCCTGCCCTCTCCTGCGCCTGGGGCACCGGCGGCCAGAACGGCGGCTTCCGCGATGAGCTGGGCGAGCCGCTGCAGCGCTGCATCAAGAGCGTGGAGCTGATCGGCACCGAGCTGCAGGCCGCCATGCCGCCCGAGGTGTTCGCCGGTCGCCGCCATGCCGATCTCCAGCAGCTCAACTCCGCCGACTGCGACCGCCTTAGCCGCCTCGATCGGCCCCTGATCCGCTGCGATGGCAGCGCCCACCACACGTCGATCGGCTGGGACGAGGTGCACGCCCTCACGGCCGACGCCTTCCGCCGCGCCGATCCCGCCCGCCGGGCCTCCAACAGCTCCAGTAGCTCTTCCAATGGGGCCCCCTTCCTGGTGCAGCTGCTGCTGCGTGCGCTGGGCTCCAACAACCGGGCCGATTGCTCCGACCTCAGCCACGCCCCTTCCACCATCGGCCTGACCCGGGAGTTCGGCAGCGGCACCCCGATGGTGAACCTCGAGAGCCTGCAGCAGGCCGATGGCGTGGTGCTGGTGGGCTCCAACGCCCCCGCCAACCACCCGCGGCTGATGAATGAGCTGATCCGCCTGCGGGAGCGGGGCGGCTTAGTGGTCGTGATCAACCCGGTGCTGGCGGCCGGCCTGCTCACATTCGGTTCGCCCGCCTTCCCGATCCGCTCCATGCTCGCTGGCGGCAGCGAGATCGCCTTGCTGCTCGGGCTGCAGAAGGCCTTGCTGGAGCGCGGCGCCATCGGCTAGGAGTTCGTGAAGGAGCACAGCGACGGCTGGCAGGCCCTGATCGCCCAGATCGAAGCCACCTCCTGGGTCACGATCAGTGACCGTAGTATCCCAGTTTACGTGCGCGAGCTGATCGCCCGCACCGTGCCCGGCCCCCAGGCCATTGCTGACTTCTACACCAACCTCCGTGAATTCGAGTTCGCCGGCCGCGTCTTCGCCGGCCCCCGCTTCGCCACCGCCAATGGCCGCACCCAGCTGGCGCCCACCCCCCTGCCCGATCTCGCCCTGCCCGAGGCCAGCCACTTCGGTGGCCTGGCGCCCGGAGAGCAGGGCCTGGTGCTCAGCCTGATCACCGCCCGCAGCTACGGCCAGCACAACACCGCGGCATACAAGGTGAGCGACAGCTACCGCGGCATGCCCCACCGCCAAACGATCCTGATGAACCCCGAGGATCTGGCCGCTACCGCCCTGGCCGCCCTCCAGCGGGAGAGCGTGCAGGGTGACGCCGGCCGGCTGGACGCCATCGCAATCATCCCCGGCTCGATCCGCCGTGGCGCCGCGCTGATGTTCTACCCCGAGGCAATCGTGCCCATGCACGCGGTGGTGGATCCCGCCAGCGGCACGCCGGCGTTTAAGTGGGTGCCGGTGTTGGTGCGGGGGTAGCGCTGGCGGTGGTCAGCGGGATGCAGCCTCAAGTCGGGGCTTTGGCAGAAGTCCCCTTCGCTCCAGAGGCGCGAGCGAGGCGAAGTACAGCTCTCCGCTGGCGTTGCTGGCCAGCGTGCCGTTGCTGCGCAGTTTTGTGATCAGCGTGGAGGTGGTGCCCCGGGACAGACCGGCGATGCCGGCGATTTCATGCTGGGGAATGGCGGGGATGGCTGGTTGGTGGTCGTCCTCAGGACTGTGGAGGCGGGCGAGATCCAGCAGTGTCGAGAGCAGGCGCGTGGTGGCATCCTCCTTCATCAGGATCAGACGGTTTCCCAGGGCGATCAACCGCTGGGCCTGCAGGCAAGCGAGGGCGTGAATGACCTTGCTGTTGACTTCCATGGCCTCCTGCAACGCAGCCGGGCGCAGTTTCAACAAGGTCAGCGGGGTGAGAGCCACCACATCCAGGCTACGAATCGGCTGGGGAGAGAGGAGGGCCAGATCACCGATCAGGGCTCCAGCGCCCATCAGACTGATGATCACTTCACTGCCATCCAGGCAAAGGCTGCGGGCTTTGGCGATCCCAGCGGTGATCAGAAAAGTTTCCGATCCCCAGTCGGATTGAAATAGCAACTGATGGTTGGTGGGGAGGCTGATTTCGCGACTGTTGAGCAGTAAGCTCTCTTTCTCTTGCGGGCTAATTCTGTCCAGGAACTTGGTGTTGCAATTCATCTCTTTCGCCTTGGTTTGCCTGTAGAGCTTCACGCTTACCGAATTCTACTCCTACTCCCTGGGCTCGTGGCTATTCGGATGGGGGCTGGGGTGGTTTGCCATCCGCTTCTGAGTCTTCGTTGTTGTGTTCTGCGGAAACCGCAACGTCTGCGTGGTCTGGAAGCCTTCGCCTTCAGGCCGGCGCCGAATGGGACGAGGGGATGATGGCTTCCTGGGTGCGGGGCGGACGCACGGTATGTTGTGCGCCCACCCTGGATCGCTAGAGGTTATGAGCCAATCGGCGCCATTGCCAATTTGGATCCCGGGGTCACGGTGTTTTGGCTTACAGAACTATCGTTGGGATTGACGGGCACGAGTGGACTCTGGTTGAGCAGAGTCACGGAAGATGTGTTGCCATTCTGGTCGGTGAATTTGAATGTGGAGGTTTCGACGGCGATGATGGTTGGCTGGGGAACAAGTAACTGACCGGTGACCTGGACTGTTGCGGTGACATTGACCTGGGATTGGTTTTTCACCATGATGTTGGCCACGCTATTGGCAACCGTCGTGTCATTCGAAGCGTCGCCTTGAGTGTACTTGTTGATCTCATTGGTCAAGTGGGAATTCTGATTGGTATAAGAACTGCTGCCACTACCGAGCAGCCACCCGAATATGCCAGTGCTGGAAGATGCAGCGCTGGCATAGCTGCTGTTGTCGACCAGTTGCTTGAAATCAGATCGGTTTTGATACTTGTTGCTGGTCTTGACTTGGTTGATGATCTGGTTGAATGTCTGCTCTGTGATAGTATTTACAGTGATGTTAATGATGGCGCTTACTGTTGCGCCGTAGCCAGGGGTAATCGTGGCCTTGGTGGCTGATCCGTAGCCGTTCTGAAGTTGAAAGTCTTGAAACTGTTGTGTTTGGGCCGAATCCCCTAGGGCTAGTAGCGCCATGGGAAAGGCAGAATTCGGAAAGCCAGGAACTTGCAGAAGCGAGACTTTGATGGTCATTGGACGAACCTGAGAGGGATTGAGTGGGTTGCGCCGAACCTTGTTTGACCCGCCGCGGCCACTGCTTGAGTGGCATGCCCCTAGCGTGCTTCCCCTCTTCGGCCCTGGCGTTCCTGTGGCCAACAGCTAGCTGTTCAGTCGCTTACACCTTCCTGTGCTCTGCTGCATTCACGCCGGCCCATCAAGCACAAACCGCTAGTGTCCCGGCCCGCAAATAATAGCTAGAATCCGGAGTGTTCCCTGAGGCCTTCTGTGGCGCTTGGTCGCCCGATGCCACTGCTTGCCCTCAGTGAGGGCGAGGCACAGCAACTGCGTAGCATCGCCAGCTTTCGCTCCTTGCCGCATTCGATCGTCCAGCGCGCCCAGATTCTGTTGGCCTGCGGTGCTGGCGAATCCAACATATCGATTGCCAACGATGCAGCCGAGTCAACTCTAGTAACCGCAGTCGCTTTTTGCACTATGTGTCCATCATGGACAGTGGTTATCGGACCCGATATCCACTTGTAGTCTTCAATACGGTCTGCTCTGCGGGCCTGGCAAGTTGTCGGCTCTGGCAAGGCAAGCATTGCCAAGTTTTTGGTATCACGCTGCGTTTTCTCCGCGAGGACACGCACAGCACAACACCACACTCTTGAGCTAAAGGGTCCCGCACCTCAGCCATTTAATCGGCCGCCACCCCTCAGGGCCGCAGCACCAACCCCAGCACCACGAGCCCCAAACTCGCCCCCCACAGCCCCAGCACCACCCCCTGCTCCGGTGTGCCGCCCAGTTCGAAGTGGTGATGCAGGGGCGCCATGCGGAACAGGCGCCGGCCCTTGCCCGTCTCGTCCTTGGTGGCCTTGTACACCCACACCTGCAGGATCACCGAGATCGACTCGGCCAGAAACACCCCGCCCATCAGCAGCAGGGGCCAGAGGCTGTCGCTGAGCAGGGCAACAGCCGTGAGCGCCGCCCCCATGGCCAGCGATCCCGTGTCTCCCATGAACACCCGGGCCGGATAGCGGTTCTGGCTCAGGAAGCCCAGCCAGCAGCCGGCCATCGCCGCGCAGAAGGCAGCCAGCGATGGATCACCGCCGTGGCCGCGCAGCATGAGCTGCAGGGCCATGCCGGTGAACACCACGGCGCCGCAGCCGCCGGCCAGGCCATCGAGGCCGTCGGTGAGGTTGGTGGCGTTGCTCTCCGCCATGAACACGAACAGGCCCAGGGGCCAGATCAGCAGTCCCAGTGGCAGCAACCAGCCGAAGGGCAGTGAGATCGCGGCCGGATCGCCTCCCCCCATCCAGCCCCCCAGGCCGGCCCAGAGCAGGAACAGCAGGGCGGCGCCCGCCTGCAGCAGCAGTTTCCCCCGGGGGCTGAGGCCGGTGTTGGTTCGCTTCGTCAGGCTGCGCCAGTCGTCGATCGCGCCGATCGCCAGGAAGGCCAGCGTGACAGCCGCCACCGCCAGCAACCGGGGATCGCCAGGACTGGTGAGCCCTCCCACCAGCACTCCCACGGGCACCACCAGCAGGCCGCCCATGGTGGGGGTTCCCGCCTTGCTCTGGTGGCCCTGGGGGCCTTCCGAGCGGATCACCTGGCCCAGCTTCAGGGCCCGCAACCGTGGCACCCCCCAACGGGCCACCCCGGCACTCACCAGGGCGGCAGCCACCAGAGGGATGGTGAGGCTGGAGTTGGGCACCAATCCATCGCTGGCCAGGGTGGCCAGCAGCAGGATCAGGGCCAGGAGGGAGGCGGAGATCCTGCCGTCATCGAGAAGCATGGGCCAGGTTTCGGTTCAGTCTTCCCAGTCTTCCTCGGCCTGTTCATCGGGCTGGTTGTAATCCTCCTTCTCGCCCATCAGCGCTGAGAGTTCTTCCTCTTCCACCGTGCTCACGTCGGTGCCGGCGGTCTCCTCGTCGGCCACCAGGCGGCCGCTGGCCTCCAGCAGGCTCAGCAGGTCGGGTTCGTCCCGCAGGGGAAGCACCGGCGCCGGTTCGTCGCGGCGGTAGCGGGTGAGGGAGGGATTGATCGTGTCGAGGATGCTCATGCCGGGGGGCTGGGGTGGGGAGCGGTGGGCTGCGGGATCGCAGGCTCCGCCTGGATCAAAGGTGGTGCTG
>BJHE01000029.1 GCA_014191755.1 Cyanobium sp.
CCCCCTGCGAAAATAGCGCGATGCCAGGTAAAACTTTCCCCACCATCTGCCGTATTCAACAGTAGGTGTTGTGACGTGTCGAGAGGACACGATCGAAAAGCCACCTCTTGGGGTGGCTTTTTTGTGCCTGCCTTGAGAGGGCTGACTTGGGGGCGTGGTTCGCCATGAGGGAGATGAGCTGGGCGATGAATGTGAATGAAGCGATGATTCCGGATTGGCAGCCGATGGCGTTTTGGTGGACGATTGCGGAGGTTACCGGGCCCACGGGGATTCGAGGCTGAAACCTGCTTAAATGGTAAGACATTTTGCGGTTGCATTGGTGCGCCTCTGGCAACGGCACCGTTCTCTAAGGATTCTCTGGCATTCCTATCTACTTTGGCTGCGCACAGACTGCATTGATCTGAGCGCGGCATTCGCATACCACACCCTCCAATCCTTTTTTCCGGCCCTGCTGATCGGTTTGTCCCTGGCTTCCCGTTGGCTGGGACGCGATCGCGACCTGCTGGAACAGCTCCTGCGCCTGATTGGTCAGATCATTCCGATCTCATTCCAGCCTGTCGTTGAGGAAACGCTTACCCGCTTCCTCCGGCAGGGAGTCGGCGCTGGTCTGCTCGGCTTTCTTCTGTTGGCCTTCAGTGCTAACAACATCTATCTCTCCCTTCAGCGGGGGGCTGATCGACTTTGGTGGAACCGCCCCCTGGACATTGAGTCCCTGACCGCGCGGCAGGTGGTGGTTCGATTCATCACCCTGAGGTTGAAAGCCTTGTTGTTGCTCTTGTTCGTAGGCCCTCTCATCGTTCTTGATCAATGGGTCAGTACTATTCGTTTTCTTAGCTTTAGCTTTGTTCGGTCTTGGATCGATCCACTCCTGCCGGCCTTTCTGCGGCCCGGTGTCTCGGTTTCCCTTGGTCTCGATATCTCGATCTCCCTGGTCATCGCCATCCTGGTGAGCCTGGCGCTGCTCTGGTGGCTCCCTTCGCGCCGCATTCCCCTGGCTCCCCTTCTGCCGGCGGCGGCCCTCGCCGGATCGGGCATCACCCTTCTCAATCTCTTGTTAGGACGAAGCCTCTTTGCCCTCGGTCTCCGCTTTCAGGCCTATGGGGTTGTGGGTTGCATTCTTCTCTTCACCCTGTGGGTCTGGTTTTTGGGTGCGATCCTCTACTACGGCCATTGCTTTGCCGTTGTCCGCAGTCGCCGCTTGCACGGGAGGCGATCCACACCCTTGGCTTCACCCTGACCTTGATCTGCTGGGTGAGGATGGAAACATCGCCCATCTCGAGCCTGCTGTGCTGCCATCCTCTCCTCAGATCCGGCCACTCCGGGCCGGGGTACTCGCCGTCTGCACCGTCGTCGGCGCTTTAGTGATTACCCTCGCGGTGTCCCTAGCCTTAATCCCCTTAGTGGTCGGCGTCGCCGCCCTCGTGGTCTGGCTGGCCCTTGCCCTCATCCTCAGTTGGGCGGGCATCGAACTGATGGCGGCACTGGAACGGTGGTTTGAGAATGATCCCCGCTTCCAACGATGAACCGTTCCCTCCCGTGGGGTTGGATCCTCCTGGCAGGTCTCCTCCTCTTGATCCCAGGGCCCGCCGGTCGTCTTCTGCTGGACATCCTTGGCGGGCTCACCCTCACCCTGCTGCTTCTGCCCCTGCTTTTGGGTGCGGCCGCTCTGATCGGATGGCGTCTGCTGAGTCGCCGGCTTGTGACCTGTCCGGCGTGCGGCGCCCCCAGCATCGGGATGAGCCAATGCCCCTCCTGTGGAGCATCGATGTCGGCTTCCGGCGCTTCTAATGTTGATCGCGATGTGGATGCCAGCTCGGCCACGATCACGGTCGATGCCGTGGCTGTGGACCGACCGCCAGCGGCTGACCCCGACGGCACAAGCTGAGGGCAATCAGCCGATTCCCTCCAGCCCCTGACGCTCCAGTTCAGCCAGGCGACGCTCGCGCAGGTATAGGAACATCGGTGCCCCAAAGGCGAAGGCGATCGTGACGCAGCTGAGCAGAACCCAGCCCAGGCCCCGCAACCGCAGCCTCCGGCTCTCGCTCACCATCCAAACGATGATCGCGGTGGCACCGATCGCGAGGTCCCGGGAAAGGGACTGGGCGGCCGGGTTCCCATTCGCTAGTCGCACGAACAGGCCGATGTCAAAGGTCTGGCCGTAGGTGTGGATGAACTCAAGATTCGCCAGCCAGGGCAGCACTCCCCCGGCAATCGCCAGGGCCAAGTAGACCCAGCTGAGTGAGCTGGGCATCGGCGGCCCTCCGCCCTTGGTCGTCGTCGAATCACCGGCCTCAGTATTGGCCGGCATGTTTGAGTGAGGTTCAGGGGACATGGGGGGATTCCGGATCAAGTCAGAGCGCGAAGGGTACCGGTTCGTTGGCCGGTTCCTGGGGATTCCATTGCATCACCTTCTGCTCCACTTGCTCCAGCACCGCCTCGCAACGATCCGCATAGCGCAGGGCACGCCGATAGAGATCCGCCATGGCCTCCACATCCAGCTCGCTGCTCTGAAGTTCGCTGAGGGTGAGATCCAGGGCGGTCTGGGCTTGGCGGAAACTCAGGTCGTCGATGCCATCGCCCGACTCATCCGGCGGTGCAGAAGAAGACGGCGGCTCGGCCTGGGGCTCTGGAGATCCCTGGCCAGCGCGCTGACCTGTGGCTCGGGGGCGGGGCATGGAGGGGGGATGCGGGTCGGAAAACAGGAAACCGGATTCAAGCGGCGGGCGATGGGGGTGGAACTGATTTCTTCGGGGAGCCTCTCTTGGCTTGGAAGCGATTGCGCCTGGGGTGTCCCCGGGGTTCCAGTGCTTCGATCCGGGCGCGCAGGAATCCATCGGTCAGCTCGATGCTTAGCAACTCATTCGGGGCCACCGCGTCGATCGAGCGCACCACCGGTCCTCCTTCGCGCCGCACCAGGGCGAACCCTCGGCGCAGCAGCTGATCGGGTGATAGGGCGGTCAACAGTTGCCGCTGGTGCAGCAGCGAAACCCGCTGCTGGGCGACCCATAACGCTGGATGCAGCCTCTCCAGGCGTTCCCGCTGGCGTCGAAGGGACTCAGCCAGGGTCTGCAGCCTGAGGCGGAGCAGTTGCTGCAGGTGATGGCGGCTGTGCCGCAGGGTCTGAGCGGCGCTCCGCCGGTCCGGCAGCAGGGCCACCAAGGCGGCGGTGGGGGTGGCGGCGCGGTAGTCCGCCACCAGATCGGCAATGGTGGTGTCGTCCTCATGGCCGAGCCCGCAGACCACGGGCACCGGAAAAGCGGCCAGGCTACGGGCCAGGGTTTCTCCATCGAACACGCTGAGGTCTTCGCGGCTGCCGCCCCCCCGGGCCAGCACCAGGGCCTCGATTCCCAGGGTGTTGGTTCGGCTGGCCAATCGCTCAAGCGTCTCCCGGATCGTTGCCTCCACCGCCCCCTGGACAGGGATGGGCACCACGAGCAGAGCGGTCGCCGGCCAGCGTTCGTGGGCCGTGCGGAGCATGTCGGCCAGGGCTGAACTGGGCACGCTCGTGAGTAGGGCGATGCGGGTGGGGAAGCGGGGGAGGGGGCGTTTGCGCGCGGGCTCAAACAGACCCTCGGGCTCCAGCAAGGCATGCACCCGCTCGAACTGGCGCAACACGGCCGTGAGGCTCGGCCTGAGGTCCAGCACCTGGACTGTGAGGGTGGCCCGGGCGATCCAGAAGTTGAGCCTGCCGACCACCACCACCCCATCTCCCTCCTCTGGCACGAAGGCCAGCTGGCGGAGCTGGGAGGCCCAGACCACCGCATTGATCGACGCCTCCCCATCACTCAGGCTCAGCCAAAGATGGCCCTTCTTGAGCTGGGGGCGGCTGACCGTTCCCTCCACCAGGAAGCGGGGGGCAAAGCCACGCTCCAGCAGGTTGCCGATCGCCCCATTCAGTTCTCCAACCGTGTAACGGGGCAGGCCCCTGCTGCTTCTTTCTGGGCTCGGGGAAGGGGCCGCCATCGTCATTCGCTGAGCCGGCGATAGAGCGTCCACCAGTACAGCCCAAGTGGAATGGTGAGCAGCAGCACCACCTGACCCAGCGCATGGTTGATCTGGGTGAGGGCGGCCCCGCCAATCAGCGTCACGATGCTCAGCTGGCGGGCACCATCGCGGCGATTGCCGGGGAAGCCGAGGCCGGGGGAGGGCATGGACGGGATCCGGGAGAACGCAGGGACGATTGATCACGCTAGACCCGCGAACTCCACCACCTTGCTGTTTCCGGTACGCATCGCTTCCGCTGACTCCGGATACCTGAGGCCTGCGAGAGAATGGCCGAGCCCCCAAGCAGCCGTGCCCCATAAGCAGTCGTGGCCCTTCTGATCCCATCGCCCAGCCCCCCATCGTGGTTCTCCGAGGAAATCGCATCCCTGAGCGGCGTGATCCGCGGCTGGGGAGCGGGGATCCTGGAGATGCAAGGCCAGCTTCCCTTCGGCTGCGCTCGCCTTCCCGTCCATGCCTCTTGAACGCAGCCCACGCGAGTTGCTCCAAGGACAGCTGGCGGCAACCCTGCCCCATGCGCCCGATCTGGTACTCGTGACCGATCTGGATGGCACCCTGCTGGGGGGCAGCGATCCCTGGCGCCGGCGCCTCTATGGCTGGCTCCAGGCCGAGCGACAGCGGGTGCTGCATGTGTTCTGCACGGGCCGTGATCTGGCTTCGGTGGCGAGGCTGCTGCGGGAGGAGCGGGAGCTGGGCCTCGGTTCTCCCCATCTGGTGATCGGGGATGTGGGCAGCACCGTGGCCTGCGGCCATACCCTCGAACCTCTGCCCCTGGCCACCGATCCGATCGAGGCCCGCTGGGCCGGACTGCCGGAGCGTCTGCTGCCCCTGCTGGCCCGCATACCCGGCATCGCGGCCCAGCCGGTGACGGCCCAGCGGCGTCTGGCCTACCTGATCGATCCGGCCGAACTCGATCACGATCAGCTCGCCGAGATCGAGGCCCACGGGGTGGATTGCCTGGTGTCTGACAACCGCTATCTCGATGTGCTGCCAGCCGGGGTGAACAAGGGCTCCACCCTGCTGGATCTGCTGGATTGGCTGGAGGTGGACCACGCCCGCGTGGTCACGGCCGGCGACACCCTCAATGACCTGGCCATGTTCGAAACCGGCCTGCAGAGCGTGATGGTGGGCAATGCCGAAGCGGCTCTGTTGGCGGCCCTGCCCCGCCTGCCCCGCACCTACCGGGCCCGCGGCCATGGCTGTGAGGGAATCGTGGAGGGCCTGCACCATTTCGGCTTTGGCCATCTGTTCGAAGCGGTCTTCTAAAAGCAATTAGGCGGCCTGCCGCTGGAGGGCTCCCGTTCCAGCCTTGCCTTGGTGAGGGCGGTGGCCACCGCCTGGCGGGGATCCTCCGGCCAAGGGTGCTTGGGGTAACGGCCGCGAAGCTCCCGACGCACCTCGGCATAGCCGCTGCTCCAGAAGCCGGCCAGGTCGCGGGTGAGCGCGGCGGGCCTTCCCGCCGGGGAGAGCAGCTGCACCGTGATCGGGAGCCGGCCATCCAGCAGGGTGGGGCTCACCGTGGCGCCGAACATCTCCTGCAGCTTCACCGCCAGCACAGGCTCCTCGCCGACGTAGTCGAGGGCCACCCGCCGCCCCGAGGGCACCGCGATGGTTTCTGGAAACCAGCGTTCTAGCTGCTGCCGCTCCGCCCAGTCCAGCTCGCCCCAGAGCGCCTCGATCAGGTCGAGCTGCCGCAGGTCCTGGCGGCTGCGCAGGCCGGCCAGCCGCTCCCCTAGCCAGGCAGCCGGATCGTCCTCCAGGCGTTCGAGGCGACGGTCTGGCCAGGGGGGGCCCAGCCAGCGGTGGGCCAGGCCGAGGCGCTGCTGCAGGGATCGGCTGCGGGGGCACCAGGGCAACGCCGCCAGACCGAGCTGTCGCAGTCCGTCCGCCATGGCCGCCTGCACCTCCTCACCGCGCGCTTCAGGCCAGGGGGCGCGGGCCAGCACCAGGGCCCCCAGCCGCAGACTGCGCTCACAGCGCACCCGCTCGGCCTGGGGATCCCAGCGGGCCTCCAGGGCCTCCTGCCCTTGCGCCGCCGCCAGCTCCTCCAGATCGGCCCTCTCCAGCCGCACCGCCAGGCGCACCCTGGCCTCGGCCCCCTCCCCATCGGCGATGGCAATGGCCAGGGCTTCGGCATCCGCCAGGGGATCGTCGGGGTGCAGTACCGCTCCGCGCCCGCCACGCATCAGAAAGCGCCCATCGCCCCGGCCGCGGCTCAGGGCGATCCGCTCGGGATAGGCCCAGCCCAGCAGCCGCGCCGCCATGGCCTCCTCCGAAGTGGCGGAAGGCGGTTTGGAGGCGGTGGTCTGCGCATTCGTGGCGCCATCCCGGCGCGAGGACGCCAGCACCTGCCGCTTCAGTTCGGTCTGGAGTTTCTGCATTTCGCGCCGCTGGGAGGAGCGTCCGGGGGCCAGGCGATCGGCGGGCTCGCTGGCTCGGGCCCGCAACCAGTCGAGCCGGCACAGCAGATCACTGCCCGCATCGCGGGGATTGAGCGGGTCGCGCTCGCTGAGCAATACGGCCAGTTCACAGCCCAGCTCAAGGCTGCCGCACGCCTGGGCCCGCAGCAGCAGGTGGGCCAGCCGGGGGGATAGCCCAAGGCCCGCCATCGTCCGGCCCGCCGGCGTGATCCGGCCGCCGCCATCAAGGGCGCCGAGTTGCTCCAGCAGCTCGCGGGCCTCCTGCAGGGCCGTTCGGGGGGGAGGATCGATCCAGGGCAGATCCTCCCCAAGGGCATCGCCCCATTCGGCCAACTGCAGCACGATCGGCAGGGGATCGCACACCAGCAGCTCCGGTGGATCGAAGCCAGGCCGCCGCTGCTCCTCACCCTGTGCCCAGAGCCGCAGGCAGCGGCCCGGACCCAACCGGCCGGCCCGACCCCGGCGCTGTTCGGCGCTGGCCAGGCTGGCGGGGAGGGTGACCAGCCGGTCGAGGCCGGTGGCGGGATCGAAGCGGTTGCGGCGGCTCAGGCCCGCATCGATCACCAGCGTGACCCCGGCGATCGTGAGCGAGCTTTCGGCGATCGAAGTGGCCAGCACCAGCTTGCCTCCCGCCGTGGGGGCCGGGGCGATCGCCTGGCCTTGGTGGGCCAGGGAGAGCTGGCCATGCAGCGGTGTGCAGGCCACCTGCTGGCCCCAGGCCGTGGCCTCGATCGCCCGCTGGGCGTCAGCGATCTCCCGTTGGCCGGGCAGAAACACCAGCACCGTTTCCGCTGGGCCGCGCTCCTCCAGCCAGTGGTTCTCGAGGGCCCGCACCACCTGCTGCTCGAGCCGTTCCCGCTCCCGCGGCCGCTGATGCTCCACCGCAACCGGAAAGCTGCGCCCCGGGCTGGTGATCACGGTGGCCCCATCCAGCCCGGCTGCCAGTGGGGCGAGATCAAGGGTGGCGGACATCACCATGATGCGCAGCTCCGGCCGCAACAGGGTGCGGGCCTGGCGCACCAGAGCAAGCGCCAGATCCGCTTCGGCGCCCCGTTCGTGGAATTCGTCGAAGATCACGCAGGCCACCCCTTCCAGGGCGGGATCGGCCTGCAGGCGCCGCAGGAACAGGCCCCCGGTGAGGACCTCAAGGCGGGTGCGACTTGAGCTGCGCCTCTCCAGGCGCACGCTGTAGCCCACCTGTTCGCCTACCGCCTCGCCCAGACCGGCTGCGAGTCGCTCGGCGGCAGCTCGGGTCGCCAGGCGGCGGGGTTCGATCAGCAGGATGCGCCCTTGGTCACCGAATGCCTTCAGCAGCTCCAGGGGCACCCGGGTGGTCTTGCCGGCGCCCGGCGGGGCTTGCAGCACCACGGTGGCCCCGGGGGCGAGGGCCCCGCGGATGGCCTCCAAGTGGTCGTCGATCGGCAGACGATCGGCCAGGGCCTTGGGGTTCAACGCACGTGGCGAATGCCGTCAACTGGGTGATAATCCTCGCCGGTCGTTTCCTCGTAGACGATCGCCGGCAGGCCGGTTTCGAACATCGTCTGCAGGGCCTCCTTGAGATAGGGGTTCCAGCCGCCGGTGCTGACCTTGCCGTGACGGACGGTCCAGTCCCAGGTGCCCTGAAGGTCGCGGGGAATCCTGCCTTCGCGGTCGCGGCGGGCCACCAGATCCTGGGACTCCACGATGCCCACCAGAATCGGATCCTTGCCGTAGGCGGGGGTGATGCTGAGCTCCAGACGAACCGGATCATCCTTCACCAGTTTCAGCCGGAAACGGGGCGGCAGCTTTAGGCCCCCAAGCACGGCCGCCACGATTCTCGTCCTCTGGTCCACCTTCAACCTCCGCCGGAAATCTGGGTCACGGTTCCGAGCCTATTCAGCGGCCGGCCATCCCCGATCTCGCGGGGATCGGATCCGAGGCCGGCAGAGCTGCTCAGGCCGGATCGCCGGGAAAAGGGGTGGGTTCGTTGTCGCCGCTGAAGCGCACCGTAAGAAGATCCTCCTGGGTGAGCTGACCATCGGCATCAAGCAATTCGGGATGGATGGTGAGCCGACCGGTGCGGTCGCCCCGACCACCGCTTGCGGCGTCGATGGGCGTCCGCTCAAAAGGACCGGATGCGGCCTTGAACCCTCGGGACATGATCCTGAACGCCTGCCAGAGCAGAGCTAGGAAGCAGAGGACGTAAAGAAATGGAAAAAGATCTGCCAGGAGAGCGGGCATGGATTCGAGAAGCCCCTGGATGCCGCGGACTCTCCAATCATCGCTCCTTTGCGGCGGAGCCCGTGGTGGCCAGCATCCAGGCCCAGAGGGTGGTGCAGGCAGCGCCAAAGGCGAGAAAGGCAAGGAGCAGGCGACTGGTGTCCACGGCTAGATAGAAAACTTCACACATCATAGGGGGTGCGGGCGGTTTGCCTCCCTTCTCAGGTCGCAATGCCCTGCTTAACGTTTTCAGTTCGTGTTCCAGTCGCCCCGCGTGACCCGTCCAAACCGCGTTCTTCTTTCCGGAGCCTCCGGCCTCGCGGTGCTGGGGCTGGCTGGGCTAGCCAGCCTGCCTGTGCCCGTTGTCGCCAAGGGGGCGGCCGCCACTCTCTCTCGGCAGTCCTTCGTGGCCGCGGCGGTCCGGCGGACGGGCCCTGCGGTGGTCACGATCGACACGGAGCGCACCGTGGCCGCGGCCCGTAGCGCCGGGGGCCCGCTCAACGACCCACTTTTCCGGCAGTTCTTTGGACTGCCGCCCAACGCTTCGATAGCTCCCTCGCAGCGCACGGAGCGCAGTCAGGGCAGTGGGGTGATCTTTAAGGCTGACGGGTTGGTGCTCACCAACGCGCACGTGGTGGAGGGAACCGATCGGCTCACCGTGGGGCTGCAAGGCGGGCAGCGCGTCGAGGGTCGGGTGGTGGGTGCCGATCCGGTGACCGATCTGGCGGTGGTTCGGCTGGTCGGACCGGGACCGTGGCCGGTGGCACCGCTCGGCAATTCCGACGCTCTTCAGGTGGGCGACTGGGCCATTGCGGTGGGAAATCCCTTTGGCCTGGATCACACCGTGACCCTGGGCATTGTGAGTAGCCTCAATCGCAATGCCAGCAAGTTAGGGATCACGGACAAACGCCTCGACCTGATCCAGACCGACGCCGCCATCAACCCCGGCAATTCGGGTGGGCCGCTTCTCAATGCCGATGGGGAGGTGGTAGGCATCAATGCCTTGGTGAGAACGGGTCCAGGAGCTGGGCTCGGGTTCGCGATCCCGATCAACAGGGCCCGGGGAATCGTGGCCCAACTGCTGGCCACCGGACGGGCAAGCCACCCGGTGATCGGTGTTGGACTCGACAACCTGGTCCAGCCCAATCGGCTCGGCTTGAGATCAGGCGTGCAGGTGGCCTCGGTCAAGCCAGGCGGACCGGCCGCTCGGGCTGGACTCCAAGTGGGCGATGTGATTGTGGCGGTCCGGGGTCGTCCCGTGGCAACCCCAGCTCAGATGATCGCCTCGGTGGAGGGTGCTGTGGTGGGTGAACCTATGGCCGTGAGGATTAACCGCAATGGAACTGACTTGATGATCAGTGTGGTACCCGGCGAGATGGGACGATCGGCTATGCGATGAGCGCAGCCATCTGCCGGTTCAGGATCGCCCCGGCTCAGCCCTCTTCGGCTTCCATCTCATCGGGGCCGGGAAGCGGCGGGTCGTCGAAGCCGATGGTGTCCAGGCAGAGTTCGGTGGGCACCCGGGCCGGGCTCCCCAACTGTTGACGCATCACCCACTGGGTGGCGGCCTTCTGGCTGTGCCAGGCCTGGAGCAATTGTTTGGCCAGGCCACGCAGAGCTTGCGGATCGGCCGTGGCGTCGATGGCCCGGTTCATCCGCTCGAGCTCGAATTTCTGGCCGAGGGTGAGGGCGAGAGGTTCCGACATGGCGAGCGGCGCGAAGGATCGTTCGATCGGAATAAAGCTACGAACTGTTTCGAGATCTCGCGTATCCGTTGCAACAGGGCTAGCTGGCTTGTCAGGGATTCCCAGCTTGTTTTGAAATCCCAGCTTGTCAGGAAGGCCAGTCTGACCCCGCGCCGGCTCAGCACGGGAGCCGCGCACGCTGATCGACAGGCCGTGGGACCGCGTCCGCAGATGGGGCGGTCTGCAGTCGCCCAGGAGGCGCTCAGCTTCTGGTGGCGCAGGTTTCTGCTGGAGTGTCCCCTTCCCCTGCCGGGTGTGCCGCATGGGCGACGGCTGGCCTGCCGCTTCCTGGGAGCTTCCTGGCCAGGGGCTCACCCGCCGCCATGGTCAGGACTCCCGCATCAGGGGTGCCGCTCAGGCCACCTTGCCCCGGCTGCGCCGGGTCGAAGGGCTCTCCTGTGGGGTCTCTCCCTCGCTCGCCCCCTCCGGCTCCGAAGCCCCACGGCGAGCGCTCTTGCGTTGCTGCTGCTTGGTGCGGTTGGCCTCTCGTTTGTCGAGCCGCCGCTGCTCCTCCCGGCGGGTTTCGGCCTCCCCCGCCTCCTCACGCTTCTTCTCCTGGAAATAGGCGTAGTCGCCGCGATAGAGCACCAACTCCCCATCGCGCAGTTCCACGATCCGGTTCGCCACGCGGGAGATGAAGTAACGGTCGTGGGACACAAGCAGGGCGGCGCCGTCGTAGGCCATCAGGGCGTCCTCGAGCATCTGTTTGGCCGGGATGTCCAGGTGGTTGGTGGGCTCATCCAGCACCAGCAGGTTGCAGGGGGTGAGCAGCATCAGGGCCAGGGCCAGCCGGGCCTTTTCCCCCCCGGACAACTGGCCCACCTCCTTGAAAACAGTGTCGTTACTGAAGCCGAAGTTGCCCAGCAGGCTGCGCACCTGGGTCTGGGTCCAGTCGGGCACCGCCTCAAACAGGGTGTCGACCACGCGGCGGGAGAGGTCGAGGGCCTCGGCCTGGTTCTGCTCGAAGTAACCGGCCACCACGTGGTGTTCGCCCAGCCCCGCATGGCCCTCCTCAGGCTGCTCCAACCCCATCACCAGTCGCAGCAGGGTGGATTTGCCGGCCCCGTTCGGCCCCACAAAGGCGATGCGATCGCCGCGCTCCACCTCCAGGCTGGCCCCCAGAAACAGGATCCTCTCCCCATAGCTGTGGGTGAGGTTGTCGATCATGGCCACCTGCCGGCCTGAGCGGGGCGCCGGGGGGAACTGGAACCGAGGGCCGCTCACACCCTCCATGGGCGCCTCGATCCGCTCCACCTTGTCGAGGAGCTTCTCGCGGCTCTTGGCCTGGGTGCTGCGGGTGGCACTCGCCCGGAAGCGGTCGATGTAGGCCTGCTGGCTGGCCAGCTCCTTCTGCTGGCGCTCGAAGGCGGCCTGGCCGGCTTCCCGTTCGAGCGCCTTCTGCTCCAGGTGCTGGCTGTAATTGCCCAGATAGCTGCGCGAGACGCCCCGCTCGGTTTCGACGATCTGATTGCAGACCCGATCGAGGAAGGCGCGGTCGTGGCTGATCACCACCAGCGGCACGGTCTGGCCGATCAGGTAGTCCTCCAGCCACTGGATCGTCTCCACATCGAGGTGGTTGGTGGGTTCGTCGAGGAGCAGCAGATCAGGTTCCTGCAGCAGGATCTTGCCCAGGGCAATGCGCATCTGCCAGCCGCCGGAGTAGTCGCCCACCCGGAGCTCCGCCCCTTCGGGAGTGAAGCCGATCGTGGGCAGCAGCTTGTCGATGCGGGCGTCGAGTTCGTAGCCGTGCAGGGCCTCAAAGCGACTCTGCAGGTTGCCGAGCTCCTCGATCAGCCGATTCAGCAGTTCGGGATCGGCCGCGGCCGCCTCGCCGCCCATGGCCTCTTCCACCTCGCTCTGACGGTTGAGCACCTCGGCGGCCTCGCCGAAAGCCTGGAAGAGTTCCTGCCGCACCGTGCGGCGCGGGTCCACATCGAATTCCTGCTGCAAATAGACGATGCGGGGCGCCCCCTGCTTCACCACCTGGCCGCTGCTGGGTTCCTCCAGGCCGGCGATGATCCGCATCTGGGTGGACTTGCCGGCCCCGTTCACTCCCACCAGGCCGATGCGGTCTCCGGCTTTCACCTCCCAGGTGACATCGCGCAGCACCTCACCCGTGGGGTAGATCTTGCCGATCCTTTCGAGGCGCAGCACTGCGGGCGTGGGGGCGATGACGCTGCATCATCTCTCGTCGCGGCCCATGGAACGCTCGGGCAGACTGCACGATTCCCCACTGCCTCCGGACGCCATGATTCGACGGCTCGAGCAGGTGGCAGCCCTGGTGGTGGCGGCGGGCCTGGCCCTGGTGAGTTACTGGCTGTTCTTCAGCTGGGCCCGGGGGGGCGGCGCGGAGCATCGGCTGCCCGCCCGCCGTACGGGAATGGTGGAGATGCCGGCGGCGCCGCTGCAGGCCCCGGCCGATGGGTTCAGAGACCGCCGCGGGCCTTGAGCAGCCACTGCTTGGTGGCGCCATCGTCCAGGCTGGCGAGGTGGGCCTTCACGTCGTCAGTGCTGACTGTCATACCTTGCTCGGCGCCGATGGCCACGATCCTGGCCAGGGCCCCGCTGGGGTCCTGCAGGGCCTGCCGGAACAGCGACTGGGTGAGGTCTGAGTTCTGGCTGATGCGGGCGTAGAGCTCGGCCGCTTGCCGGCTGCCCGGGGAAGGGTTGGTCTCCGCGCTCATCTCAGGGAATAGGTTCAACTGACCCTAGATCGTTCGGCGGAGCCGGTCGAGGAGCCCCGGTCGAGGAGCCAGTTGAGATGGCGGCGTTCAGGCGGCGTTGCTGTGGCCGTCGTCCTCCATGCCGCTGGCGGAGGCATCCTCCATGGTGCGGGCATCCAGGCAGAGCACCTTGCGCAACTGGGCGTAGTTGGCGGCGAGGGCCTGACGACCCTCCTGTTGGGCGCCGTACTCGGCCCGTTGCAGCACGTGGTGGAGATGGGTGAGCAGATAGGTGCTAATCACTGCGGAGACCAGCACGTCACTGGCGTCGGCGGCAGAGCGGCGGTGTTGGCTGCCTGCCGCTGCGGTGGCTGCTGCGGTGCCAGCGCCGCGGCTGCGGCCCGTCCTCGGGGCTGCTGCAGTCGCGGGCAGCTGGGGTTCGACGACGGGGGGTGGGGTCTGCCTGGTTCTGGCCATGGTTCGGTCGGGCCGTGGGGCCGGAGAGGGGAGTGATCCAGGAGGTATGGATCCCTAGGAGGGGGATCCGCTCCACAAGCCTACGGTTGGATACTACCCCTGGATACTACCCTTGCCAGCCTCAGTACACTTTTTCGTAACCCGCTGGCTTCCTTGGGTCGTGCCCACCCGTCAGACCTCCTCGAGTGGCCGGCCCAAGTCACCCCGGATTCAGGTGGTGATGCCCGAGGACCTTTGCCAGCGCCTGGCCCTGCTGGCCGAGGACGAATCCCGCACCGTGAGCAACATGGCCAAGGTGCTCATCCAGCAGGGCGTGGAGCGCTTGGAACTGCTGCGCCTGCAGAACGGCGCGACCGCGGCAGCTCCAGGCGAAGGAGCCAGCCCGGCGCCCCCCTCCCCCATTCCTGCGTTCAGCCCCCCCAGCCCTGGCCTGCCAGCTCCCGCAGCAACCCATCCAGCAGCCCTCGCTCAACCGCCAACGGCTTCAGAGCCGACCGTTCCACCAGCGAATCTTGCACCGCCGACTTCGGCGCCAGCGCCATCCTCCCCACCGGCAACCTCCGGGTCTGGGCTGGATGATTCCGGATCGGGCCCGGTTCCCGGCTCCGATGCCGCCGCCGATCGCTTTCGGGCCGAACTGGAGAGGAATGAAGCCCAGGGACCCCGCCGTCTGCGGGGGGTGCCCCGTCGCCTGAAGTTGCGTCCCCCCGGGGGGTGAACACGCCGTTCGGAACCCCTGCGGATAGGGGGCCGATCAGGCGCCGCTGGCTTCCTGGGATCGGCGGCCCCCTGACGCTTCACGGCTTGCTCCGCCAGCTGGCTCGACCCGCACGCCCAGAACCGCAGCCTGCCGTGCCCCGGTGACCGAGGGCAGGGAACCCGGATGGCCGCGGTGGTGCCACCAGGCCAATAGGGCGAAGGCCAGGGCCTCCCGCTGGCAGTCGGCGATGCCCAACTCCTGCAGGGGCCTCACCGCTAGACCGCGGCAACGGCGGCGAAGTTGCTCCATCAGCACGCCGTTGCGGCAGCCGCCACCCGCCACCAGCACCTCCAGGGGCCGTGGCTGAAGGTTGAGATCCGCAGCCACCACCGCCGCCGCGAAGGAGCTGAGGGTTGCGAGGGCATCGGCGGCGAGGCGGTCGTCCGGAGTGAGGGCAGCCAACTCCCGCAGGCGCCGCTCCAGGTCCGGGCCCCCGAAGCTTTCCCGCCCCGTGGACTTCGGGGGGGGCTGCCGGAAGTAGGGCTCCTGGAGCCATCGGGCGATCAGCGGCTCGTGGATTGTTCCCTGCCGGGCCCAGGTGCCGTCGGCATCGAAGCTGAGGCGGCCGCCGCTGAACTGGCTCACGGCCAGATCCAGCAAGGTGTTGGCTGGGCCGCAGTCCCAGCCGCGCACCGGCGCGTTCCGATCCGGGCCGCTGGCCGGTGGCAGCAAGGTGAGGTTGGCGATGCCCCCCAGGTTCAGCACCGCCCGCCAGCCACCGATGCCCCCCAGCAGGGCAGCGTCGGTGGCCGGCACGAGGGGAGCCCCCTGGCCGCCGAGTGCGAGGTCGGCGCTGCGGAAATCGAAGACCACCGGCTTGTCGAGCAGCTCCGCGAGCAGGGGACCTTGAAGCAGTTGCCAGCTTGCTCCCCGCCGGCCCGCAGCTGGGGGGCGGTGCCAGATGGTCTGGCCGTGGCAGCCCACCAGTTCCGCTTGCCCGTGGGGATCGCAGGCCCGGGCGGCTTCGGCCTGCTGTTCGGTGAGGGCCTCGGCTAGCTCGAGAATTTCGGCGGATGGCAGCGGATCTCCCTGGCCCAGGGCAATCAGGCGGCGGCGCAGGTCGGGTGGATAGGCGACGGCCGCGCTGGCGAGGAGGCGCCAGCGTGGACGGTGGGGCGCACCACTCAACTCGGCCAGCACGGCGTCGACCCCGTCGGCACTGGTGCCGCTCATCAGGCCGAGAACCCGCATCCTCAGCCGCTGGGGAGGGCTTCGAGGGCCTCGCAGCTGCCCATCACCACCAGGAGTTCTCCCGCTGCCAGGGTGTACGACGCCGGGGGGTTGAAGGTGAGCCGGTTGGCAGGACCGGCCGCCAGCACGGTGACGCTGCAGTTGCGGCGGAGGTTGAGATCCCGCAGCGACCGGCCCACGAAAGTGCTGGGCACGGTGATTTCCTCGATGCTGTTGCGGTCGTCGAGGCGCAGCCGCTCCAGGAGATTGGGTCTCACCAGTTCGCGACCGAGGCGCAGGCCCTGCATGCGCGAGGGAAACACCACCCGGTCGGCTCCGACTCGCTGCAGCATCTTTTCGTGCAGGTCGCTGGTGGCCCTGGCGATCACCTGCCGCACCCGGCTGCCGTGGCTGTCCTTCACGATCAGGGTGGCGGTGATGCTGGCCTCGATGGGTTCGCTGATGGCCACCACAACCGTGTCGACATCGAGGGCCCCGGAATCCCTGAGGGCCTCCTCGTCGGTGCAGTCCACCACCCGGGCCTCCAGGGCGGGATCCAGTTGCCGGAGTTCGTCGATGGCCCGCTGGCTGCTGTCGATGGCCAGGACCTCCGCCCCGGCCCGCAGTAACTCGCTACACACCGCTCCACCGAAGCGCCCCACCCCAATCACTGCGTAGCTGCCCAGGCGCTCCTGGGGTTTCCAGGGCCACCAGGCCTTTCCAGGGGCGTTCATTGTGATGTTGGTGTGTTGTTGGCGGAAGGATCAGCGGTTGGGCTGGGGTGTGGTGCGCAGGTAGGGGCGGATCTCGGTCACGCCCTTGGGGAACTTGGCTCGGGCGTCCTCGGTGGAGATCGAGGGCACCACCACACAGTCTTGGCCGTCCTTCCAGTTCACCGGCGTGGCCACGGAGTGGTGGTCGGTGAGCTGCAGCGAGTCGATCACGCGCAGGATTTCATCGAAGTTGCGGCCGGTGCTGGCGGGATAGGTGATCTGGAGCCTCAGCTTCTTGTTGGGGTCGATGATGAACACCGAACGCACCGTGAGGTTGTTGAGGGCGTTTGGGTGGATCATCCCGTAGAGATCGCTCACCTTTTTATCGGCATCGGCGAGGATTGGGTAATCCACCGTGGTGTTCTGGGTCTCGTTGATGTCGCCGATCCAGCCCTTGTGGCTTTCGGCGCTGTCTACGCTCAGGGCGATGGTTTTGACGTTGCGCTTCTCCCATTCCGGGCGCAGGCGGGACACTTCACCGAGCTCGGTGGTGCAGACGGGCGTGTAGTCGGCGGGGTGCGAGAAGAGCACCACCCAGCTGTCGGCCCCAAAGTCGTAGAGATTGATGGGGCCGAGCTGGGAATCCTGGGTGAAATCGGGGACGGTATCGCCGAGTTGCAGCGCCATGGCAGGGATGGATCAACCCTTTGATGTTGGCACAGGCCCCCTCGCCCTGACGGCCGCGGTCCCGTCCGTGCTTCGGTCGGCCGGGGCGGCCGGGTCGACACCGGAGGCGGGCCAGTGGCTCAGATGGCGGCGCAGGTTCTGCAGGCCCAGATCCGCTGTGGCGGAGATGAACAGCATCTCCGCCACCAAGGCCTGGGCCCGATCCAGCTCGCCGGCGGGGCAGCGGTCGATCTGGTTGCCGATCACCAGGCGCGGTGGGGTCGCCCCGAGCCGGTCGAGCAGGGCGTTCACGCTCGTCAGTTGCTCCGGCCAGGCCGGATCGCTGAGGTCCACCACCAGCAGGAGGCCATCGGCCTCAAGGGCCTCCTCCAGGGTTGAGCGGAAGGCCTCAACAAGCTGGGGCGGGAGGTCTTCGATGAAGCCCACCGTGTCGGTGAGCAGCAGGGGAAGCTCCGGACCGGCTTCTTCGTCACCGGAACCGTGGGGCCTGCCTCCTCCTTTGGCAGCCCCTTCGTCTGGATGGTTGGCGGCTGGGAAGGACCCGTCGTTCGTGCCACCCAGGCGCACCCGCCGGGTGGTGGGGTCGAGGGTGGCGAAGAGCCGGTTCTCCGCCAGCACCCCTTCACCCGCCCTGGCGCCGCTGAGGGCATTGAGCAGGGAGCTCTTGCCGGCGTTGGTGTAACCCACCAGGGCCAGGCGCCGCTGGCCGCGGCGGCTCTGGCGCAGCCGGGCCCGGTGTTCGCCGAGCTCGCGAACGTCGCGCTGGAGCCGTTCGATGCGCCGGGCGATGGCGCGGCGATCCTTCTCGAGCTGGGTTTCGCCGGGTCCGCGGGTGCCGATGCCGCCCCCCTGCCGCGAGAGGCTCAGGCCGCGGCCGCTGAGGCGGGGCAGGCGGTAGCGCAGCTGGGCTAGTTCCACCTGCAGCCGGCCGGCGGCGCTGGCGGCCCGCTGGGCAAAGATGTCGAGGATCAGTTCGCTGCGGTCGCTCACGGGCAGATCGACGATCCGCTCCAGGTTGCGAGCCTGAACCGGGGTGAGTTCCCGGTCGGTGACCACCAGGGAGGCTCCAAGGCGGCGTGCCTCGAGGGCGGCCTCCCGCAGCTTCCCTTCGCCCCAGAGCGTGGGTGCTGCGCCACTGGAGCGGCGCTGACTGACCACCCCCACCGGCTCGCCGCCGGCGCTGCGCACCAGCCCCTCGAGCTCAGCTAGGCGACGAGCATCCCGGCCGGCTTCGCCGCTGATCAGCACCAGCAGCAGCACCCGCTCGGCGCGGCCTGGTGCCGTGCTTCCCGCTGCCTGGTGGGGAGTGGCGGCGGCCCCGTCTCCGTGGAGCCCGGAGGCGCCCTGGCGGGATGGTGTCGCCGGACCTGAATCGCTCAGGAGAGCAGGATCCAGGCTGCAGAGCGCAGCCAGCTCCCCCTCCAGCTCCTGGTGCCAGGCCTCCTCCCCGCTGGGCTGCGGCGTGAGCAGGGAGGCCGGCCAGTGCCCCCCCGCCGCCGCTTGGCGTGAAAAACGCAGCCAGAGCCGGGGGGCCAGATCCAGCCCCACCACAGCTTCGCGGGCCCCCGGTCGGAGCGGGGGCTGGCGGGCCGAGCCCGCACTGGTCATGAGGCGCAGGTCGCTGCCCTGGCGGCGGCTGGATCCGGGAAGCTTCTCGAGCAGGCGGCCCGAGGTCTCCAGATCGCCGATCCACAGCAGGCGGCACAATCCCCGGCCGTCCACCACCAGGGTGAGGGGTTCTTCGAGCCGTTCCGCCTCAGACGCCAGACGCTGCAGGGTGAGAAGGTCGGCCACCGCATCGGCGGGATGGCGGCGGTGGCAGATCTGATCGAGTCGGCGCCGCTCAGCTGGCCGGAGGCCCGCCGTTCTGCCGGCCACCACAGCCTGTTTCATGCCGCACCGGTCGCGTGGGGGGTCATGGGCTCAGGGCCGCCAGCCAGCCGGCGGCAGCCTTGACCTGGAGGGAAAGCCTCGGCAGCCGGGCGAGATAGGCCAGGCGGCGCACCTGGAATGCTGCGGGCCCGGCCAGGGTGATGCCGGCTCCGGTGACGGCAGCCTCCCCCTTGCCCAGGCTCAGCATTTCGCCGAGGTCGTTCCAGCGAAACTCTTGCAGGGGCTCTCCCCGCAGCGAACGGAGCAGGTTGGCCGCCACCACCGGTGCCTGCTGGAAGGCCACCTGGGCGGTGGTCGGCAGGGACACATTCGGGGTGGGATCGGCCTGGGGAACGGCGGCGAGATCGCCGACCACGAATACGGAATCGTGGCCCCGCAGCCGCAGATCCGGCCCACAGGGCAGCCGGCCGCGAGCATCGGCGCTCACCTCCGGACTGATCCGGGGGGGGCGGCAGCGCTGCCCGGCGGTCCAGATCACCCCCTGCACGGGCACCAGCTCCTGCTCGCCCTCGGGCATCCCTCGCACCAACAGCCGGTCGCTGCCCACCTCCACCACCTGGGTGCGGGTGCGGACCCGCACATCGCGGCGTTGCAGGCTGAGCTGGGCCTGCTCACGGTTGAAGGAGCGGGAGCTGGGCAGGAGGGTGTCGCCCTGTTCGATCAGTTCCACCACCGCCTTGCCCGCCGTCAGGTCGGCGAGTTTGCAGGCCAGTTCCACACCGGTCGGGCCGCCTCCCACCACCGCGAGGCGCTGCAGGGGACGGCCCGAGCCGGCGAGGTGGCGCACCAAATCCTGCAGCCGTTGCACATCGGCGAGGCTGCGGAAGCTGAGACAATGGCTGTCCGCTCCGGGGATGCCGAACGTGTCGGTGCTTGCCCCGGTGGCCAGCACCAGGCGCTGCCAGGGAATACGCCGCCCCGCCTCGGTGTGGAGGCAACGGGCCGTCAGGTCGACCCGCAGCACCCGGTCCTGCAGCCAGGCAACCCCCCGGCCGGCGAGAAGGCTGTCGTAGCGGGGGGCGATTTCCCAGCTTCGCAGTTCACCGCTGAGTAGTTCGTAGAGGAGCGGCAGGAAGAGAAAATGTTCCTGGGGCTCCACCAGCAGCACCGGTGGGTGATCACGTTCGGCTGCAAGGGCCAGGGCGGTGTACAGACCTCCGAAGCCGCCACCCACGATGACAACCCCAGCGGCTACGCCTGGATCGGCTTTCGTTGGCTCGACCGGACGGGCCGGACGGGCTCGATCGGAGCCGGGGCCGGCGAGCGATCCATCGGTGCCACCAGGAGCGCCGTCGGCAGGAGTGGGGCCAAGGGAATCCATGGGTGGAACCCTACCCAGGGTCAGCCCCCAAGGGTGATGATGGCCGCTATGCCGAGTCTCGTCTCCACGGGTAGGTTCCCCATCAACGCTTCAGCTTCAGCTGGTTTCGACGCCGTCGCGCCCGTGTCTGCCGCAGCACCGCCTGTCTCCCTGACATCACCCCCTGAGTCGGGCGGTGTCGATGCAGGAGGGGTTGTTGTGGCCGGAGCGGCTGCTTCCCTGCCCCCCGATTTACGGGGTGGGGTGGTGGACGCGGCCGCAAGCTCTGCGCAGCTTGAGGCTCTTGATGCTCCAGCCCGGCTGGACTGGGCCTACCGCACCTTTGGGGGGGGGCTTGCCCTCACCACCAGCTTCGGCATCCAGTCGGCCGTGCTGCTCCACATGGTCAGCGAGCTCGCCCAGCGCAGTGGCGACCAGGTTCCGGTGATCTGGGTGGACACGGGCTACCTCCCGCCCGAGACCTATCGCTACGCCGAGCAACTGCAGACGTTGCTCGGCTTCGACCTGCGGGCGGTACAGGCCTCGATGAGTTCAGCCCGGATGGAGGCCCTGCACGGGCGGCTGTGGGAGAGCGGCACCTTGGAGGATCTCGAGCTTTACAACCGCCTGCGCAAGGTGGAACCCCTCGACCGGGCCTTCCAGGATCTGGGCGTGAGCTGCTGGGCCAGCGGCGTGCGCGGCAGCCAGACCGACCACCGCCGCGCCATGGCTCCCCTCCAGGCGGTGCGGGGCCTGTGGTCGCTGCGGCCGCTGCTCAGCTGGAGCCGCAAAGATGTGTTCTATTACATGGAGCAGAACGGCCTGCCCCAGCATCCGCTGTTCGAGCAGGGCTATTCCACCGTGGGCGACTGGCACACCAGCGCCCCCGACGATGGCACCACCAATGGCCGGGCCACCCGCTTCGCAGGGCTCAAGCAGGAGTGCGGCATCCACCTGCCCGGGCTGATGGGTGAGGGCATCTGAGGTTCAGGGGGAGCCGCCGGCGTCAGAGGCGCGCTGGCTGCTGATCGGCAACAGTCGCTGGCACTGGGCCGTGCCGCCGCTTGGCGCCGATAGCCCCCTGCGGGTGTGGCATGACCTGCCCTGGCACGGCGACCGATCAGAAGGGGAGGGGGGGGGCACTGGAGCGCCGGTACCAGCGACCGGTGCCACTGACGAGGACGCCATTCTTTCAGGTGTTGCATCCGCTCTTCTGCTCGGCTGGGCGGCCGTTGGGCCGGTGCCGACGGATCTGGTTCTGCCGCCCGAGGCCAGGCTCCAGCTGGCTGAGGTGCCCCTGCAGGCGGCCCCTCCCTGGCTGGGGATCGATCGGGCCCTCGCGGGCTGGTGGGGGTGGCGGCTGGTGGCTGGCCCGGTGCTGGTGGCGGACGCTGGCACGGTGTTGAGTTTCACCCGGGTGGACCGGGAGGGGCGGTTCGCCGGCGGACGCCTCCTGGCCGGTGCGGCCCTGCAGCTGCGGGCGATGGCCGGGGGAACGGCCCACCTGCCGGCCCTGGCGGAGGATGCCGTACCGGCGGATTCAGCAGCGGCCGCCTGGCCCCACGACACCGCCGGCTCCATGCGCTCGGGGGTGCTGCGGGGCCTCGCGGCGGCGATCGCGGCGGCGATGCAGGAGACGCGGCGGGAGGAGCCGGACTGTCGGCTGCTGCTCACCGGTGGGGATGGCGCCGCCCTGGCCGCCCTGCTGGAGCCTGGCCTGGCGGTGGAGCAGCGGCCCCACCTCTGCCTGGAGGCCCTGGCCGCGCTGCGGCCCGCCCGCGATCAGCCCAGCCCGAGGTCGCTGAGGATCTGATCGGCCATGGTTTCGGACTTCACCTTCTCGTACACGAGCTCGAGCTTGCCCTCGGCGTCGACCACAAAGGTCTGGCGGAGCATGCCCATGGACTCCTTGCCCATGAACGTCTTGAGGCCGTAGCTGTGGTAAGCCGTGGCTACCGGGCAGGGTTCGGCGTCGGTGAGCAAGGTGAAGGGCAGGGTGTACTTGGCGATGAACTTGCCGTGGCTGGCGGCGTTGTCTTTGCTGATGCCCAGCACCCGGATGCCCTGGCTTTCCAGGTCGCTCCAGCGGTCGCGGAAGTTGCAGGCCTCCTTGGTGCAGCCGGGGGTGTCATCTTTCGGATAGAAGTAGATCACCACCCGCTGGCCCCGCAGCGATGAGAGGGTCAGCGGCTTGCCGTCCTGATCGGGCAGGGTGAAGTCGGGGGCGGCATCGCCGATCGCAAGGCCCATGGCTCCATGGCTTTCAAGAACGCCGAGCTTAGGAGGAGCTCAGGGTGCCGATGGGAGAGCGTGATCGGCGGTGCGACCTCCGCCGCCGTGCCGCCGCGCTCTCCTGCCGCCCAGCTGCTGGCCTGCTCAGGCCTTCCGCTCCCCGAGTCTGCGGGGGGCGGCCTGGACAGCGCTGGCCGGCGCCGGGCGCTCCAACCGGCTGCACAGCAACCGATGGCCCATCGGTTGGGGCAGGACGATCCCGAGCTGCGCGCGAAACAGGCCTTCCAGATCTGAAGCGCGTTGAGGGTTCAGTCCCTCCTCCAGCTGCCGCCGATAGGTCGCCCCCGCCCCAAACCAGCGCTGCAGTAGCGCCGCATCGAGGCGCAGTTCCAGGGTCTCCTCCCAGGCGTTCTCGCTGACCTGCCAGCCCAGCTGTTCCAATTCATGCCGCACTGCGGAGCCTCGCTCACCGCCTTCGACGTCGCCTCCCTTCCCCCCCGCTCCGGCGAGCCAGGCCTTTTCCAGGGGAACCGCCGCCTCCAGCAACCGGCGGGCCGGCTCGGGTGGCTGGGCCTGGCGCCCACCGGCCAGGGCGGCCAGCAGGCTGCCAGCAGGGCCGAGCCGCGGCTGGCTGAACAGCCATCGCCCGCGGGCGCCCGGTGCCGCAAGGCTTGTGAGCCGCTCCAGCCACGATCGCCGCTGATCGGCCCCGAGCCGGCGGAAGGGCTGGCGGGCGGCGATCCATTCGAATCGAAGTTCCTCCTCCAGGGCATGGGTCAGCCCGGCCGGATCCTCCGGGGCGACCTCCAGCAGCCGGGGGCGCTGCAGGGCATCGAGCACCTGTAGCTGGGCCTCCAGCCGCTGCCGCTGCTCGGCGGCCGCCACCGTGATCACCACCTCCCCCTCACCGGCGGCCTGGAGCGGATCGAGGGCCCAGAGCAGGGAGTGGGCCTCCAGCACCAGCACCCGGTCGAGCCGGCCGATCGGGGCATCTTTCCAGAAGCGGCGGCGCATCTGGTCGAGCCGTTCCCCTTCGGCGGCGGCCTGGCGCTGCAGCCAGCGCTCCAGCAGGGGATCCTCCGGTGAGCTGCTCAGCAGGTCGGGGCGATCGAGGGCCGTTTCGGCGGCGGCGGCCAGCTGGGCAGCGCGGCGCTGCTGCAGCCGCTCCCGCCGCTCCCCCTCCCAGCCCAGGGGGCCCGGCTGCCAGAACACCTGTCCCTGCAGCGAACCCGGCAGATACTGCTGGGCCACCCAGTGCTCGGCGTAGGCATGGGGGTAGCGGTAGCCCACCCCATCGCCGAAGGCGGCGCCATCACGGTTGGCATCGCGCAGGTGGGAGGGCACCTCCTGGCGCCGGGCCTGGCGCACCGTCTTCACCGCGTCGAAGAAGCCGAGGCTGCTGTTGCTCTTCTCGGTGCCGGCAAGATAGAGGGCGGCATGGGCCAGGGGGTAAAGACCCTCCGGCAGGCCAATGCGATCGAAGGCGGCGGCGCAGGCCTCCACCACAACCATCGCCTGGGGATCGGCCAGGCCCACGTCCTCGCCGGCGGCGATCAGCATGCGGCGGAAGATGAAGCGCGGGTTCTCGCCGGCCTCCACCATGCGTGCCAGCCAGAAGAGGGCGGCATCGGCGTCCGAGCCCCGCAGCGACTTGATGAAGGCGCTGATCGTGTCGAAGTGGGCATCGCCCTGCTTGTCGTAGAGCACGGCCCGCTGCTGGATCGATTCCTCGGCGATCGATAGGTCGATGTGGATCATCCCGGCGCCATCGGGCGGGGTGGTTTCCACCGCCAGCTCCAGGGCATTGAGCAGGCTGCGGGCATCGCCACCGGCCACATCGAGCAGGTGGTCGGCCGCCTCGGTGCTGATCACCACCTGCCGTGCGCCAAAGCCGTGTTCCGGGTCGGCGAGGGCCCGCTCCAGCAGGCGGCGTAGATCCTGCGGTTCGAGCGGCTGCAGCCGGAACAGTCGCGCCCGGCTCACCAGGGCCTTGTTCACCTCGAAGAAGGGGTTTTCGGTGGTGGCGCCGATCAGGCTCACGGTGCCGTTTTCCACCCAGGGCAGGAGGGCGTCTTGCTGGGCGGTGTTGAAGCGGTGCACCTCGTCGATGAACAGGATCGTGCGCAGGCCGTGGTGGGCCAGCCGCTCCCGGGCCGCCTCCACCTCGGCGCGCAGGTCCTTCACGCCCGCCAGCACGGCGTTGAGGCTGCTGAAGTGGGCGCGGGTGCTGCCGGCGATGATCCGCGCCAGGGTGGTCTTGCCGGTGCCCGGCGGGCCGTGCAGGATCAGGTTGCCGACCCGGTCGGCGGTGATGGCGCGCCGCAGCAGCCGGCCCGGGCCCAGGATCGCCTCCTGACCCACGAAGTCATCGAGGCTGCGGGGCCGCATCCGATCCGCCAGGGGCGCGATCTGGCGCAGGGTTTGCTCGCGGCGGTGGCTGAACAGGTCGCTCACGGCGGGTTGCGCACGGCGTCATCCTGGCGCCGCGGGCATCCTCTGGCGTTGCGGCACGGCGGCGGACCAGGCGCGGCTGCCGCTCTGGTTGCTGCAGCTTTGAGGTCCCCGGAGGCCTCGCCTATGGTTCGGCCCAGCTATCCCCGCCCCGTGCGCCTTCGTCGTTCTGCTTCTTTGGCGGTGGGCCTGGCGTTGGCGGCGGGCCTGGCGGGCTGCAGCGAGAGCCCCACGCCGGCGCCCACGCCGCCCCAGGTGCAGCTGATCAATCCCCGCAGCTTCAACACCCTCGACTCCGCCGAATACCAGAGCACCCTCGAGGCGATCCGCGAGGTGCGGCTCTCCTCGGAGATCGCCGGCCGCATCATCGCCATGCCGGTGTACGAGGGTCAGCCGGTGAAGCCGGGACAGCTGCTCTTCGCCCTGGATCAGATCCAGCAGAAGGCCACGGTGAATGCCGATGCGGCCGAGGCCCGCAAGAACCGCCTCAATGCCGAGCGCTACATCTTCCTCAACCAGCAGGGCGCCGTTTCCAGCAAGGAACGCGATTACTACGTGACCCAGGCGATCCAGAGCCGCGACAAGCTGAACGCCTCGCTGGCCACCCTCGCCTACAAGAACGTGGTGGCGCCGATCGCCGGCTATGTGGGCAACCTCAACTTCAAGCTGGGCGATGTGATCAAGCCCGGCGAGGTGGTCACCAGCGTGATCGACAACAGCCGCCTCTGGGTGCGGATCGATGTGCCCGGTGAACTGGGCGACCGGGTGCGGCCGGGTCTGCCGGTGATCCTCAAGGGCCCGGATCCACGCCGGCCCCGGGCGATGGGACGGGTGATTTTCGTGGCCCCGGCCCTCGATAAGGAACGCCAGACCCTGCTGGTGAAGGCCGAGTTCAGCAATCCCGATGGCTCGTTGCGCAACAACGAGCGAGTGAGCGCCACCCTCATTTTCGCCCAGCAGCAGGTGCTGGCGATCCCGCAGCAGGCGGTGCTGCTCCAGGCCGGCAAGACCTTCGTGTTCCTGGCGGTGAGCGTGGAGGAGGCCAAGCGGCGTCTGGGCCGGGCCATCGAGCCCGAACCCCTGCCCAACCTGCCGGTGGCGATTCAGGTGCCGGTGACCCTCGGCACCCTCCAGAACGGCGCCTTTCCCGTGAAGGAGGGCCTCACCGCTGCCGACACCGTGGTGGTGGGCAACCTGGCCCAGCTGCGCAGCGGCCTCTCGGTGCAGCCGGCCGCCGCGATGCTGCAGCCGGCGGCCGGTATGCCGCCAGCTCCCACTGGGGCACTCCCCCCCGCGGGGGGGGGCCCCCCGCCCGCTGCCTCCGGGGCCGCGGCGCCGATGCCCGGGGCAATCAAGGCCCCATGAGTCTTTCCGATACCTTCATCCGCCGCCCCGTGCTCAGCACGGTGTGCAGCATCTTGATCCTGATGGCCGGCCTCATCTGCCTGCCGCTGCTGCCGATCGAGAACCTGCCCAACATCGCGCCGCCCACGGTGCAGGTGAGCGCCAACCTGCCCGGCGCCGATGCGCTCACGGTGGAGAGCGCCGTGACCGGCCCGCTGGAATCCCAGATCAATGGGGCGCCGGGGATGGATTACATCACCTCCACCAGCACCGGCGAAGGCAACAGCCAGATCAATGTGTATTTCAAGGCGGGCACCAATCCGGATATCGATCAGGTGAACGTGCTCAACCGGGTGCAGACCGCAACCTCGCAGTTACCGCCCCAGGTGAATGCCCAGGGGGTGACGGTGCAGCAGACGGCCAGCAGCTATCTGCTCGTCTACAACCTCACCTCCACCCAGGGCCAGTTCGACCGCAATTATCTCAACGGCCTGCTGCAGCTGAACCTGATCTACCCGATCACCCGGGCCGAGGGGGTGGGCCAGGTGAATGTGTTTGGCGCCAGTGATCCGGCCTTCCGGGTGTGGGTGGATCCCCTCAAGCTGGCCCGCTTCAACCTCAGCGTGGACACGGTGGAGCAGGCGATCAAGTCGCAGAACATGGTGGTGATCGCCGGCAGCATCGGCGGTCCCCCGTCGACCCCGAGCAATCGCACTACCTTCCCGCTGCTGGTGAACGGAAACCTCAAGACCGTGCAGGAATTCGAGGCTGTGGTGATCAGCAAGGGCCCCGATGGGGGCCTGATCCGGATTGGCGATGTGGGCCGGGCCGAATATGCCTTTCAGAACTTCAACCAGGCGGCGATCAATGCCCGCACCGGCTACCCGTGCGTGGGCTTTGGGGTGATCCAGCTGCCGGGCAGCAACGCGATCAGCACCGCCCAGGCCGTGGATAACGTGCTCAGCCAGTTCCGCCGCACCCTGCCGCCGGGTGTGGTGCTGGAGAAGGTGTTCGACCAGACCGACTTCATCAATGCCTCGATCGCCGGCGCTCTCGATGCCCTGCGCGATGCGGTGGTGCTGGTGCTGCTGATCATCTTCCTGTTCCTGCAGGACTGGAAGGCCACGGCGGTGCCGGCCCTGGCCCTGCCGATCGCCCTGCTGGGGGCCCTGGTGTTTGTGAAGACCTTCGGCTTCTCGATCAACGAGCTCACCCTGCTCGGCATCATCCTGGCCACCGGCCTGGTGGTGGATGACGCCATCGTGGTGGTGGAGGCGGTGTCGGCCCGGATCGAGGCGGGCGACCGGCCGTTCCAGGCAGCCTCCAACGCCATGAAGGAACTCACCGGCGCGATCCTGGCCACGGCTCTGGTGCTGCTGGCGGTGTTCATTCCCGTCACCTTCTTCCCGGGCGCCACCGGCGTGATCTATCGCCAGTTCGCGCTCACGATCGTGTTCTCGATCATCGTGTCCACCTTCAATGCGATCAGCGGCAAGCCATTGCAGTCGGCGTTGCTGCTGGGGGGTGGCAAGACCGAGCCCCGCGGCATCCTCTGGACCGTGATCGGCGGGGTGTTCGGCGGCTTGTATGGCGCCCTGGCCGGCGGCTGGGTTGCCTCGCTGCTGCTGGGCCTGCTCGGGGCGGTGGTGGGCACGTTCTTGATGCCGATCTTCACCGCCTTCAATGCCGGTTTTGAGCGTCTCGCTCGCGCCTACGGCCGCATCCTCAAGCAGGCGATCCGGCTGAGGCGGCTGGTGGCCTTTGTGCTGCTCGGCGGCGTGGCGCTCACCGGCGTGGCCTTCGCCGCCATCCCCACCGGCTTCGTGCCCACCGAAGACCAGGGCTATGGCCTGGGCATCATCCAGCTGCCGCCCCAGGCGTCGATCGAGGCCACGATGGAGGTGGCCGCAAAAGCCCAGGCGATCCTGGCGAAGGAACCGGAGATCATCTCCGGCGAGATCGTGGGCGGCGCCGGCTTCAACGGCGGAGCGCTCAACCAGGGCCTGTTTTTCTTCGGGCTGAAGCCGATCGACGAACGGAGCGGCAAGGGCCAGTCGGCCAAGGAGATCATCGCCCGGCTCAACAAGCAGTTCCATGAGATTCCCGGCGCCCTGGTGATGGCCCAGTCGCCGGCGGCGGTGCCCGGCTTCAGCGCCCAGGGCGGCCT
>BJHE01000030.1:0-25465 GCA_014191755.1 Cyanobium sp.
GAAGCGCCGGAGGGTGATGCTGAGGCTCTGGCGGCCACCCTCGGCCAGGGCCGCGCGGGTGCCCTGCAGAAAACCCTCGAGGAAATCCTCGGGCCGCTCTCCGGCGATCGGCCCGATGTCGGCGGGGTCGTCGAGGGCCTCGATGAAGGTCACGAAGAAGTTGTCGAGGCCATCGCGCAGCTGCTGCACGTAAGCGTGCTGGTCGGTGGATCCCTTGTTGCCGTAGACAGCCAGGCCCTGGTGCACGGTCTGTCCCTGGCGGTCGCGGTCCTTGCCGAGGGACTCCATCACCAGTTGCTGGAGGTAGCGGCTGAACACCTCCAGACGATCGCGGTAGGGCAGCACCACCAGGTCGCGGCGGCCCTTGCCTTCACCGGCGGCATACCAGGCGGCGGCCATCAGGGCGGCGGGATTGTCCCGCAAGCTCGGGCGACGGGTGAGGGCATCCATGGCGGCGGCGCCGGCCAGAAAGCCGCGCAGGTCGGCTGCGATCAGGGCGGCGGGCAGGAGGCCAACGGCGCCGGTGATGCTGGTACGGCCTCCCACCCAGTCGGGAAGGTCAAAGCGGGCCAGCCAGCCCTCCGAGGCGGCGAGAGCGTCGAGCTGGCTGCCGGCCATCGTGACGGCCACGGCCTGGCGGGGCCAGGTGCCACCGAGGGCTTCGAGGCGGGCCCGGGCCTGCTCCATGCCGATGCGGGGTTCCGGGGTGCCGCCCGATTTGCTCACCACCACCACCAGGGTGGTACGCAGCCGCTCGCCCAGGGCCGCGAGGGTGCGGCTGAATCCCTGGGGATCAACGTTGTCGAAGACATGGAACGGCAGGCCACGCCCTTCCTGCTGCAGGGCGCGGATCATCAGCAGCGGCCCCAAGCCCGAGCCGCCGATGCCGATCCAGAGCACATCGCTGAAGGCCGTGCCGGCGGGGGTGGTGATCCTGCCGGCCAGCAGATCGGCGCCAAAGCTCTCGATCCGATCGATCTCCCGGGAAATCAGGGCGCCCGCCTGGGGATCCGGCGCCAGGGAGGGATTGCGCAGCCAGTAGTGACCGACCTGACGGTGTTCGTCGGCGTTGGCGATCGCTCCGCCCTCCAAGGCCTCCATGGCGGCGAAGGCGGCGCTGAAGCGGGGTTCGAGGGCCTCCAGATCGGCCTCGCCGAGGGCCATCCGACTGATGTCCAGCCAGAATCCCAGATCCGGGTCATGCCAGAGGAGCGCGCAGAAACGCTGCCAGAGAGCCGCGCTGTCGCGGTCGTTGCTGAAGGACGGGGACGGCATGGAGGCGGGGGGCCTGGCTCTACCCGGAGCCCTGCAGAGGCATCCAAGCCGATCCCAGGGGGGCTTGGGAAGATCGGCAGACGCTGAGGCGGGCGGCTGTGTGGTCCACCCGACAGACCGAACCGAACCGCCGCCGAAAGCTGAAGAATGTTGGAAACTAGTTGAGAAGAATCTTCGGCTTCTCCTCCCAGGCCATGCCCCTCCGGTTCCGCCTGCCCCCACCCCAATGGCGGCCCGGAATCCGACCGGCCACCAGGCCCTTGCAGCTGCTGGCCCTCGCATCGCTCTTCCTAGTGAGCGCACCGCTTGTGCGGCTCACGCTGAACGCTTTTTACAGGCCCGTTCTCTTCCGTGAAGCTCCGCCCATCGGCAGTACACCCGTAGCTTCCCCCCAGCTGGCCTCACCCACGGAAGGCCTTCGGCCTGATCCGATCGATTTCAGCACCGAAGAGCTCCGGGCCCTCAACCGACGCTTCGGCGTTCACGGTCCGCAACCGAAGCTCGCCCAGCTTTTTACCGAGGGGCTCGACAGCCTGCAGCCGCTGCGGACCCACACCCTCGAAAAGATTGTGGAGCTCGACCCTGTGATCCTGGCCGAATCCCGACGCCAGCACATCAATCCGATGCTTGTGGCCGCCGTGCTCTTCGATGAGCTGCAGCATGCCAAGCCCGGCGAGAACACTCGTCTGGCTGCCCAATCGGGCTTGTTCAGCACCCATGGCCCCGCCCAGCTGAGCCTTGGCGAGATGGTGAAGCAGGGATTGCTGTCGCCGGATGCCACGCAAGCCGAACTCGATCAGGCCCGGCTCGAATTGCTCGATCCCGAGCGGAGCGTCGCCCTGCTGGTGGGTAAATTCGCCCGCCTCAGCAAGGACCTTGGACTTCCCAGGAAGCGCACCCTGATGGCCAGCACCTCCCACCGCGATGCCAAGGGACTGGCCACCCTGGCCTATCTCCACAACGGCAAGCTCGACTATCCCGGCCGGATCCTTCGTTATATGCAGGATCCCGAACTGCACGCCCTGATCTACGGAAGACGCAATCGGCAGGTTTCTCCACTCATTTGAGGCTGCCCATTCCCTGGAGCAAGGGAGTGCCCGGAGCCTCTGGGCGCGAACTGCAGCCTCTGGGCGCGAAACAGCTCAGCAGATCACGTCTAGGGCAGCCAGCCGAAGCCGCAGCTGGTTCCAGTCGAAGCTGCGGGGATCGGCTCGCTCCCGGCCCATATCGACGTGGCGATGGGTGGTGATCGCTTCCACGGGAATCGGATACCGCTGCATCCAGTCGGTCAGAACCACCGCCAAGGCGTCGTACTGGGCCTGGGTGTATCCACTGTGACCGGGCGCTTCGTTCTCGCCGTCCAGAGGGGATTCAAGGCTGAGGTGGAGGGAAAAGTTGTTGATTGATCCGCTCACCCGGCGGTTGGTCATCGCCCAGCGTCCCTGGAAGGCTGAGTAACCGGCACCGAAGGCGCGCTTGGAAGGATCCACGGTGTCCACCACCGTCCCATCCAGGCCGATCAGGGTGTGGTAGCTCACCTGGTCATCGTCGTTGGGATGGGCGGTCTTGAAGGTGTTGATCGCCGATGACAGTCCGTAGACCGTTTCATGGAGCACAACCAGCCTGGGGGTGGGATCGAGCCGGTTGCCGAAGACATCCCGCCGGAAGCGCTGGCCGTAATTAGTCGGGTCGATCCGGATCCGGCGGCGGCGCTGATCGAGATCGTCCATCAGGTTCGCGAGCCGTTGCTGCAGCTCCGGCTCCCGGATCGGACAGGCCTGGCGCAGGGGGGAGACCCAGGGCTCGTGGGCCGGCGGGGCGGCTGGCCGTGGCCGATTCTCCTGGTCCATCGCTCTCTGGCGACGGGTGTCGTTGAGCAGTTCAAGGAGGGAGGTGCCCGCCGCCTGATCGGCGGGAATCAGCAGCGCCCGGGCCAACCAGGCCAGCCCGCCAACGCTGAGCACCGAGGCAGCGGCGATCGCCAGCAGGAGGGGGCGGCGCGTCTCGGCGTTCATGGCAAAAGACTCAGCCAGCGGCGGCGCGCCTCGGCGGTGTGGGCCGCAGCGGCGGCATCGATGCAGAGCCGCCAGCGCTCGATTCCCGGCGGCTCGCAGACCAGCTGGGTCTGCCTCACAAGGCCATCGCGGCAATAGAGCACAGTGACCGCAGCCGCGGAGCCGCAGCCGATCAGAAGGCGGCGTCCATCCTCAGGGCTGCGAAGCCGGTGCCCATCGAGGGCCAGCAGCTCATCCCCCACCTGGAGTCCGGCCCGCTCGGCGGCACCGGCGCGGCTCACCCGGGCCAGGGTGGTGGCTCTGCCATCCAGCTGCCATCCGGGAGTGGGGTGGGGGGAGATTTCCGCCGAAAGCACCAGGCCCACATCCTCCAGGTAGCTCTCTAGAGGTGGATCTTCCTCGCTTTCCAACCAAATCGGCAGCAAAGTGGACAGATCGGCAGCGTGGGCCACGAACGCAGCCAGCAGATCCGGCCACCGGTATCCCCGCTCCACCACACCATGGCTGCGCCACAGATCCCTGAGCACCAGCGCCAAGGCTGAGCCGTGGCGGCGCAGGTGCAGATCCAGCACCAGGGCGAGCACGGCACCCTTGAGGTAGTAGCTCACCTGGCAATCCACCGCGTGGGGATCAGGGCGGTAGAGCTTCACCCAGGCCTCCTCGCTGCTGAGGCGCAGCGACTGGATGGCGCGGCCGGGTGTGAGTCGGTAGCGCGAGAGATCGGTGCCGAGGTCCTCCAGCAGGTCCTTCTCCTCACTGAGGCCGGCCGCCAGGGGAAGGAGCTGGTCGTAGTAGCTGGTCACCCCCTCGGCGAACCAGAGGCTGGGAACCACCGTGGCGCGGTCGTAATCGATCGGGGTGAGCTCGGCGGGGCGCAGCCGCCTTACGTTCCACTGGTGCAGGTATTCATGGGCCACCAGCTGCAACAGCCGGCGCCGGCCGTTGGGTTCAGCTAAGGCCTGGCGGCCGAACTGGAGCACCGTGGCGTCATGGTGTTCAAGCCCGCCGAAACCCTGATCGAGCAGATGAAGCACGAAGAGGTAGGAGGAAGCTGCGGGCCTCGCCACCCCCATCAGCCGGCAGCAGGCGAGGCAGACCCGTTCGACGTCGGCGAGCCAAGCGGGATCGGATTGCACCAGATCCTCACCCCAACCCACCCAACGATGCGGCACCCCAGCCACTGTGAAGGCATGGCAGGAGTGGGGGCCGGCCTCTAAGGGACTATCGATCAGTTGATCGACATCGCGGGCTAGCCACCCCCCCTGCCCATCGGGCGGCAGGGGCAAAAAAGGCTGCCAGCCGGGGGGCAGCTCCAGGCTGAGCCGGATCGGGGTCCAGCGCTCCCCTTCCACCTGGAGCAACACCCCGGCCAGGGCCAGAAAGCCATGGTCGGCATTGAGGTGGCAGGTACGCACCGAAAGATCGGTGGCCAGGATGCGCCAGCGCACCTCCAGCGGGGCGTCAGCGGCGCAGCGCAGCTGCCAGCAGGCCGGCTCCAGCCGCTCCACGGCCAGTCGCTCCTGGCCCTGCCATACCTGAAGGTCTTCGAGGGTCCGCACGTAGTCGCGGATCAGGTAGGAGCCGGGGGTCCAGCCCGGCATCCGCAGGCGAAGAACGGAGGTGCGGGGGCAAAGGCGAAGGGTGGCCCTCACCAGATGCTGCTGGGGCTCCCGGAGGTCGAGATGAAGCTCAAGCCGCTCGATGGGATCAATCTCCGACGCAGACCAGGGCGTCGCTCAGATGAGATCGGGCCTGCCGCAGGGCGTCGCGGGCCGCGTACTCCCGTGTGATCCGGGCGAGCAGGGGCTCCAGGGAACGCGAACGGCTCAGGCGCTGCAGATCACCGACCAGGGCCAGGGAGCCATCGTTGCACCGGCACCAGCCCAGGGCGATATCCGCATCGAGCTGAAGCATCACCACCACAGCTCGCTGCTCACCGCCGAAACCCTGCAACTGAACATCGCGCTGGGGGCTGAGCCCCATCGAACCGAGGCAAGCCTCCAGCAGATCGGCATCCCGAAGAACTGTTGGCAGGATGGAGAGATGGGACATGGGCACCATGACCGCGAGCCATGACGCTAGCGAGGCCATGCAGGCCATCCAGTGGCCAACGCCACACTCTGCGAGCGAAGCATCGCAATCCTGGCCCCGGCTGGATAGTCCCCTGCGACTCGGGGTGATGGCCTCCGGTCAAGGCAGCAACTTTGAGGCCCTGGTCAGGGCCTGCCGCGGCGGTCCCCTCAACGCCGAGGTGGTGCAGTTGGTGGTGAACAACCCCGTCTGTGGTGCCCGCCAGCGGGCGAAACGCCTCGGCATCCCCTGCCAACTCCATGACCACCGCGACCATTCGCTGCGGCAGGACCTCGACCGGCAGGTGGCGGCCAGCTTCGCCGCCTCTGACGTGGACCTGGTGGTGATGGCGGGCTGGATGCGCATTGTCACCCCCGTGTTGATCGCTGCCTATCCGGGCCGGCTGGTGAACATCCACCCCTCCCTGCTGCCCAGCTTCCGGGGACTCGATGCGGTGGGCCAGGCCCTGGCCGCCGGGGTGACCCTCACCGGCTGCACCGCCCATCTGGTGGAGGAGGCGGTGGATGCCGGTCCGATCCTGGTGCAAGCCGCAGTGCCGGTGCTGCGAAGCGATGACCATGGCAGCCTCGCCGCCCGCATCCAGGCGCAGGAGCACCGGATCCTCCCCTTCGCGGTGGCCCTAGCCGCCCTTCGGCTGGATCAAACCGGAGCAGCAACACCGGCCATTCAGGGGTAACCTCCCATTTAGGGGTAAAAGGGCAGCTGGGGCAAACCGGTGTTGGCCTCCAGGCCCGCCAGCAGGTTGAGGCACTGCACCCCCTGGCCGGCCTGTCCCTTGATCAGGTTGTCGATGGCGCTCATCACGATCAGCTGGCCGGTGCGGCGGTCCACCTGGACCGAGAGCAGGCAGCGGTTGGTCTGGCGGACCCACTTGGTGGAGGGATAGCTCCCCACCGGCAGCACGGACACGCTGGCGCTGTTTCGGTAGGCCGCCGAGAGCAGGGTGGAGCAGTCGTCCGCGGTAAGGCCCGGATCCCGCAGGCGGGCATACACGGTGGCCAGCAGGCCCCGCACCATCGGCATCAGGTGGGGGGTGAACTGCAGCTGGATCGGCTGACCTGCGGCCTGGCCGGCGATCTGCTCAATCTCGCTGGTGTGGCGGTGGCCCACCACGCCGTAGGGGGCCACCGCCTCGGAGGCCTCGGCCAACAGCAGGTGTTCCTTGGCGGCCCGGCCGCCGCCGGAGGTGCCGCTCTTGGCGTCGATCACGATGCCGGCCGGTTCGATCAGCCCCTGCTGGAGAAATGGAAGCAGGGCCAGCAGGCTGGCGGTGGGAAAACAGCCCGGGGCCGCTACCAGGCGCGCCGTGCGGATGCGGGTCGCCTCCCACTCCACCAGGCCGTACACCGCTTCCTGGCAGAGGGCCTGGTCGCTGCGGGGCACCTCCCGGGCCTCGGCGGCATAGACCTCCTGCCATTGGGCCAGGGAGCGGTAGCGGTAATCAGCCGAAAGATCCACCACCTTCACGCCCCGCTCCAGGAGCTCGGGAACCAGGCCTGCCGCCAAACCATTGGGGAGGCTCAGCACGGCCAAATCCGCTGCCGCCGCGATCGCTTCAGGGTCGGCGGTGCGGACCACCGGATCGCCCGACAGAGGCAGGAAGGGCACCAGATCACTCCAACGGCGACCGCTGCTGCGCTCCCCGCCCAGGAAGGTCACCGTGAAGGTGGGGTGATCCTGGAGCAGGCGCAGAGTCTGCAGACCCCCATAGCCGCTGGCTCCGATCACCGCGACGCGTGTGCCTGTCATGCCGGGGCGGAAAGAACGATGGATCGTACCGGGCTCTATAACTAAAGATCAGCACGACCCCATAGCCCTGGCCCAAGCCGCCTCCACTCCCCAGGCCCTGAGCCCGGTACCCACGGTGCCCACACCAGCGGAGAGCGGCCAGGTCCCCGCCGCATTGCGGTTCGATTCGATCGCCGATGGTCTGGCGGCGATCCGCAACGGCGAATCGATCGTGGTGGTGGATGATGAAAACCGGGAAAATGAAGGCGATCTGATCTGCGCCGCCCAGTTCGCCACGCCGCTACAGATCAACTTCATGGCCACCGCAGCCCGGGGCCTGATCTGCCTGGCGATGGAGGGGGAGCGGCTCGATGCCCTGGATCTGCCATTGATGGTGGATCGCAACACCGACAGCAATCAGACCGCCTTCACGGTGAGCGTGGATGCTGGCCCAGAAAATGGCGTGAGCACGGGCATCTCCGCGGAGGACCGGGCACGGACCATCCAGGTGGCCATTCATCCCGACAGCCGCCCCTCCGACCTACGACGTCCGGGCCACATCTTCCCCTTGAGGGCCCGCGATGGCGGCGTGCTGAAACGGGCCGGCCACACGGAGGCCGCCGTGGACCTGGCCCGCCTGGCGGGGCTCTATCCGGCGGGTGTGATCTGCGAGATCCAGAACCCTGATGGTTCGATGGCGCGGCTTCCCGAGCTGGTGGAGTACTCCCGCCTGCACGGCCTGCGGCTGATCTCGATCGCCGACTTGATCCGCTATCGGCTCGACACCGAACGCTTCGTTCGCCGGCAAGCGGAGGCCGCCATGCCGAGCGCCTTCGGCAGCTTCCGGGCGATCGGTTTTCGCAACGAACTCGATGGCAGCGAGCACGTGGCGATCGTGAAGGGAGAACCGGAGCGTGCGGAGGGGCCGGTGCTGGTGCGGGTGCATTCCGAATGTCTCACGGGGGATGCCTTCGGATCGCTTCGCTGCGACTGCCGCCCCCAACTGGAGGCCGCCCTGCGCATGATCGAGGCCGCCGGAGAGGGCGTGGTGGTGTATCTGCGGCAGGAGGGCCGGGGGATCGGCCTGATCAACAAACTTCGGGCTTATTCCCTGCAGGATGGCGGGCTTGACACGGTGGAGGCCAACGAACGGCTTGGCTTTGCCGCCGATCTGCGCAACTACGGGGTGGGAGCCCAAATTCTCAGCGATCTGGGGGTGCACCGGCTGCGGCTGATCACGAACAACCCGCGCAAGATCGCCGGGTTAGGCGGCTACGGATTGGCCGTGGAAGACCGGGTTCCCCTGGTGATCGACCCCGGTGACTACAACGCCGCCTATCTGCAGGCCAAGCGGCTCAAACTCGGGCACCTGATGGAGGCTGATTCCGGGGGGGGCGAGGGCGGCGGGCCCCATGGCCTGAGCGCGGTGCTGGGTTGGTGCGGTGAGGCCGACAGCCGCACCGTGGCCGAACGGATCGGTGAGCTGCACCATTGGGCCAACCAGCGGGGTCTCCTGCTGGAGGAGGAGGATCATCCCCGGCTGCTGGCGCTGCTGGACCAGCCTCGCCTCGCTCTTCTGCTCACGGCTGCCCCCAATGGCCAGCTCTCCGCCGCCGATCTGGCGGGCCCGCTGATGGTGATGGCCAGCTGGGAGAGAACGCAGGCGGTTGGGCTCTTGCTGACCCCCGATGTGCGACGGCGCAGCCACCCCAGCGCCGACCTCGAGCCCGAGGCTCGGCCCCTGGGCGATCTTCAGGAGAGCAGTGATTCTGCCCGCTGCCCTCTGCTGAAGCTCACCCCCGGTGCCTTCATCCGCTGGCGAGCGTGAGCGCAGGACCATCGAAGCCCCTCCCGAGTCATGCCATCAGCCTTGAATCGTCACCTTATTGATCAAGCTGCCATTGCGCAGCTTCAGCACCACGTCGATGTCGTTGGTTTGGCCAAATACGGTGTGCACCCCATCGAGGTGGGGTTGGGGGCCGTGGCACAGAAAGAACTGACTGCCACCGGTGTTACGGCCGGCATGGGCCATTGAGAGGCTGCCTGCCTTGTGCTTGTTGGCATTGATCTCACAGGGAATCGTGTAGCCGGGTCCACCGGTGCCGGCCTGCCCTCGGGAACCTTCCCGGCTGTTGGGGCAGCCTCCCTGGGCCATGAAGCCATCGATCACCCGGTGGAAGCTCAGGCCGTCGTAGAAGCCATCGTTCGCGAGCTTCACGAAGTTGGCCACCGTGCCCGGGGCATCGGCATCAAAGAGCTCCACAGTGATGGGGCCGGCTTCGGTGTCCATCAGGGCGGTGGTCATGGTGGGCGGGGCTGAGGTGTTGTGGATCAATCCTGCCAGCCTGCCGAGAGCAGCGGGAGCTTGGCCAGAGCCTCCAGCGCACAAGGGGCGCCACACGCCCGTGGATCACCGGCGCATCCAAGGAATGACCAGCGCAGGGAATCGATCACCTCCAGCCTGCGGCAGCCCGCCGAGGAGCCGACACTCGTTATGTCGAGAGGCCTGCTGTAGACAGGTGCCAGTTTTGAATCACGCAATGACCAGCAGCACCGCCCCCGAGCTGGCCAAGGCCCGTCTGGGCGTGCTCGGCGGCAGCGGCCTCTATGCCATGGAGGGCCTGGAGGATCTGCGCGAGATCACGGTGGAAACCCCCTATGGCGATCCCTCCGACAGCCTGCGGCTCGGTCGGCTGGGAGATCTGGAGGTGGTGTTCCTGGCCCGCCACGGCCGCCACCACAGCCACACCCCCTCGGAGGTGCCCTACCGGGCCAACCTCTGGGCCCTGCGCTCCCTCGGGGTGCGCTGGATCTTCTCGGTGTCGGCGGTGGGCTCCCTCCAGGAGCATCTACGCCCCCTCGACATGGTGGTGCCCGATCAGTTCATCGATCGCACCCATCAGCGGCCCCTCAGCTTCTTCGGCGAAGGCCTTGTGGCCCATGTCACCAACGCCGACCCCTTCTGTCCTGTGCTCAGCGGCATCCTGGCGGACGTGGGCGAAAGCCTGATGCCCGAGGGGCGGACCCTGCACCGCGGTGGCACCTACCTCTGCATGGAGGGTCCGGCCTTCTCCACCCGAGCTGAATCGGAGCTCTACCGCTCTTGGGGCTGCTCGGTGATCGGCATGACCAACCACACCGAGGCCCGCTTGGCCCGCGAGGCGGAGATGGCCTACACCACCCTGGCGATGGTGACCGATTACGACTGTTGGCACCAGGAACACGATTCCGTGACGGTGGAGATGGTGATCGACAACCTCCGCAGCAACGCCACCCTGGCCCAGCAGATCATCGCGTTGGCCGCCCAGCGGATCGAGGCCCAGCGGCCCCCCAGTGGCGCCCACCAGGCCCTTCGCAACGCCCTGATGACAGCGCCGGAGCAGGTGCCGGCCGAAACCCGTCTCCGCACCGAACTGTTCACCAGCCCCTACTGGGGCCCCGCCGGCCGCTGACAATCCGGAGAGATCCTGCGTGGAGTTGCCTGTGGCTGGCTGGGAATACCAGGTGATCCACATCAACGTGGAACCCCCCAGGCCCGAGGGCCCTCCACCTCCTGCCGGTGGCGCGGCGACGACTCCGCCTGTCGCCGGCGAAAGCTCGGGGGGCAGGCCGATGTTCTCGGATACCTTCCTGAAGAAGGAATTTCCCCAGTTTTACCAAAAACCTCCCAGCGAGGGATCGGCCTCCCAGGCCCAGCATCCGGCCCACCAGCTGCAGACCTTCCTCAACGGCCACGGCGCTCAGGGTTGGGAACTGATTGGTGTGTTTCCTGTGGGAAACCTCACGATGATGTTCTTCCGGCGACCGAAGCCATCCGAGCCAAAGCCGGCCAGCCCGGCCCAGGAGCCGTCAGCCATGACGCCAGCGATGGCCTCGGAGCTAGCCATGGCACCGCCATCAGCCGTGGGATCGGATTCAGCCGTGGGATCGGCGACAGCCGTGGGATCGGATTCAGCGTCGGGGCCGGCGGCAGAGGCGGCTGACAACGCCGCAGCCAGGGAGGGAACTCTCCATGAGGTTCTCCGGCGCCTCGAACAGATCGAGGAGCGGCTCCGCGTCCGCGAGGTGGCTGGGGAGGGCCCAACGCCCACGGGACGGCCGGACCGCCCCCCACGGGATGCCGGTTCCGCTCAGACCAGCGCCGGCCGCGACGGCGGCAGCCTCCCTGGGCAGCGCCAGCTGAAGGCCGGGCGTTCCGAGGCCCGATCGGCAATCCCCGGCGAACGGGTGACCCCAGCCCAGCTGGCCAACCTCGCCGATGCAACCCCGCTCACCAGCAGCCGGGCGGCCCAGGCGATCGGCCTGCGCTCCGCCGCCAGCCTGGCGAACCACGGCGCCCGCTACGGCTACGCACCGGGGCTCAGCAAGCGCGGCCCCAACGGCCTGGTGGCCATCTACACCGGTTCCGGCACAGCCGAAAAGGGTGGCAATGAACGGCGGCTGTGGATCGTGGTGCCTGCCCAGCGCCTGGAGGGCTGAGCCGCGCCGCGATCTCCCGCCTCCGCCTCAGGAAGGAGGCAGCGCCGCCAGCGCCTGCCGCAGCGAAGGACCGGCGGTGGCCAGGTGGGTGGCGGCTCGATGCGCATCGAGGCGGCCGAGGGCCATCAGCAGGGCCAGCTTCACCGACCCCCCGGCCTCGCTCAGCAGTTCGCCCCCCCGAGTCCGCTCCACCCCGGCCAGGTCGCGGAGGATGCGCAGGGCACGATCCTCCAGTTTGCTGTTGGTGACGGCCACATCCACCATGCGGTTGCCATACACCTTGCCCAACCGCACCATCACCCCGGTGGAGAGGATGTTGAGGGCCATCTTGGTGGCGGTGCCTGCCTTGAGGCGGGTGGAGCCGGTGAGCAGCTCAGCGCCGGTGAGCAGACGAATGTCGATGTCGCAGGGCATCGGCGCTTGGTCGTCGGGCACGCAGGCCAGGGCGATGGCTAGGGCTCCGATGCTGCGGGCATGGCTGAGTCCTCCGAGCACATAGGGAGTGGTGCCGCCCGCCGCGATGCCCACTAAGGCATCGGCGGGACCGAAACCCCGCTCCTTCAGGTCGTCCGGGCCCGCATCAAAGAGATCCTCCAGGCCCTCAGAGCTTCTCAGCAGCGCGGGGGCTCCACCGGCCAGCACCCCCTGCACCAGTTCGGGCGGTGTGCAGAAGGTGGGTGGGCATTCGGCCGCATCCAGCACCCCCAGCCGGCCGGAGGTGCCGGCACCGAGATAAAAGAGCCGCCCGCCGGAGCTCAGACGCTGGGCGATCGCATCGATCGCCGCGGCGAGGGCCGCCGCCGCCGCCGCCACGGCCTGCTGCGTCTCGAGTTCGTTCTCACAGAACAGGGCCACGAGTTCGTCGGTGTCGAGTTCGTCGAGGGCCTCGCTGGCGGGATTGGGTTGTTCGGTGAGCAGATGGCCGCGGTCGAAGGCCTGGGGCGTGGCGCTCACAGCAGACCCTCCAGGCTGCGCCGGAAGGCCTCCAGCTCGGGATCGGTGATTTCAGATTCGATCTCCTCTCCAGCGCTGGCACCGCCGGTGGCGGCGTGCTGCTCCTTCCACTGGCTCACATCCATGTTGCGCTCGGGCGGGGCGATCAGCATGCGCTCCTCATCGCTGCGAGGCAGGAATCCGGCCGGCACGAAGCGGGCCTCGTAACCGGCCTCGTTGCAGAAGATCTCGATCTCCCCGCGATCGAGCACCGCCACGGTGGGAACGGGAAAATCCTGGGCCTCCAGCAGGCCGGCGTAGCGCTCGGCGTCATCAGGGTCCTCGAACAGCAGCACCACGGTGCGCCCCCCCAACTCGATCGAGTGGATCCCCTCCTGGTCGCTGCCAGCGTCGAAGAGCAGCACATGCACCCTCACGGGCGAAGGAGTCTCGGGCACGATGAAGGGCGAAGTCTGGGCCCAGTGTCTCATCACCGGTCCGCCCCGGAACCTCCTTCCTCCCGCTCCTGAGCCAGCTGCTGAAGCCGGCGGTACAGGGCCTGCTCGGCCTCATCCAGGTCGGTAGGCACCACAATGCGCACCTCCACGAGCTGATCACCACAGCGCTGACCATCCCGCAGGCCCCTTCCTCGCAGGCGCAGCAGCCGGCCGCTGGAGGAGCCCGCCGGCACCCGCAACCGCACCGGACCCTCCAGGGTGGGCACCACCACCTGACAACCGAGTACCGCATCCGCCGGCGCCAGTTCGAGGGGGTACAACACCCGCAGACCATCGATCCGCAGCCCCTCCTCGGTGCGCACGCGCAGCTGCAGAAAGTGGTCGCCACCTCCCTGGGTCACGCCGGCCAGTCGCAGCCGCCAGCCATCACCGGCCAGCGGCGGCGTGCTCACCTCCACCATCAGGCCATCGGCCAGCTCCAGTTCGACCCTTGAACCCTCTAGGGCCTGCTCGGGGCTGAGGTTGAGAACGGTCTCCTCGTCCGTGGCCGCCACCACAGGCGGCGGTGGCGGCGGCGGCGCGGTAGCCACATCACCCCGACCGGCCACATCACGCCGACCGACCGCTGCGAACGAATCCCGCCAACGGCCCTGCCGGGGTTCCGTCGTGGCAGCTGCGGCTTCAGCGTTGTCGCGGTAGGCCAGCGGATCGTCATGCTCCTGCTCCGGGGGAACCCGGCCGAAGAGGCGATCGAGATAAGCCTCGAAATCGGGAAACCCGCTGGCGAAAGGATCCCCGGCCCCGGACTCCCCCCCCGCGGCCAGGCCCTCCTCCCAGGCCCGGCGCTTGCGCGGATCGGAGAGCACGGCATAGGCCTCGTTCACCTGCTTGAAGCGTTCCTCCGCCACCGGATCGCTGCCGTTGAGATCCGGATGCCAGCGGCGGGCCTGATCGCGGAAAGCCCGCTTCAGGGCAGCGGCATCGGCCCCGGGCTCGAGGCCCAGAACACCCCAATAGTCGAGGCCCCGCTGGCTCTCAACCATTGGACCAGGGATCGTCCGGCTCCGGCTGGGGTGAGGGCGAAGGCCGCCGGTCGCGGTCGGGTCCATAACGAGGGCGCTGAAGCTCGTCGTCAGCGCCCGTCGGCCAGGCGGTGGGAGGGCCGGAAACCGGATCACGACGAATCTCGCGGAAGGATCCAGGGTTGTCCCAGGCCGACCCGGCATCGCTCCAATCGCCGCGGGCCTGCCCATCGAGCCGGTCACGGCCGGCCGAGACCCCAGCCGATCCAAGGCCGAAGGCGGGGGATGCTGGGGCGTCCCAACGGGAGTCGTAGCGCGTTTCGTAGGGATAGCCCTCTCCCCGCTCGGCCGCGGGGCGTCGCGGCGAACTGGCCCAAGGATCGGAGCGACCGTCCCTGTCCCACTCGTCCCAGTCGTCGTCGGCGAACAATTCATCGCGCAGGGAGCCGAGCGTGTTCTTGATGCCCTGCAGCGGACCCGCCTCAGCGCGACGCTCGCTGAAGAGGCGGCGGTTAAGCCCGAACAGGGCTTCCTGCAGTTGGCTCACGGCCAGTTCGAGTTCGGCGGTGTCGTCGGAGCGGAGCAGATCCTGAACATCCCGCAGGGCAAGTTCCACCGAGCGCTGCTGCCGTTCGGCCCCATAGGGGCCGAGTTCGAGGGCCGCATCCCGCAGGCGCCGTTCCGCTTGCGACACAAGGGTCTGGGCCCGGTTGCGTCGGTCGATCTCGGAGCGCTTGCGCCGATCCTCTGCCGCCTTCTGCTCGGCTTCCAGCAGCAGTCGATTGATCTCCTCCTCGCTGAGGTTGGTGCCGCCCTGGATCGAAACGCTCTGCTGGCGGCCCGTGGTGCGATCGGTGGCGGCCACTTGCAACAGACCATTGGCATCGATGTCGAAGGACACCTGCACCTGAGGCACACCGCGCGGCGCCGGCGGGATGCCGGAGAGGCGGAAGCGGCCGAGCGACTTGTTGCCCTCCGCCATCTGGCGCTCTCCCTGGAGCACGTGGATCTCCACCGAGTTCTGGTTGGGTTCGGAGGTGCTGAACACATCGCTCTTGCGCACCGGGATGGGAGTGTTGCGGGGAATCAACACCTTCATCACCCCACCGATCGTCTCCAGACCCAAGGAGAGGGGGGTGACATCGTTGAGCATCAGGTCGCGCAGTTCGCCGGTGAGGATGCCGGCCTGCACGGCAGCCCCGATCGCCACCACCTCATCGGGATTCACCGACTGGCAGGGTTCGCGTGGGATCAGGGTGCGGACCATGTCCTGAACCATCGGCATGCGGCTGCTGCCGCCCACCAGCACCACGTCGTCGATCGCATCGGCAGCCAGGCCCGAATCCCGCAGCGCCCCCTGCACGGGCCGCAGCAAACGGTCGAGCAGATCGGGGCAGAAGGATTCAAAACGCGACCGCTCCAGGGTGGTCTCGATGTGAAGGGGGCCCGCCTCCGCCGTGGCGATGAAGGGCAGGGAGATCGGGGTGCTGCGCACACCGGAAAGTTCGATCTTGGCCTTCTCGGCCGCCTCGGTGAGACGCTGCAGCGCTTGACGGTCGCGGCGCAGGTCGATGCCGTGTTCCTTCTGGAAGGTATCGGCCAGCCAGTCCACGATGCGGCGGTCCCAGTCGTTGCCGCCCAGCTGGGTGTCACCGCTGGTGGCCTTCACATCGAACACGCCGTTGGCGATGCGCAGCACGGAAACATCGAAGGTGCCACCGCCCAGGTCGAACACCAGCACCCGCTTCACCGTGCTGCGATCGAAGCCGTAGGCCAGGGCGGCGGCCGTGGGCTCATTGAGAATGCGCTCCACCGTGATCCCGGCCAACCGTCCGGCATCGCGGGTGGCCTGGCGCTGGGCATCGTTGAAGTAGGCAGGCACCGTGATCACCGCCGCCTCCACCGGCTCCCCCAGATAGGTGGAGGCGTCGTCCACGAGCTTGCGCAGGATGCTGGCCACGAGCTCCTCTGGAGCGTATTCCCGTTCGGTTGCCGGGCACACCACCCGCACGTTGCCCTGGTCGTTCGCCCGCACGCTGTAGGGCACACCGAGACTGCCCTCATCGAGCTCGTCCCAGGCCCTCCCCACAAAGCGCTTGAGATTGGAGAAGGTGTTGCGCGGGTTGAGCACCAGCTGGCGGCGGCCCAGCTGGCCCACCAGCAACTCCTGGTCGCGGTTGAAGCCCACCACCGAGGGGGTGGTGCGCCCCCCCTCCGCATTGGCGATCACCTGGGGGCGGCCGCCTTCGAGCACGGCCACCACCGAGTTGGTGGTGCCCAGGTCGATGCCAACGATGCGCCCCATGAATGTTCGACTGATGGTCCGGCTGCGACCGGTTCCCGGATACGCCCTCACGCTACCGGGCGTTGGCAGGACGTTAAACCCGACTTAATCAAGGCACCCCGTGGTTCTCCGTAATGTGAACAAATGGTGTTTCTTGGGCGCTTGACGCCTTGGAACGGCCTAAATCCACCGCGCCAGTAGCGCATGAGCAGCCTCTCGACCACCACAGCAACGCCGGAGTCTCTGGCCGGGGCCTACACCCTGAGACGCCGGCCGATGTCCGAGAAACTGCTCGATGGGGGCTTCCGCAACCTCACCATGGGCCTGGCTGCCCTGGTGGCAACCGTTTTGCTGGCCATCTTGATCACGGTGTTCAGCGGTGCCCGCGAGGCGATCGCCGAATTCGGCGCGTCCTTCCTCACCAGCTCGGCCTGGGATCCCGTCAATGAGAAGTACGGGGCCTTCACCGCCATCTACGGCACCCTGGTCAGTTCGTTTCTTGCCTTGTTGCTGGCCGTGCCGCTCGGAATCGGTACGGCCATCTTCATCACCGAAGACATCATTCCCAGCTCCCTTCGCGAGGCGATCGGTCTGATGGTGGAGTTGCTGGCCGCCATCCCCTCGGTGGTGCTGGGACTATGGGCAATCTTCGTGATGGAGCCGGCCATCCGGCCTCTGCTCAACCTCAGTCACAAATTGCTCGGCTGGACTCCATTGTTCAACACCGTGCCCCAGGGTCCCGGCATGGCCCCGGCGATTCTGATTCTGGTGGTGATGATCCTGCCGATCATCACGGCGATTGCACGCGATGCCCTCAACCAGGTGCCGATCGAGTTGCGCCAAGGTGCCTACGGCATTGGCACCACCCGCTGGGGTGCGATCTTCAACATCATCCTGCCGGCCGCCATCTCGGCGATCGTCGGCGGCGTGATGCTCGCTCTAGGGAGGGCCATGGGCGAGACGATGGCCGTGACCATGATCATTGGCAACGCGCTCAATTTCAACGTTTCCCTGTTGGCTCCCGGCAACACGATCGCCTCGATGCTCGCCAACCAGTTCGGCGAAGCCGATGGCATCCAGGTTTCGGCGCTGATGTATGCCGGCCTGATCCTGATGTTGCTCACCTTTTTGGTGAATGTGGCGGCCCAATGGATCGTGCGTAAACTCAGCCTCCGCTACTGACACTTCCGCCGTAACCCGTTGCCAAGCCAACTCCCATGACCCCATTTCCACAAGTTCCACAAGCTCACTCGGCTTCTTCCCTATTTGATCGGGGCACACTGTTTTTTAAACCGAGCCTCGGTCGCAACTTATTCAATGCCATCTGCACCTCCATTGCCGGCCTTTTTGCCACGATTGCGGTGCTCCCCCTGGTGCTGGTGCTCCTCTATGTGTTGGTCCAGGGTGGGCGCCTGATCACCCCAAGCCTTTTCACCCAGCTCCCACCGGCCCCAGGAATGAGCGGCGGCGGCATCGGCAACGCCATGATCGGCACCGTGGTGGTCACGCTGATCGCATCCCTCCTGGCCATCCCGATCGGAGTTGGGGGCGGCATCTACCTCTCCGAATACAACCGCAGCGGCTGGTTCGCCCAGGTGGTTCGGTTTTGCAACGATGTGCTGGCAGGGGTTCCTTCGATCATCAGTGGCGTTTTTGTGTACGGCTTGATCGTGGCCACCCGGATTTTCTTCGGCCAAAGCTATAGCGCCATGGCCGGCGGCATCGCCCTCTCGGTGCTGATGCTGCCCACCGTGATCAAAACCACTGATGAAGGCCTCAAGCTTGTCCCGCAGGAACTTCGCTGGGGTGCCTTTGGCGTCGGTGCCTCGCAGGTGGTCACGATCCTGAAGGTGGTGTTGCCCGCGGCCTTCACCCCGATCGCCACCGGGGTAGTGCTGGCGATCGCCAGGGCGGCGGGCGAAACGGCACCGCTGATCTTCACAGCCCTGTTTTCTCCCTTCTGGCCAGAAGGAATCTTCAATCCAATCGCCAGTATGTCGGTGTTGATTTACAACTTCGCCATTATGCCGTATGCACCCCAAAATCAACTTGCTTGGGCGGCATCTTTTGTGTTGGTTGCGATGATCCTTGCCGCTAATCTATTTGCCCGCTGGATCGCTCGTTTAAATCGCACTTAAGACAAGGCTCTGAAATTCTCTGGATTTCAAAATTTCCACTACCAACCATCCCCCAAACCGTCATGACTTCCAGCAACGCCACCCATCAAACCTCCCAAGCCGACACCTGCATGTCGCTGCAGAATGTGACGATTTCTTATGGCAGCTTCGAGGCGGTTCGCAATGTCTTTGTCGACATTCCCCGCGGCAAAGTTACAGCTTTCATCGGTCCTTCCGGCTGCGGTAAGTCCACCGTGCTGCGCGGCTTAAACAGGATGAATGATCTGATTCCAGGCTGCACCCTCAAGGGCAAGGTCATCTTTGATGGAATGGATCTCTATGACAAGCGCGTTGACCCGGTTGAGGTGCGCCGCCGGATTGGCATGGTGTTTCAGAAACCCAACCCCTTCCCCAAGACCATCTACGAAAATATCGCTTTCGGTGCCCGCATCAATGGTTATCGCGGCAACATGGACGAACTGGTGGAACGTTCCCTCCGCAAGGCGGCCGTGTGGGATGAATGCAAAGACAAACTCCAGGAAAGCGGCTTTGCCCTATCCGGTGGCCAGCAGCAACGCCTCTGCATCGCCCGCGCCATTGCCACCGAGCCGGAGGTGATCCTGATGGATGAACCGTGCTCCGCCCTCGATCCGATCTCTACCCTCAAGGTCGAGGAAACGATGCACGAGCTCAAGCGGAGCTATACAATCGTTATCGTGACCCACAACATGCAGCAGGCTGTTCGAGTTGCTGACATGACTGCATTTTATAATGCCGAAGCAGTGGATGGCGGATCGGGCAAAGTCGGATACCTGGTGGAATTCGACCGTACTGAAAAAATCTTCAACTCCCCCAGCCAGCAGGCCACCCTGGATTACGTCAGCGGCCGCTTTGGTTGATCTCCGGATCAAGCTTCCTGCGCTGCTCTGGAGACTGCTCTTTATCTCCATGGCAGCGCATTTTTTTGTGTTATTCGCAGAGAAGGGAGAATGTCATTAAAAAGCCGGCCCAAGGGCCGGCTTTTTGAATACGGAGAGGGAGGGATTCGAACCCTCGATAGAGTTGCCCCTATACAGCATTTCCAGTGCTGCGCCTTCGACCACTCGGCCACCTCTCCAGGGGCAAAATGGGGCAGGTGCAAACTTAGCAGCCCGTGCCCCGCACCTCAGGGATCAAGACTCTGCCATCAAGATTCAGCCACCACGATTCTGCCGTCACGACTCCGTCATCACCATATGGAAGCGAACCCGCCCCCCAGCCACACCATCACCGTGCACTGGCGCCAGGAAGGCCGGGTGATACGCCACCAGGTTCCTGAAGGGGCCTACATCCTGCGCAGTTTCGAGGAGCAGGGCGATCCGCTGCCCTTCAGCTGCCGCAATGGCTGTTGCACGGCCTGTGCCGTGCGGGTGCTGAGCGGCAGCATCGATCAGCATGAAGCCCTTGGCTTGTCCAGGGAGCTGAGGAGCCGGGGCTACGGCCTTCTCTGCGTGGCCCGCGCCATTGGTCCGCTTGAGCTGGAGACCCAAGATGAGGATGAGGTCTACGAGCTTCAGTTCGGCCGCCATTTCGGTCGCGGCCGCGTGCGGCCGGGCCTGCCCCTCGAAGAGGAATGAAATGAGCAGCATGCCAACACCCGCCCTTCCCTGTCAGTCCGACGCAGCGCTGCGGGACGCCAACCTGCCATCCGGGGAACTGGAGAGGCTCCTCTCGGTGGCGAAGCGTGCCGCCCAGACCGGCGCCGTGCCTTTGAAGGAGTTGTTCGGCCAGGCGGTGAAGATTCGCGCCAAGGGGGCGGCCGGCAACCTGGTGACCGAAGCGGACCATGCCGCCGAGGATGCTGTGCTGCAGGTCCTGGCGGCCGAGACCCCCGGCATTGCGGTGAACGCCGAGGAGAGCGGCCGCCGGGCCGGGGAAGGCGATCTGGAGTGGTGTGTCGACCCCCTGGATGGCACCACCAATTACGCCCACGGCTTCCCCTTCTTCGGCACCTCCGTGGGACTCACCTGGCGGGGCCGGCCCCTGCTCGGAGCTCTGGCCCTGCCGGCCCTCGACCAGTTCTTCTGGGCGGCCCCAGGCCATGGCGCCTGGTGCAACGACGAACGACTCCAGGTGAGCAGCTGCGGCCGCGTGGCCGATGCCCTGCTGGCCACCGGCTTTGCCTACGACCGCATCGAACGGCTGGATAACAACTACGCCGAATTTGCCTGGTTCACCCACCGCAGCCATGGGGTCAGGCGGGCCGGTGCGGCGGCCGTGGACCTCGCCTATGTGGCGGCGGGCCGCTTCGATGGCTATTGGGAGCGAGGGCTCTCCCCCTGGGATCTAGCCGCCGGCGTGGTGCTTGTGGAGCAAGCAGGCGGCCTGGTGAGCGGCTACGACGGCTCGCCCCTCGAGCTGACGAGCGGCCGAGTGCTGGCCTGCACACCGGGCCTGCATGCCGAAATGGTGGCCGATCTGGCCCGCTGCAGCCCCTTGAGCGGCAGCAGTTATGGCGCCGCCGAGCTCGATGCGGCCCCTCCATAGGATCACACCGCCACTTCGCCGCCCTGCCTCTCCCCACCATGGCTCTGCAACCAGCTGCCGGCGCCCGGGATCTCCAGCCCGGCGCGGTGGAGAGCAATCGCCGCATCAATGAACTGCTGGCGGGGGTCTACCGCCTCTGGGGCTACCAGGAGGTGACACCGCCCACGATCGAACGGCTCACCTCCCTCGAGGCCGGCGGAGCGATCAACAGCGGCGAGATCCTGCGGCTGGCGGCGGATGAACCCCTCGGCCTGCGGCCCGAGCTCACCGCACCGATCGCCAGGGCCGCCTGCAGTCGCATGCGCGGTCGCCCCAGGCCCCTGCGTCTCTGGGCCAGTGGCACCACCTTTCGCACCTCCATCAGCGATGGCGGCGGTCAGCGGATCCATGAGGAACTCCAGAGTGGTGTCGAGCTGTTGGGGGAGGGGTCCTCCGCGGCCGACGCGGAGTTGCTACAGCTGCTCCTGGCAGCGGTGGCCACCCTGGGCCTGGAGGAAGCGCATCGCCCCACCCTCCTGGTGGGGCACCATGGCCTCCTCGACGCCCTGCTCAGCCAGGCGCCGGCGGAGCAGCGTGGTTCCATCCGCAGGGCGCTCACCGGCTTCGATCCTCTGGCTCTGGAACAACTCAACCTGCCGGCTCCGCAGCGGGAGAGCTTCCGCACCCTCCTGGCCCTGCGAGGTGAACCCGAACGAGTGCTCTACCAACTGGAGCAATGGCTCGGGCCCATCCCCCTGCTCCAGACCTTGGCCGACACCCTGACCGCAGTGGCTCCGGCGGCGGCGGCACGGGGGGTGCGCCTGCAGCTCGATCCGAGCTTTCAGCCCCATTTCGACCTCTACGACGGGCTGGTGTTCCGGCTGGTGTGCCAGGGACACGATGCCCCGGTTGCCATCGCCAGCGGCGGCCGCTACGACGCCTTGGTGGGCCGCTTCGGCGCGAACCTGGACCAGGCGGCCGGCACCGGCTTCGGCTTCGCCATCGAGGCGATCCGAGAGCTGCTGGAAGCGGGGGAACCAGCGGCTCCGCAGGGTGCCTGGCTGGTGGCCGCAGCCCCGGGGGTGGATCTTGCCCAGGCCTTGAGCCACCAGGCCAGGCTCCACCAACGGGGAGAAGCGGCCGAACTCTGCCTTAGCCGCTGCGACAGCGAAGCGGAAGCTGAGATCATCGCAGTGGAACGGGGCTGTCGCGGCACCGTCTGGGTCACCTCCTGACGGAACGGTTTGGGGCGGAGCGCCGAGATTGGCGCCTACCTAGGATCCGCTTCAGCAGTTCATTCGCAGCATGGCCCACACGATTGTCACCAACGTGTGCGAAGGGGTGGCTGATTGCGTTGACGCCTGTCCAGTGGCTTGCATCCACCCCGGCAAGGGGGCGAACAGCAAGGGAACGGCTTTCTACTGGATCGATTTCGACACCTGCATCGATTGCGGCATTTGCCTGCAGGTGTGTCCCGTCGAGGGGGCGATCCTGCCAGAGGAAAAGCCGGAGCTTCAGACCAGCGCCTGAGACCCCACTCCCGAGAAACACAGCCAGCACCACGCGCCTGGACTTGCGGGTTCGGAGACCCCTCCCTGATCGGCCTTGAACAAGGAGGGCTCGGACTTCTAGCCTCGCCGCCAGTGACACTTATTGCCATGACGGTGCTGGAACAGGGCCGGATTCAGATTCACACCGAAAACATCTTCCCCATCATCAAGAAGGCCGTCTACAGCGGCCACGAAGTCTTCCTCAGGGAGTTGGTGAGTAATGGGGTGGATGCGATCAGCAAGCGCCGCATGGCGTCCATGGCTGGCGATTGCAGCGAGGGTGCGGAGGGCGTGATCGCGATCCGAATCGATCGCGAAGCGAAGACCCTCACGATCTCCGATAACGGCATCGGCATGAACGCTGATGAGGTGAAGCGCTACATCAACCAGGTGGCCTTCTCCAGTGCCGAAGACTTCCTGGAAAAGTACAAGCAGGAAAGTGATGCGATCATCGGCCACTTCGGCCTCGGTTTCTATTCAAGCTTTATGGTGGCTTCCCAGGTGGAGCTGGTGAGCCTCAGTGCCAGGGGCGAGAGCGAGGCTGTGCGCTGGAGTTGCGATGGCTCCCCGAATTTCAGCCTGGAAGCCGCGGAAAGGAGCGAGCCTGGCACCGATGTCATCCTCCACCTGATGGAGGAGGAACTGGAGTATCTCGAGCCCTCCAGGATCCGCACCCTGATCACCACCTACTGCGACTTCCTGCCGGTGGAGGTGCAGCTGGAAGGGGAAACGGTGAACAAACGCGAAGCGCCCTGGCGCAAAAGCCCGCGAGAGCTAACCGATAACGACTACATCGAGCTCTATCGTTATCTCTATCCCTTCCAGGGTGATCCCCTGCTCTGGGTTCACCTCAACACCGATTACCCCTACAACCTCCAGGGCATCCTCTATTTCCCCCAGCTGGGTTCCCGCGCCGACTGGGAAAAGGGGGAGATCCGCCTGTATTGCAATCAGGTGTTCGTGAGCGATTCGATCAAAGAGGTGGTGCCCCGCTACCTGCTGCCCCTGCGGGGCGTGCTCGATTCACCCGATATCCCGCTCAACGTGAGCCGCTCGGCCCTCCAGACCGATCGCCGCGTGCGTTCGATCGGCGGTTTTGTGGCCAAAAAGGTGGGCGACCGTCTTAAGGAACTGCATCGCGATGATCCAGCCCGTTACGCGGAGATCTGGGATGCCGTAGCTCCTTTCATCAAGATTGGCGCCATGGAGGATGGCAAATTCGCCGACCAGGTGGCGGATCTAGTGCTGTTCGGCACCACCGCCCCCGCCGCGCCGCCGTCGGAAGCCAGCACCGAGGAGGGCGAAGGGGAATCAGGCCAGGCGAAGCCCCTGGACCCGATCGCCAGCGGGGAGCGCACCTACACCACCCTCTCCGGCTACCGGAGCCGTCTGGGCCAGGACCATGGCCAGCGGGTGCTCTATTGCACCGATGAGGCGGGTCAGGCCGGTGCCCTGGCGCTCTGGATTGGCCAGGGGGCGGAAGTGTTGATGGCGGACAGCTTCATCGACACCCAGTTCATCCCCTGGCTGGAGATGCGCCACAACGAACTCAAATTCCAGCGGGTGGATGCCGAACTCGACGCCTCCCTGCAGGAAAGCGAAGGCGAGATCCAGGATGCCGATGGCAAGGACAGCTCAGAAAAATTGCGGGAGCTGTTCGGCAGAGCCCTCGATGATGGTCGGATCACGGTGCAGGTTCAAGCGCTCAAGGGCGAGAACGCCCCGGCGGCGCTGATCCTGCTACCTGAGCAGATGCGTCGCATCAACGATATGGGAGCCCTGATGGAGCAGCGGCTCCCCGGCCTTCCCGACCACCACGTGCTGTTGGTGAACCGTCGTCACCCCTTGGTGGAGGGGCTGCTGAAGCTCAGCGCCGGAGGTGTGATCACCACCCCTGGAGCCACCGCTAGCGCCTCCCCGAGCCAGGAGCTGGCCGAGCGCCTCAGCCGCCATCTCCACGACACGGCCCGTCTGGCGGTAGGGGGGCTGGCCCCCGAGCAGCTGGCTGGCTTCCAGCAGCGCAGCTCCGAGCTGATGGGTCAGCTGCTCCAGCGCGGCCTCGCTTGAGCAGCCGGCCCGCCGTGGGTTCAGCGCCAGCGGCTCCCCCCTGCCCTCCGGGCCACTTCCCTCAGCCCCGGAGGGCCTTTTGCTAAGTTCACCGCAAGGCCATCTGGCCAGTTGTTTCCGATCGGTAGATCGTCCATGTCCCGCGTCTGTGAGCTCACCGGTAAGCGTGCCAACAACGGCATGGCGGTCAGCCATTCCCATGTCCGCACCAAGAAACTCCAGCAGGTGAATCTCCAGGAGCGTCGCCTCTGGTGGGCCGAGGGCAATCGTTTTGTGAAGCTGCGGGTGTCCACCCGTGCCCTCAAGACCATCCAGAAAAAGGGCCTCGGCGCCTACGCCAAGGAACTAGGCATCAACCTGGCCAAGATCTGAGTCAACGGCCACGGCACAAAAGGATCCCCAGGGCACCCCTGCTGGGCCCACTGATCCGCCAAAATACGCCGGCTTCCGGCGCATTTTTTATGGCCTCCACCCTGGTCCGCCGATCCCTGCTCCAGGGTTTCTTCTTGCTGCCGGCGACCCTGTTCGGCCGGGCTCCTTCCGCTCTGGCGCTCGGGGGTGTGCTGCCCGCGCTGAACGAAGCCGCCCCCAACTTTGATCTCGCCGGTGTGACCCCCGATCAACAGGGCAAGCCGATCGACAGCCGCCTGAACCTGGCCGCCTTCCAGGGCCGCTGGCTGGTGCTGTATTTCTATCCCCGCGATTTCACCAGCGGCTGCACCCTCGAAGCCCGAGGCTTCCAGAAGGACCTGGGCGCCTTCCAGGCCAAGGGAGCCTCGGTGGTGGGGGTCAGTGCCGATGATGCCGAAAGCCACGCCTCCTTCTGCGGCAGCGAAGGCCTGGCCTATCCGCTCCTCTCCGATCAAGCCGGTGAAGTGAGCCGCCGTTACGGATCGTGGATGGCGCCCTACTCCCTTCGTCACACCTTCCTGATCGATCCG
>BJHE01000030.1:26051-27884 GCA_014191755.1 Cyanobium sp.
CGCTGGTACACCCTGCGGCGGGGCCCGGTGGAGTTCTTCATGCTCGACACCAACATGAATGCCCGCTGGCAGCACCAGCTGCCTTGGCTGCGGCGGGTCCTGGCGGCCAGCAGCGCCCCCTGGAAAGTGGTGGTGGGTCACCACCCCATCTACAGCAGTGGCTTTTATGGCAACGATCCAGCCGCCATCGCAAGGCTCACCCCGCTGTTCCGCCAGCACGGGGTTCAGCTCTACATCAACGGTCACGAACACCACTACGAACGCAGTCGCGTGATCGACGGAACCACCTATCTGCAGGTGGGCGGTGCTGGAGCTGCGCTGCGGGCCGTGGTGCCCGCCGACCACAGCGCCCGGGCCCTCAGCCGCCACAGCTTCGCGGAACTCAGCGCCACCGCCACAACCCTCCAGGTGACCGGCTGGGATGACCGGGGCCAACGCATCGACTCGGCCCTGCTGAATCGCTGAAGCCGACCATGAGCAGCGCTCACCCCTCAGGGCTCAGGAGCCTGCGCAGCAGGTGCTGGTGGGTCAGGGCCTCACTCCGGAGCCACGCCACCCGCTCGCTGAGCGGTGGACGATCGAGCGTGGACTCCCAGAGCGCTGCGAGGCTTGGATTCGCGCCTTCGCCCAGCACCTGGAGGGGGCAGCCGATGGCTTTGGCGGCAGCGGCAACCTTCGGGTCGTAGCTGAGGGCGGCGCAGGGCGCACCGGCGAGCGCCGCCAGGATCAAGCCATGGAGGCGCATCGCCAGCACCAGGGAAGCTCCGGCGAACTGCTCTAAGGCGGCGGCTGGGTCGTCCACCGTCAGCTCGTGGCTTCGCTCCATCAGGCGCGTGGGCACCAGTCCCTCGGCGTTCAGGGCCCCCAGCAGCCCCTGATCCTGGTCCTGGTGAAAGGGCAACCAGAGCACCGCCCGGTCTGCGCTCGCCGCCAACTGATCGAGGGCCTTGAGATAGGGAGTCCAGGCCGTGCCCTGCAACTGAGCCACAGGCCGCCAGCAGAGCACGATCGGCCCGCCCCTCCCCTGCCAGGCTCGCGGCGCCAGGCCCCAGACCGGGTCGCTGCCCACCGGAGCCTCGATGCCCCAATCGGCCGCCAGGCTGGCCGAAGCCGGATCCCGCCAGCTGATCGCGTTGGCCAGCGGCAACAGGCTCCGCACCAGCAGGCGGCTGCGGCGTCGATGCAGCGGCCCCAGGCCCTGCCCCCATAGGCACACCCGCTTGCCCTGGAGCCGGGCGGCACCGATCAGGGCGGCGTAATACAGCAGGCTCTTGAAGCTGGTGGAATCCTGAAGCAGGCTGCCACCACCGAGCACCAACGCATCGCAACCAGCCAGGGCCCGCAGCACCCCCGCGAGGCTGCGCCGATCGGTTGTGGCTACCCCGAAGCGGCGCTGCACCATCGCCTGATCGCGGGCGGTGACCAGAGGCTCCCAACCCTGCGGTAGCTGGCTGAGCAGCACCTCCAGCAATGCATCGTCGCCGAGGTTGTGCTCGCCGTAGTAGCCGCAGAGCAGCACTTTCCCGCCGCCGTCCACGCCTTGATCAGCGTGTGACGGCTCAGAGGGGAGTTCCCTGGGCCCGCCGAGCTCCTGATCGCCGCCGACCACCACCAAGCCCCGCCTACGCCTGCGGACTGAAAATAGGCGCGCTGTCCACCGCTACCGCCATGGCCATGGAACTTCCGAGGGTGGTGTTCTTCGGCAGGACCGGCAGCGATGCCCTCCAGTTCTTTGACCTGGATCTGGCCGACTGGAGGGGAGCCCGGATCCTGGATTGTCCCGGTGGTCCGGGTTCCCTGGTCGCCACAGCGCGCCGGAATGGCGTGGAGGCT
>BJHE01000031.1:0-13604 GCA_014191755.1 Cyanobium sp.
GGGCGGAACGGGAGCTGTCGCCGCACCATTGCCTCCCGCTCAATCCGCCGCAGCTTCGAGCTCATCCCAGTGGTGCAGCTCAGGCCAGCCGGGTTCCAACTCGGGGGGCTGCTCCCAGCCGGCGCGATAGCCGATCACCACCGGCACACCGGCGGCGCGGGCCATGCGCAGATCGCTGTCGGCGTCGCCGATCAGGGCGCAGCGTTCGGGCTGCACCCCCAGGTCGGCGCAGAGACCATGAACCGCCCCGGCGGCGGGTTTGCGGGGGTGGTGCTCGGCGCTCCAAAGGGCCTGCTCGAAGCGGTGTTCCAGGTCGTGGCGCTGGAGAAAGCCCCGGATACCCTCCTCATGGTCATTGCTGATCACGGCGCATCTCAGGTTGGCGCGCTGGAGGCGATCCAGCAGGGCGGGGAGCCCTGCGGTGGGGCGGGGAGGGCTTGCGCCTCCGGCGCCATGAAGGCGATCGGTCTGGCGGAAGGTGTCCTCGGCGATGGCGAGGGAATCGGGCCAGCTGAGGCCCACCTGGGCGAGAGCCGTGGCCGTGGCGATCAGGTTGTGGTCCCGGGCCGCAACCGCGGTGATGCCACCAGGATGGATGCCGCTAGCGCGGAGGCCGAAGGCTCGCTCCAGCAGATCTCTGAGTTCGCGATGCCGCTCGGGTGAGTGGGCCTCCAGGTCGGCCAGGACCAGAGCGCAGTCCACCCGGGCCGCCGCCAGGGCCTGGAGCATGGCCTCACTGTGGCTGAGGGTGCCGTCCTTGTCGAAGAGGACGGCATCGATGCTGGAGATGCCCCCGGAGGGAGGGCCGAGGGGGACGCCGCGCAGCAGCAGGTGGGCCATGGCCAGGAAAAACCCGGCAGCCAGGGCCGCCGGGTGAAGGGAACGGGGATGGAGAGGGGAATGCCGCCGGGATTCAGTCGAGGGTCACACCCAGAGGTTCGCCTTCCTCGGCCTGCTCAAGCAGCATCTGCTTGTAGCGGGCGGCCATCTCCTCGGCCTTGTCGAACACCTTCTGGGGATCGCTGAGCATGTCGCCCGGCTCCGGCTCGAGGGCCTTGGTGGAAAGGGAGATGCGGCCACGCTCGGCGTCGAGGTCGATGATCATCACCTTCATCTGGTCGTTCACATTGAGCACCGTGTGGGGGGTCTCGATGTGCTCGTGGCTGATCTCCGAGATGTGCAGCAGGCCGCTCACACCGCCGATATCGATGAAGGCGCCATAAGGCTTGATGCCTCGGACGGTTCCGAGCACCACTTCGCCCACCTCGAGGCGGTTCATCTTCCGTTCGACCAGGGCGCGGCGATGGCTGAGCACCAGGCGGTTGCGCTCCTCGTCCACTTCCAGGAACTTGAGGGGGAGGAAGTCGGCCACCAGCTCCTCCTTGGCCTTGCGGGTGCTGATGTGGCTGCCCGGGATGAAGCCCCGCAGTCCTTCCACCCGCACCAAGGCGCCGCCGCGGTTGGTGGCGAACACCTCGCTATAGATGGTGGCGTCTTCCTTCTGGAGCTGCCTGACTCGTTCCCAGGCTCGCTGGTATTCGATGCGGCGGATCGAGAGGGTGAGTTGGCCGTCTTCGTTTTCTTCGCTGAGGATGAAGAATTCGCGCACCTCGCCGGGCTCAAGCACATCGGAAAGGTGCTCGACCCGGTTGATCGACACCTCCTGGAGGGGCATGAAGGCGGCGGTCTTGGCGCCGATGTCGATCATCGCGCCTTTGGATTCGAGCGCGAACACGGTGCCGTTGACGACGTCGCCAGGCTTGAAGTTGTAGTCGTACTTGCTCAGCAGCGAGGCGAAGTCTTCGAGGGTGAAGCCCACGCCTTCACTATCACGACCGGCGCCCCGGCTGCTGGAGGCATCGGCGGAGGGAACTTCCTCCGGAATCTCCAGATCGAAATCGGCTTCAGCCTCGTTGAGAGCGGCTTCAGCGTCCAGAACGCCGACGTCGGAGGTAGTGCTGGTGGGGGTCACGGTCATGGAGCAATGGCGGTCTGCCGCAGGCAGTGCGAAAGAAAGCGCCACGGCTGCCCGCCAGCAGCGCGTTCGCGACCTCACACTCTACCCAGGCGTAGGCCCCAAAACCTCCAGATGGCTTTCAGACCACCACAGCCAAATGCTCCTTGCCGCTGAAGCCGGGCGCGTCGCTGCCTCCTAGTCCCTCGAGGGTGGCCACGAAATCACTCACGCTGCGGAACTGCCGATAAACAGATGCGAAACGCACGTAGGCCACCTCGCTCATGCCCCGCAGCTGCTCAAGCACCAGTTCACCGATCTCGTTGCTGCTCACCTCGCGGCTGCTGCGCTGCTGAAGGGCGACTTCGATCTCATCCACCACCCCCTCCAGTCGGGCAGGCTCAAGGCCGGTCTTCTCACAGGCCCTCAGCAGGCCGTGCAGCAGTTTGGAGCGATTGAAGGTTTCTCGGCAGCCATTGCGCTTCATCACCGTGATGGGCACGGTTTCGACCCGTTCGTAGGTGGTGAAGCGAAAATCGCAGTTAAGGCATTCGCGCCTTCTCCTCACGCTCCGCCCAGAATCAGCGGCGCGGGATTCAAGCACCCGGCTATCGGTGTGTTGGCAGGAGGGGCATTGCATGCCCGACTCTCAGGCTTGTCGTCCGAGTGTAGACATTGATTTCCGGCTTGAGAAGGGAGGTTCGCCGGATCGGCTGCACCATCAGAAAAAAAGCCCCTGCTAAGCAGGGGCTGAGATGGCGTTGGATCCGATCGTTCACTTGCCGATCTTCGGGGGATCGCGGAAGGCGATGGCGAAGAACAGGGTCGAAATGGCCAGAGCCAGAATCAGGATGTAGGCGAAGCTCTCCATGGGGAGTTCTCGGTAGGGGAGGGCAAGGACCGGTGGTGAGCGAAAGCGGGCCGGAGCCTGGCCTCAGCTGAGGGTGGAGCCTGCCGGGGGCACGTAACCCTCGGGCAGACGGCGGGTGGAGCGGTCGCCCAGCTTCTGGAACAGACCGAATTCGACCTGTTCGCCCAGATCGGGATCGATACCGGCGAACACATCGCGGTAGAGGGTGCGAGCACCGTGCCAAATGTGGCCGAAGAAGAAGAGCAGGGCGAAGGTGGCGTGGCCGAAAGTGAACCAGCCACGGGGCGAACTGCGGAAGGTGCCGTCGGAGTGGTACTTCTCGCGATCAAATTCAAAGGCCTCACCAAGCTGGGCCTTGCGGGCCAGACGCTTCACGTCGGCGGGATCGGTGAAGGTCTGACCGTTGAGGGCACCGCCGTAGACGGTGGCCTTGACGCCCTGCTGCTCGAAGGCGTACTTCGCTTCAGCTCGGCGGAAGGGGATGTCGGCGCGCACCACACCGGTTTGATCCTGGAGAATCACCGGGAAGTTCTCGAAGAAGTTGGGCAGACGCCGCACCTCGAGCTCGCGGCCTTCCTTATCGGTGAAGCTGATGTGACCCAGCCAGCCGGTTGGCAGGCCATCACCGTTCACCATCGGGCCGACCCGGAACAACCCCCCCTTGGCGGGACTGTTGCCGACGTAGTCGTAGAAGGCCAGTTTCTCAGGGATGCTGGCCCAGGCCTGCTCGCGGGTGGCGCCATTGTCGATGGCGGTCTGAACGCGACGGTTGATCTCGGTCTTGAAATAGCTCTGGTCCCATTGGTAGCGGGTGGGGCCGAACAGCTCAATGGGCGTGGCTGCGGCGCCATACCACATTGTGCCGGCCACCACGAAGGCGGCGAAGAACACGGCCGCAATCGCACTGGCAAGAACGGTTTCAATGTTTCCCATCCGCAGGGCCTTGTAGAGGCGTTCGGGCGGCCGGGTGGTGATGTGGAAGATGCCCGCGATGATCCCCACGATGCCGGCGGCGATGTGGTGGGCCACGATGCCACCGGGATTGAAGGGATTGAAGCCCTCAGGTCCCCAGGACGGTTGAACTTTCTCAAGATGGCCGGAGACTCCGTAGGGGTCTGAGACCCACATGCCCGGACCGAACACGCCGGTGAGATGGAAGGCTCCGAAGCTGAAGCAGCCGAGGCCTGCGAGCAGCAGGTGGATGCCGAAAATCTTGGGCAGGTCGAGGGCTGGTTCACCGGTGCGTGGGTCCTGCCAGATCTCGAGATCCCAGTAGGTCCAGTGCCAGATGGCCGCGAGGAAGAGGAGACCGCTGAAGATGATGTGGGCTGCGGCTACGCCTTCGAAGCTCCAAAAACCAGGGTCCACCCCGGTTTCACCGGTGATGCTCCAGCCGCTCCAGCTGCCGGTCACGCCGAGGCGCGCCATAAAGGGCATCACGAACATGCCCTGCCGCCACATTGGGTTGAGGACAGGGTCGGAGGGGTCGAAGATGGCGAGCTCATAGAGCGCCATGGAGCCGGCCCAGCCGGCTACCAGAGCGGTATGCATGAGGTGCACAGCGAGCAAGCGGCCCGGGTCGTTGATGACGACTGTGTGCACCCTGTACCAGGGCAATCCCATTGGGGTCAGGTCTGGGTGTGGTGGAGATCGTAGGTGTTGCCACCGGCTTCACGGGGGCGCTGGTTACGGACCGCAACTGCGGGATTCCAAGATGGGAGTTTCTGCGCGGTTGTTTCCATGCCTGTGATCCGGTTTGTGCGTGAAGGCCGCGATGTGGAGTGCTACCCCGGCGAGAACCTGCGGGAGGTGGCCTTGCGTGAGGGCATCGAGCTCTATGGCCTCAAGGGAAAGCTGGGGAACTGCGGTGGCTGCGGCCAGTGCATCACCTGCTTTGTGGACGTGGTGCCGGCCGGATCTGCGGTGGCCCTGAGCCCTCGAACCGGGGTGGAGGAGCGAAAGCTGATCCGACGACCCCAGACCTGGCGGCTGGCCTGCCAGGCCCTGGTGGAGCATTCCGTGCTGGTGGTGACCCGCCCCCAGGCCGGCGAGGCCGGCCTGGCCCCCCTGCTGGCGGGAGCCCTGGCCCGCCCCCTGCCGCCGGGACCTACCGCCTGGCCCGAGCCCCCGGCAGCCGAGGCGGATTCTTCCCCAGACGAGAACGAGCCTGGAGCTACCCGGGAGGTTGCGGGGAGCGACATCGCATCCGCAACGAGCGATTAAGTTGGCGATCAAGCCCCCTAGCAGCGGTGATACGGTCCCAGCGGAACTCCGCAGTCCGACCCACTCGTCGCCATGGAAACCAACGATCTCGGCTTTGTCGCCAGCCTGCTGTTCATTCTGGTTCCGGCCGTGTTCCTGATCGTTCTCTACATCCAGACCAGCAGCCGTCAAGGAGGCTGAGGGGCCGCGTCTCTGTTCGATGCCCGCCGACAGACACCCCAGCCGGGAACCGGAGCTTTCCCGGTTCCCCATGGTGCTTCCTGGGGGCCTAACTCAACGCCGGCCTTCCGGCTCTCTCACCAGCAGCACCGGGGCCGGGGCGTGGACCCGGATGTAATCGCTGACAGAGCTTCCCAGCAACCGGTCCAGGTCCACCAAGGCCTTCGCCACCAAGGGACGTCGGTCTTGGGAGGCGATCACCACCAGATCCGCTTTGATCTCCTCGGAGATGTCGCACACCGTGCGGCCGATGTTTCCGGTGCGATGAATCGGTTGCATCGTGACACCGAAGCTGCGCGCCCGCTGTACCGCCTTGTCAAGCACTTCGTCAGCTGGGCTGCGCCCGCCCCGGGAAGGGGTGATGTCCTGGCGGGTGACATGCACTCCTGTGAGGCTGCCCCCAGGGATTGAGGCCACCAGTTCGCAGGCCAGGCGGATCGCGTCGTCCCCTACACCGGTGCCATCCACGGTCACCAGCACCCGGTTGATCGCGCGGATGTAGAGGTCGTCGCGCACCAGCAGCATCGGGCGGGTGGAGAGCTGGAACACGTACTGGCTGGCGCTGTTGGCCAGGATCGACTGGAGCCGCCCGAGGCCGCGGGAGCCCATCACGATCAGATCGGCATCAAGCTCATCGGCCACCTTGAGCACGGTCTGCTTGGTGTCGCCCTCCCGCACGATCGTGTTCACTTCAGCGGGCTCAAGGTCCATCCGCGCCAAGGCATCGGCCACCAGGGCTTCGGCCTGTTCGCGGTGGCTGCGGAGATCGTCGGCGCCCTGCTCGTTCATCACGTGCAGGAGGTTGATGCGGGCCTGGCGGCAGGGGGGAATGGCGCGCAGCGTGCGCACCATCTCCTCCACATGACCCTTGCCGGAATTGGCGATCAGAAGGTTGCGGAACACGGATTGATCGGGCGGCCGGGGTCAGCCTATGGCCGATTTCCAGCGATCCCACGATCCCTGTGAAGAGCTTGATGCAGCCTGGCCAAGGGTCTTGCGGGTCCCCACTTCGTGTCCACCACGCTTCTCCCCGCGTGCGGCCCCACGCCGGCTTGCGTTTTCCCACCGGTGTCCTCCTGAACCATGCCAGCCTCCCCAGCAACTCCCACGCCTGAAAACGCGCCGGGATCGGCGACGGACTTGGATTTTGTCCTGAGCAGGGGCTGGTCCCTGCGGCGTCGGGTGCTGCCCCAGCACACCGACCATGCCGGGGTGATGTGGCACGGCGCCTATGTGGCCTGGCTGGAGGAGGCCCGGGTGGAGGCCCTAGCGGCGGTGGGCCTGGCCTACAGCGATCTGGCGGCCCGGGGGCTGGAGCTGCCGGTGGTGTCGCTGGCGATCGACTACCGCCAGGCCCTGCGCCATGGCGACCGGGTGGAGATCCGCAGCCAGGCGCTGCCCCGGCGGGGGGTGAAGCTTCCCTGGCGGAGCCTGCTGCTCGATGGCTCCGGCGGGGTGGCCGCCGAGGCTCGGGTGGAGCTGGTGGCGGTGGCGATGGAGGGTCCGGGGCGGCCGCCCCGGCTGCTGCGCCGGCTGCCGGAGGACCTGGAGCGGGCGGTGACCGCCCTGGTGGCCGGACCTGTGCAATAATACATATGTATTGATAGCGGGGGCGTCCACCCCTCCTGCGGGGCTCTGCTGCGGGGTCTCTGCTGATTGCTTGCTGCTGATTGGACTCAGCTGCTGGGTCTCTGCTGATGGGGGTTGTTCATGGGGGATCTGCTGATGGGCCGTTTTTCTGCGTCCGGCGGTAGTCCGGGCCGGATGCCCCTGCCGGCGGGGGATGCGGGAGTCGGGGCTGACGGCTCCCGCGGGCTTCCCTTGGGGGCCGCTGCTGGTGGTGCGTTCACCTTCGGATCGGTTCCCTGGCAACGGGATCAGCGCCTTTGGTGGTTGTTGTGGAGCCGATGCCCGGGGTTGGGATGGGTTCGGCTCCGGTCCCTGGAGCGGGGCTGCGGGGGGTTGGCCGCGGCCTGGCGGCTTCCCTCAGCTGGATTCGCGCGGCTTCCGGGCTGGCACGCCGGCCTGGTGCCGGTGGTGGAGCGGTTCCGGGGGCATTGGGGGGTGGATCCCCTGGCTCGCCTGCTGAGGGATCCCCGGGTGGATCGGCGAGTGCTGTTGCCTGGGGATGGCCGCTGGCCAGCGGCCATCAGCGCCTTGGAGCGGCCGCCTTTGGGGCTCTGGTGGCAGGGCCGGGGCACCCTCTGGAGCCTGCTGGCGCGACGACGGGCGGTGGCGGTGGTCGGCACCCGCCGGCCCTCACCCCACGGGCTGGCCATGGCCCGGGCCCTCGGGCTGACCCTCGCCCAGGCCGGCTGGCCGGTGGTGAGTGGACTAGCGGAGGGGATCGATGGGGCCGTCCATGGAGGTTGCCTGGCCGGGGATGGCGCCCCGGTTGGGGTGCTGGGCACCCCGCTGGAGCGGGTGTATCCCCAGCACCACGGTCATCTGCAGCGGGCGGTGGGCCATCGTGGATTGCTGTTGAGTGAACAGCCCCCAGGGGCTCAGGTTCACCGTGGCAACTTCGCCGGACGCAACCGGTTGCTGGTGGCGCTGGCTGCGGCGGTGGTGGTGGTGGAGTGCCCGCCGGATAGTGGCGCACTCCAATCCGCCGCCTATGCCTGGGAGCAGGGCCTGCCCCTCTGGGTGGTGCCGGGTGATGCCGGGCGCCATGCGGCTCTAGGCAGCAATCGACTGCTCTGCCAGGGAGCCACCCCGCTGCTGGCGCCAGAGGATCTGGTGGCTTTTCTGGGGCCGGGTCCCCTCGCCCCCAGCTCCGGCGCCGCCGCCGCATCGAGCCGTCCCTCGGCGGATCCGGCCGGCTCCGAGCAGGAGCGCTTGCTGGCGGCGGTGGGGGAGGGAGCTTCCCTTGAGCAGATCAGCCTCCAGCTGGGGCGCCCCGCCAGCGAGCTGGCGGTCGCGTTGTTCCAGCTGGAATGGGAGGGCATGCTGCGCGCGCAGCCCGGCCTGCGCTGGCAGCGCTGCTGATGCTGAAGGGGCTGCAACTGCCTTTAGCCTGAGGGGATGGAAGGTTCAACGGGCGGGGACTGCGCGGCGTTGCCGTCTTCCGATCTGCTGGCCTGGCGCCGGGAGCTCTTGGCCAGCACCGGGGGGGCTAGAGCCGATCTCGACTGGCTCCTGGATCTGGGCGGTGGCCTCCGCTGGCCCGAGCTACAGGCCCTGCATCTGCATCCGCACCGGATGGTGTGGTTGCTCCAGCCCCTGGCCCGGCTCGAGGAGCTCTGGCGGCAACACCGCCGCACGGCTGAACCCCTGCAGTACCTGGTGGGCCGTTGTCCCTGGAGGGATCTGGAGCTGCAGGTGGGACCCGGCGTGCTGATTCCCCGGCAGGAAACCGAGCTGTTGGTCGATCTGGCCCTGGCCCTGGCCCCGCAGACCTCAGGTGGGGTTGGGCTGCTTTGGGCCGACCTCGGCACCGGCTGTGGCGCCCTGGCGGTGGCGCTGGCCAGGGCTCTGCCGGCTGGCCGGGGCCTGGCGGTGGATGCCAGTGATGAGGCATTGACCTTCGCGGCCCTCAACCGAGCCGCAGCCGGAGTGGAGGAGCGCTTCACCCTGATGCGCTCCGATTGGTGGGAAGCCCTGAAGCCCTGGTGGGGAGAGCTGGACCTGGTGGTGGCCAACCCTCCCTACATTCCCAGCATCACCGTGGAAGCCCTTGAACCCGTGGTGCGTGATCACGAACCCCGCCGCGCCCTCGATGGTGGATCCGATGGGCTGGTGGCCCTGCGCACCATCTGTGCCGGAGCGGCCCAGGCCCTGGCACCGGGGGGCGTGCTGCTGCTCGAGCACCACCACGACCAGAGCCAGAGCGTGGGGCTTCTGCTGGAGATGGCCGGGATGGAAGAGGTGCAGGCCCACCGTGATCTCGAGGGAGTGCGGCGTTTTGCCAGTGGTCGTCGGCGCAGTGGCGGGGGAACCCGATGAGTTGGGTGCTCGATGCAGACGCCCTTGCGGCGCAGCTGGCGGCGGGGGAGGCGGTGCTCTTCCCCACCGATACCCTGCCGGCCCTGGCCTGTACCCCTTCCGTTGCCCCTCTGCTCTGGCGCCTGAAGTGCCGCCCCCCGGACAAACCGCTGATCCTGATGGGCGCCGACCTAGAGCAATTGGTGGGGCTGCTCGGGGTTCCCTGGCGTTCCGAATGGCTGGACCAAGCCCACCGTTGCTGGCCTGGCGCCACAACTCTGGTGCTGCCGATCGCCGGACCGCTGGTGGAGGTGCTCAACCCGGGGGGCGCCAGCCTCGGTCTGCGGGTTCCGGCCGCGCCCCTGGCCTGCGAACTGCTCCGTCACAGCGGTCCGCTGGCTACCACCAGTGCCAACCGCTCCGGCGCCTTGCCGGCCACTGACGCGGATCAGGCAGCCGCGGCCTTTCCCGGGCTCGCCCGGCTCGCTCCGCTGCCCTGGCCGCAGGGATCTGGAGCCCCTAGTCGGGTGCTGGCCTGGCGCGAACCAGCCGATTCGGCGCTGGATCCCTGGCAGGTGCTGCGGCCCGGGCCCATCGGTAACGACCGGGCGGCTCTACCGGCTCCGGGCGGAGGTGTGACTCCATGCTGATGCTGGTGGTGGTGGTGGTGGTGCTCACCGTTGCCCTGAGCCATTGGCTGGTGGAGCCGCTGACAGCCGTGCTACATCCGCTGTTCAACCTCTCCTGGCTGGGCTGGGGGCTGTTGCTGGTCCTGGCGTGGCTGCTGGCTGGAGGCGTGGCTGGATCCTCAGCGCCCCCGCGGGAGGGTTCCGATCCTCCGACCGATCAGGGTTGACGGCTCGCCCCCGGCTTGGCGGGGGAGGCTGGGCGGAAGGGGGCCCAGTCGAGAAAGTCGACCGAGCCGAGTTTCCGCTCCGGTTGGCCGTTCACTTGCAGGTAAACCAGATCGGCCCGGCCCGAGCGGATCATCAGGCCGCTCCGGAGCGGGAAGTTCCGCTGGCCGTTGAGCTCGCCGGAGAAGAGCAGCACCCCATCGGTGCTGCGCACCTCCAGCCAGCTGGGTCCGGTGGTGCGCAGGCTGATCGAAGGCGCGCCCACTGGGGGTGGGCCGGTCTGGGTGGCGGGGTTCGGGGTTGATGCCGGCACCTGAGCGGAGGGCGTCGTCATGCTGGGGGACGCTGGTCGATCGGTCGGCCTGGAACCTCCGCCAGAGCGCCAGGGCTGGGTGGCCAGCAGCAGACCGCCCAGTCCAAGGGCCAGGCCGGCGGCCAGAGCCCCGGTCATCCCGGTGCTCCGCAGGCTTTCCGCCACAGCTCTCAGCCCCTGCACCCCAGCAGCACCTGTGGGTCTTGGGGCATCCTCCCGGATCTTGTGCGGATCCATGCCGCGATCGGTGGCGGCGCCGGTTTCGGGGGCCGAGGGCAGGCTGGCGCCCCCGGAGACACCGGCCTGCGGCAGCGCCCGACGGATCTGCTCCCGCAGGGCCATGCCCTCCTCGAGCAGTTGTTCGTTGCGTTGCTGCACCGTCCGCACCCGTTCCCGGAATTTGCCCTCGAACACCTCCGGCAGATCCTTCAACAGGGCCTGGTAGCTGTCCCGTTTGCTCCGGGCCGCCTCCAGCTCCTCCGCGAGCATCTCGTGGCGGAGGCGGTCGGCGTCGGGCGAGTCGGGCATCGGCGTAAGGCCTGCTAGCTGGCGGCGAGGCCTAAGCCTAAGCAGAACTGGCCTGGGGCCAGTCACCGCGGCCCGATCCATTCGGTTGGCAGCTCAGGGCGCGACCCGCCTTCAGGAGCATGTGCGAACCGGGTGGGATCCTGCATCCTTGAAGGGCGATCAATAGCGCGGCTTCCCGATGGCCCAATGTCCACCAGCCTCCATCGCCGTGGTGGGCGCGGGGGTGGGTGGCTGCGCGCTCATCGCCGCCCTGTGCCGGGGAGGTTGGAGCGGTGCCATCAGCCTCTGGGAGAGCGGCCGCGGTCCGGGGGGGCGGACCGCCACGCGCCGCTCGCGCCAGGATGCAGGTCTGCGCATCGACCATGGCGCACCCCTCTTTAACATCAGCGGCCTAGCCCCGGACCTGCTGGAGCCGCTGCTGGTCAGGGGGGTGATCGAGCCCTGGATGGAACCCCGGGCACGCCTGGATGCTGCAGGGCGTCTCCATAGCGAGGACAGCCGCGATCCCCTCGGTGAGGGGGCGCTTTATCGCGGGGCCGGCGGCATGGACGGCCTCTGCGCTGGGCTGCTGGACCTGGCCCAGGCCGGTCCCGCGGCGGCATCGGGCGTTGCAGCGCACTACGGCGTTCTGGTCTGCTATCTGGCGGTGACCCCGGGCGGACGCTGGCAACTTTTCGACCGGGAGCGACAGCTTCTGGCTGAGGCCGACTGGCTGGTGCTGGCGGGCACCCTGCTGGCCCACCCCCGCTCCCGGATGCTGCTGGCCTGGGACACCGTGCCCCTGAAGGAGGCGGCCCAGTCGCTCGACGATCCTGAGCTGCAGCATGTGTTGGCGGCCCTCGCCTCCCTGCGTTCGGAGGCCCGCAGCAACCTGCTGCTCGTGGCGGAGGGCGCCGACGCCGAGGTCTGGCGACGGTGTCCTTTCCGGCTGCTGCGCTTCGATGCGGCCGCCGAACAGCGCTGGCGGCTCTCGCGGCTTTCGATCCAGCCCCTGGCCGATGGACGGGTGGCCGTGGCGGCCCACTCCAGCGCGGTCTTCGCTGCCGAGCATCTGAGCGTGTATGGATCCCGATCCTCGATCGCCCGCCAGCTCGGCCAGTTGCCCAGGCAGGAGGAGGAGACGGCGGTGATCGCAGCCCTCAGTGAGGCGCTGCAGGACGCCCTAGCAGATTGGCTGGAGCCCGGCCTGGTGGCTCGGGGGCAGCGTCAGCTGATGCGTTGGGGTGCCGCCTTCCCGCGGGAACCCGGGCTACCGGAGGATCTGCTTCTCTGTAGTCGCAGCCGGGTGGGCTTCTGCGGCGACTACGTTGCCGGGGTGGGCTTTGGCCGGGTGGAGGGTGCCCTGCGCAGCAGCGAGCGGCTGGCGGCGATGCTGCTGGACATCCTGCGGGCTGAGGACCCTGCGGCTAGAAGCCCCTCTTGAGGGCTGATGGCCCGCCCGTCCCGACATCATTCTCTCCAACTCTCTCCAACCCAAAGCGGCCTTCTCAGGATGGCGGCTAAAAGGCTGTGTCCGGAGATCACCAATGCCCTCGCTGGCCTCCACGATCGGGGCGGCGCTTGGACCGGTGCCTGCTCCCACAACCCCCCTGTTGCCCCGGCGAACGCAGCCCGCCCCCCCAGCTCCTGCCGGCGATCATCAATGTGAACCTGGCCCACGAGGCGCGCAGCATGGACCCCGAATGAATCAACCGGAGCCGCCGCGGGGACATCGCCTTCATCCAAGCTTCATGCTTGCCTTGCTGAGTCTCCGGACAGCTGCTTGGCTAGTTGGTCCGCGATGCGAGGCACCGGAGCGAATCCTGTGCCTCCGGCTGGATCCGTGGCTGGATCAGTGGCTGGATCAATCGTCGGAGAGCTCGACCGCCTCCAGCAGGCTGATCGCCACCCGGATCCTGGTGAGGTCCATCGCCCAGGCCGCCACGCTTTCCGATTTCTCCTCGGCGATGAGGCCATCGATCACATCCTCGTGAAAGGCGGCCAGCTTCTGGATGATTTTCACCGCCAGTTCTCGCTCCTGATAGGGGCTCAGGGCCGAGCGGGTCTCGACGAGTCGGAATACATCGCGGGCATTGTCGAGCTGGGCCCGGGTCAGCAGCTCGGACACATTGCTGGGGAAGGCGCTGGGGCCGGGGGCGCCGAGCTCGGGATGGCCGGTCCATCGCTTAGGCACAGCTCCGCCGGTCGGCTCGGGCGGCCCCTGGGGATCGGCACCGGAGCTGGGGCCCGGATCGGAGCCGGAAGTCAGATCCGCCATCGCTGCAACTCCTGGCTGGCTGGATCCTAGGGGGTTTGCCCTGGGCATCAGGACAACGGCCGCAGGCGACCGGCAGGGCGCTGCGGTGGGCCGCCGCTGGCCTGGATCTGTCGGAATCATCGGAACCAAGCGAACAGATGGAGCCGCAGGTGAAGGACCAAGCTGGCGGGTCGGTTTGATCTGGCTCCAACGTGAGTTCGATAAACAACCGTTGTGCTTTCAACCACGCTGTTGTTGGAGTGAGGTGGCTAACAGTGGTGGGGTTCTCAACACGAGAGCGGCTAGGGTTCCGGGGGAGGCGTTGACACCGTCTCCCTTTTTTCCATGGAGCCTCCTGCAGGCAGCAGGGCCGGCTTTGCCGGACATGAATCCAGGCAAAACCCTGGATTTAATACAGAAAAAGGTCATGAAAAAGGGCTCCGCTAAGAGCTCCAAAGACCGCAATCTGATCCGCAGATCAC
>BJHE01000031.1:13898-27768 GCA_014191755.1 Cyanobium sp.
GCTGGATGCTCACTGGACTGGATGTCAGTGGGCTGGATCGCGCATCCGTTGCACGAAGGCGGCCTCCTGCTCGGCCGTGGCCAGGCGGCCGTCATCGACGATGATGATGCGATCGGCCACATCGAGGATCTTGTTGTCGTGGGTGACCATGATGATCGTGGTGTTCTGCTCGCGGGCCAGCTGCTGCATCAGCTCCACGACGGTGCGGCCCGATTCCTTATCGAGGGCGGCGGTGGGCTCATCCCCCAGCAGGATCTTCGGCTGACTCACCAGGGCCCGGGCGATCGCCACCCGCTGGCGCTGGCCACCGGAGAGGTTGGCGGGCATGGTGTCCACCCGATCGCCGAGGCCCACCTTCTCGAGCATGGCGGTGGCGAGCTGATCCATGTCCTGGTTGTAGAAGCGGTCGTGCAGTTCCAGCGAAAGCCGCACATTGCGGCGGGCATTGAGGAACATCATCAGGTTGTGGGCTTGGAAGATGAAGCCCACGTTCAGACGCAGGTCGGCCAGTTGCTCCTTGCTGGCGCCATTGAGCTCCTGGCCGAGGATCTTGAGGCTGCCGTCCTGGCAGGAGCGCAGGCCGCCCAGCATGGTGAGCAGAGTGGTTTTGCCCGAACCGGAGGGGCCGGTGCAGATCACGATCTGACCCGGGTAGATGTCGAGCGTGATGTCCTTGAGGGCGTGCTTGCGCTCCCCGCCGCCACCGAACCAATGGTTCACGTTCTGGAGCGAAATCACCGGTTGATCGGCGGTGTTAGTCGGCGCAGCGGTGGTGGGCAGGGGCTGGGGATCCATGGGCGGCTCAGAAGACGTCGGCCGGATCGAGCTGCACAAGCTTGCGGGTGGCCAGGGTGCCCGATCCCACGCACATCACGAAGGTGAGGGCCAGCACCAGCAGGGCGCGGTTGAGGGTCATCAGCACGGTGAGCTTGGTGACATTGGCCAGCAGCACATAAAGGGCGCTGGAAAGAAGCACACCGGGGATGAAGCCCACCAGTGCCAGGATCGCCGCCTGCTGGATCACGATGCCAATCACAAAGGGATCCCGGTAGCCCATCGCCTTGAGCGTGGCGTACTGGGGCAGGGAGTTCATGACATCGCCATAGAGAATCTGATACACGATGATGCTGCCAACCACGAATCCCACCAGCACCCCAAGCGAGAAGATGAAACCCACCGAGGAATTGCGCTTCCAGTAGTTAATTTCTTTCTCCGACAGCTCCTGCTTGGTGAGCACCATCACATTGCGGCCGCTGAGGATCGGCTCCATCGCGGCCTTCACCGCCTGGGGAGAGGCGCCGGGCTTGAGGCGGATCAGGCCGACCTGGAGGGAATTGGAATCGATCTTGGGGAAGAGATGGAGAAAGGTGTTTTCGGCGGTGATCAGGTTGGCTTCGGCCGCGAAGGTGGCCCCCATCACGAAGGTGTCGATGATCCTGAGGCGCTTGTTGTTGACCTCCACCGAAAAGGGCTGGCCCTGGCGGAGCGTGTTGATCACATCGCCGTATTGCTTTTTGGAGTTGCGATCGAACAGGGCATTGCGCAGCACCTGCAGCTGGCTGCGGTTGGCCTCGATTTCGGGGAAGCTCAGGGAGGGCTGGTCGAGGTTGACGCCATAGACATAGACATCGAACGACTGGCGGCTGGCCGGCGTGATCCAGGTGCCCCGCGCGATCCGCAGGGGCGAGACCGCCGCTACCCCACCCACACCGAGCACCTGATAAAGGCGACTGCGTGGAAAATCCTGCAGCGAACCCAGGTTGCTGTATTTCGAGCTCACCATCACCAGATCGGCCTGCAGCCTCTCGATCGGTTTCTTCTGGCTGTTGTAGAGGCTGTCCAGCAGGCCCAGCTGAAAGAACATCAGCAGGTTGGAGAAACTCACCCCGGCGATGCCGATCAGCAGCTTGGTGGGGTTGTTGCTCACCTGCAGCCAGGCGATCGGGGTGCGCTGCAGCAGTTTCTGGATGGCACGCCGCATCAGGGGGTCCTCGGCGGCTGGCTGTTTCCTGGCATGGCCCTCGGCGGTGCGCCGGGGCCGGTGGGGGTGGCGGGGGCCGCTGGCGCGCCCGCTCCGGATCCGGCGTGAGGTCCATCGTTGGGGCGCGGCGCCGCAGCAGGGCTGAGGGCAGCCTCCTCGGGGCTGAGGGGATTGAACACCACGTTCACCTGCAGATTGGAGGCGCCGCCGATCTGCCGTTGCTTCAGATCGGTGGGATCGATGCGCAGCCGCACCTGGAACACCCGTTGATCCTGGTTCTCGCCCGCCTCGCCGGCAAAGATCGACTGCCGCTGCACCTGGGGAAGGATCTGATACACCGTGGCCCGGGCGCTGCCCTCGAAGCCGTCGGCGGTGATCGTGGCCCCCTGGCCGGGGCGTACCCCCTTGATGTCGCTCTGATACACCTCGGCGGTGACCACCATGCGGCTGGTGTCGGCCATCTCAAGGATGCCGGAATCGCCGACCTTGTCACCGGGTTGCACCACCACCTTGAGGATGCGGCCGTCCTGGGGGGCTTGCACCGTGGCGAAGGCCAGCTCCTGCTTGGCGCGGTCGCGGGAGGCGATCGCCTTGCGCAGTTCGCTCTCAGACGTCGCCACATCGACGGGGCGCACCTCTTTGATCTGCTCGAGTTTCTGCTTCTCGCTGGCGATCTCCGAGCTCAGGGAGGCGATTGTGCCGGCGCGGGTCTCGATGGCCTGGGCCAGGTCGGCTTCGGTGGTCTGGGCGCGGGTGCGGTAGCGGTCGCGCTCCAGCTGGGAGGCGCCGCCGTTGGTGTAGAGGCTGTCATAGCGCTTCGACTCGGTGCGCGCCTCCAACATGGTGGAGCGCTTGCTGTTCACCTTTTGATCTTGGGCGAGCTTTGCGCCGGCGAGCTTTCGCTCCAGGCTCTCCACCTTGTAGACCTGCGCCTGGATCTCCCCCTGCTTGGCGCCGGCCTTCACCTGCTCCAACTTGCGCTGCGAGAGGGTCACGTTCTCCTCGGCCTCGGCGAGGGCGGCGGCCAGGCTGGCCTTGCTGTTGAGCACCGCCAGGGGCTGGCCCTTCTTCACCAGCTGGCCTTCGTCCACCAGGATGTCCTGCACGCGGTCGCCGCTCAGGGAGGTGGGCACCGACACCTTGCGGATGCGGGTTTCGGGTTCGAGCCGCCCCAGGGCCGAGATGCGGCGCGGGCCCTGCACCACCGGCGCTTCGGGGGGGGTGGGCTTGCAGGCCACTAGCAGGGCCGGCAGGGGCAGGGCGGACAGCAGCAGGGGGAGGAGCAATCGCATGGGGCGCTGACGGCGGCCCTGGGGCGTGGACAGCCGCCGCATCGGAGAGCCGAAGAAACGATGGGCGCCGGTCGGGCGGTTGGTAGGAGGAAGGAGCGAGCGGCTAGCCATCGGCTCGGGAATCACGCGTGTCGGTCGCTCACCATCGGCTCAGGGTAGGCAGGTCGGCCAGTTCTTCCAGGAGGTGTTGGCAAAGACCCGTGATCACGGTCACGAAAGGCGGGGCTGTGGGCCGGTTGCTCATGCGACGATCACCCCATCCACCGCTCTGAACCGTGCGGGGCCTGAGCAGCGGCCAGGTTGGAGCCGAGCCGCTCCGATTCCATCTAGTGCTGGCCGGCGGCGGCCACACCCATGCGTTGCTGCTGCGGCGCTGGCTGATGCGGCCTCGGCTGCAACCCGCCTACACCCTGGTCACCCTGGTGAGCCGCCAGAGCACGGCGTTTTACTCGGGCACGCTGCCGGCCCTGGTGGCCGGGCTGATCGCAGCTGAGGAGAGCGCCATCGACCTGCGGCGGCTTTGCACCCTGGCGGGGGTGACCTTCCTGCGGGCGGAGATCGTGGGGCTCGATCCGGTGGCGCGGGAGCTGCGGCTGGAGGGCCGGCCGCCGCTGCGCTTCGATCGGCTCAGCCTCGATGTGGGGGCCGTGACAGCAGGGGGCAGCGCGGAGCCAGACGCAGCGCCGAGGCTCGGCCCGGAGCCCAATGGCCCGATGCCCTACCCGTCAGGGACAGGTGGAACGCAGCCGACCGGCAACCGGGCCTGGGGCGACAGCGGCCAGCCCGTGAAGCCCCTGGAGCCCTTCCTGGCCTGGCTCAGTACCCTCACGCCCGGATCTGCGCTGCGCATCCGCGGCGGTGGCGCGGCGGCCGTGGAGCTGGCCCTGGCCCTCAGGACTCGGGGGTATGGCCCTCGCCTGCTGCTGCGGGGCCGGGGGCTGCGGCTCGGTTCAGCTGCGGCCAATCATTTGGGCGAGCGGCTGCTGGCCGAGGCCGGCATCCCGCTGGAGCGGAGCGTGCCGCAGGCGGCTCCGGCCGATCTGGCCTGCACCGGCAGCCGGGCGCCGGCCTGGTTGGCGGCGGCGGGGTTGCCGGTGGATGCTGCCACGGGCCGGGTGCTGACCACAGCCAGCCTGCAGGTGCTGGAGCACCCCCACCTCTTCGCCGCCGGTGACTGCGCCGTGGTGGCTGGTGCGCCCCGGCCGGCCTCGGGGGTGTGGGCGGTGCGGGCGACGCCGGTGCTCGCCACCAATCTCCAGCGCAGCCTGGAGCAGCCGCAGCGGCGGCTTCGCCCGTGGCGGTCCCAGCGGCGGGCTCTGCAGCTGCTGGGGGATGGGGGCTGGAGCCCGAAGGGGCCGCGGGCCGTGGTGTTTTGGGGGCCCGTTGCCTTGGGGCCTAGCCGCTGGCTGTGGCGCTGGAAGCGCCACCTGGATCAACGCTTCCTGGAGGGCTTCGCCGCCCTGGCTCCGATGGGGCCGGAGGCGATGGCCTGCCGCGGTTGCGCCGCGAAGCTCGCTGCCGCTCCGCTGGAGGGTGCCCTGGCCCGGCTGGAGGGGATGGCCAGGGCGCAAGCGCCCTCCCCCAGCGCCCCGGCCCTGAATCAGGGGCAGGACGGGGTGGAGGATGCGGCGGTGCTGGCCATGGCCGCCGATGGCTCCCTGCTGCTCCAGAGCGTGGATGGCTTCCCGGCCCTGGTGGCCGACCCCTGGCTCAATGCCCGCCTCACCACTCTCCATGCCTGCGGCGATCTCTGGGCCAGCGGGGCAGATCTGGAGAGTGTGCAGGCCCTGGTGACCCTGCCGGAGGCGGAGCCGGCCCTGCAGGAGGAGCTGCTGCTCCAGACCCTGGCGGGGGTTCGCTCGGTGCTCGATCCGCTCGGGGCACGGCTGATCGGAGGCCACACCCTTGAGGGCCGCGATGGGGCGGGCCTGGCTCTGGCCCTCACGGTGAACGGCCGGGTCGATCCCGGGCGCCACTGGCTCAAGGGCCCCCTTCGGGAGGGGGACGCCCTGCTGCTCAGCGGGCCCCTGGGCAGCGGGGTGCTGTTTGCGGCGGCGATGGCGGGGGCAGCCCGGCCCGACTGGATGGATGCCGCCCTGGAGACGATGCAGCGCAGCCAGGCGCGGCTGGTGGAGCTACTGGCAGCCCATGGCTGCCATGCCTGCACGGATGTCACGGGCTTCGGCCTGCTTGGGCACCTGGGGGAGATGCTGGCGGCGGGCGCTGGCGCCGCGGCTGGGCTGCCAGGCGACGGGCGGAGCGCTAGTGAGACGGTGCTGCTTGAGGCGAGGAGCATTCCGGCCTTCACCGGCGCCCTGGAGCTGCTCGATCAGGGCTGGGCCAGCAGCCTGGCCCCCGCCAATGGCCGGGCGCTGGCTCTGCTGGAGGGACCGGTGCGGCTGGTGGGGGAGGCCGCCGCGGCTGTGGAGGCCCTGCTGATCGATCCCCAGACCTGCGGCCCCCTGCTGGCGAGCCTGCCCGCCGATCGGGCCGGCGCCGCCCTGGCTGCCCTGCAGCGGGCCGGTTTCCCGGAGGCGGCCCTGATCGGTCGGGTGCTGGGGGCGCAGGAGTTCTCACCGCGGGGCTGAAGGGGACGAGCAGGCGCCGCAGCAGGAGGGGGTCTCACAGCCACGATCAGCTTCCCCGCTTCGATCCGCATGGCCGGACCCGCACCAGCCCCTGCTCCAGGAGCAGCCCGGCCGCCTCCGACGGCGCCAACTCGCCTAGGTCCACCGCCTGCACGGCATGGCTGCTGAGGTCGTGGTCGTAGCAGCGGTCGTAGTAATCGAGCATCTGGCGGCAGGCGCTGGCCCAATCGGCGGCGGCGATGGCCTCCAGGGCATGGGCGGTGCGCTGGGGGCCGAGCCGTTTAGCGATCCGCTGGGTGGCCTCCGCCAGCCCGGCGGGATCCTGCATGCCGTAGATCGCCACCAGCTGGCTCACCCGTTGCTCCATGGGGCGTTGGATCTCCAGGGCAGGGGCCCCCTTCATCTGGCGCCAGAGGCCGGCGGGGATGCGGCAGCGGCCCACCTGGGAGCTTTCGGCCTCCAGCCAGATCTCATCGGCCCCCTCCAGGGAGGCCAGGTCGGCGGCCAGGAGGTTTTCGTAGTGCTCGCTGCTGGGCTGGGGCGGCAGGCCGAGGGCGCCGAAGCTGCTGCCGCGGTGATGGGCACGGCCCTCCAGATCCAGCACCGCCACGCCTTGCTGCCGCAGGGCCAGCAGTAGGTCGGTCTTGCCGCAGCCGGTGCGGCCCCCCAGCAGGCGCAGGGGCCAGGGCCGCTCGAAGAGCTCCAGCACCCAGTGGCGATAGGCCTTGTAGCCCTCTCCCAGCAGCAGCACCGGCAGATCGAGCTGGCCCGCGAGCCAGGCCACCGAGCCGGAGCGCATGCCGCCGCGCCAGCAGTGGAGGCGCAGGCAGGGAGCGTTGTGGGGCTGAGCTGCGGCGCTGGATGGGGTGCGGTGCTCTGCAAGGGCGGCCAGCAGCGCCGTGCCGAGGCTCACCATTCGCGGCCCCACCAGGGCCAGCCCAAGCAGCACGGCGGCCTGGCGGCCCTGCTGCTTGTAAAGAGTGCCGATCTCGGCCCGTTCGTCGTTGTCGAACAACGGCAGGTTGGTGGCGCCGGGGATATGCCCTTGGGCAAACTCCGCTGGGCTGCGCAGATCGATCAGCGGCCCGGCCGCCGCCAGAAAGGCCTCCACTCCTTGGGGTGGGGGGCCGGCCTGGGCGCCGGCGGCTGCGAGCTCGGTGGAAGGGGCATCCATCGGCTGCAGGCTGGCATGGGGGCAGCGCATGGCCACAGCGGGGAATCCTGTTTGGTTGCCAGGAGGCTGTGGAAGTCCGACCCCACCAGGCTCGCCCGGGTTGATCCAGCGCTAGTGAGAGGAACTGCGGGCTATGGCAGAGTGCCCCTTCCCCACGCCTTGGGGCGTATGGATCCCCATGCACCAGCGAAGTAGGGCTGGTCCTGGGTGTCGCTGCAACACCAGCGTTGGCACAATCCCAACTTCGCTGAGCTGGGACGCCATCACCTGGATCCCAGTGTGATGCAAAAGGCCGTGCGGCGGGCGGTGCTTTCATCTGGAATCATCACGCCTGCCACGAGCCACACCTTCCGCCATTCGTTTTCCCCCACCTGCTCGGATTCCCCCACCTGCCCGGATGCGGCCCCCTGGGCGTGCGCAGCCCAGCTGGCTTTGTGTAACGTAGTGAACGTTTATAGTCGGATCCGCCTATGCAACCTGGAATGGCTTCGACTTGCTTGGATCGCATCTTCTCGCAAGCGATCTCACAACTTCCTGCTGCCTGCCTTCCGCTTCTAGATGGCCAAAACGGAGAAGAAGGGGGTAATGTGCGGATCCGGATAAGAACGCGTTCGATGCCTTCTGATCACTGACCCAACAATGTTATAATAGGAAGCAATGCTTTGCCGCCGCCATGCGACTGATCAGGCCTACGGATGTTGCCAAAAAATTCTATCGCTTCTTCGCAAAGCCTAGGACTGACTACATATTGGCTGAGATCCTCGCGTCCATGAGTGATTTCAAGCCGCTTCACATCCTTCAGGTTGGGGCAAATGATGGAGTCCTGTACGACCCCATACACAATACACTCCTGAGACGATCGAATGTCACAGCAACCAGAGTCGAGCCGGTTGCTGAGTACTTTGATGAACTCAGGAGCAACTGCTCTTCTTTTGCATCGCGAGTAGAGCTTTTCAATGTATGCATTGGCGAAGAAGATGGGTTTGTCGACTTCTTTTTGCCAAAGCAGAGTCAAGCACTTCTTCTCGGTGATAAGGGGCATGGCTCGATCAACCCCGAGGCTGCCGGGCGCTCAAGGGATAACCTTGAGTCCCGCAAAATCGCTTGCAAGAGCTTCAAGAGTTTAATGAATGACATGCGCACACCTTTGGCTGATGTGTATGTCTCAGATTGCGAGGGCTATGATATTCAATTGCTGCGAGAGCTGCCAATAAAGGATTTAGGAATAAAAGTGGTGTTCATCGAACTTTTGCAGCAATCAGCGACCAGTAACGATAAAATGGCTACGTTACTAAATCAAGCAGTCAATATCGTGACTTCCAATGGATTTAACCGCATTGTCTGGGATGGAAATGATTTTCTAAGTTGGCTAGCACCTCGTGAATCCAAAAGTCAGAAGGTTGAGGTTGAAGGGTTTACCAATAGTTGAGTGATGTCAACGAACAAGTCCCTCGATTGAATAGGCCTCCAGTAGCCCTCGGCTCCGCCACCCCAAGCTTTCGGCCTGCCACTCAGGGGCAGCGTTCAAAGAACTGCTGATCAAGGCCAGTTGGTCTTCGTTCCTATGGTCGCGCTCGCGCCCACACTCAGCTGCACACGTCATTGATGCAAATCGTTGGCGGCGAAGACGCTCCGCACCTCAGCCGATCGGGCAAGGAGATCCAAGCAACCCTCAGGGAACCAACCCCGCCCAGTGCAGGAAGGTGTCGCCGCTGAGGGCCTCGATCAGGAGCACCGCGGCAAAACCCAGCATGGCGAAGCGGCCGTTGACCCGCTCGGCGTAGCCGCTCCAGCCGAAGGCCGGCACATCGCCGGTGGTGGCGCTGGTGGCCTTCACAGGGGCCTCACCAGTGCCAGATGCGGCGGGAGCGGGGGAAGCGGCATCGTTGCCCGCTAGGGGCTCAGCCGGAGAAACGGGGTCGGGCATCGGTTCAGGTGGGTCGGACAAAGCTATAGCCGGCGGCCGGCAGCAGCTGCCAGGCGCCGCTGCCATCGAGCTCCAGCACGGTGTCGTGGTAATCGACCAAGGTGGGGCGGTGGCCCACGCTCACGAAGGCCACATCCCGCTGCACCAGCAGCTCATAGAGCACCTTCTCGGTGGTCACATCGAGGGCGCTGGTGGCCTCATCGAGCACCGCGAAGCGGGGTGCATTGAGCAGTAGGCGAGCGAAGCCCAAGCGCTGCTGCTCCCCCAGCGAGAGCAGGCGAGGCCAATCCTGTTTGATGTCGAGGTCGGGGTAGCGGTGCACCAGCTCCGGCAGCCGCACCTCCTCGAGCACATGGCGCAGCTGGTCGTCGCCGAAGCGCTCCGGGGGCTGGGGATAGCAGAGCTGCTCCCTGAGGCTGCCCAGCAGCATGTAGGGCTTCTGGGGGATGAACATCAGCTCGCCCACCGGTGGGCGCTGCACAGTTCCGGCGGCCGGTTCCCACAGGCCGCTCACCAGTCGCAGAAACGACGTCTTGCCGCAACCGGAGGGCCCTACCACCAGCAGGCGCTGCCGAGGACCCACCGTGAGGCTGAGGTCGCGGATCAGGGTGCGTTCGGTGCGGGGCGGCACCAGATCCACGTGGCTCACCAGGATCGATTCGGGGCCGCGGTCGTGATCGCCACCAGCCGCCGCGCCGGCCACCGTGCCCTGCTGGGCGGCGATGCCCTCCACCTTGCTCTGGAAACCCTCCAAACGGCTGATCGAGGCCGAGAAGGCGGCGAGGCGGTCGATGTTGTTCACGATGTAACTCACCGAGTACAGCACCTGAGAGAAGGCGATGCTGGCCTGGCCGAATACACCGAAATCCACCTGCTTGGCGAAATAGATCGGCGCAATCACCAGCCAGGGCAGGAAGCGCGAGAAGTAGTCATAGGAGCGCTGGATCACATTGATGAGGGCCTCCCAGATGATCAGGCGGTTGTAGTTGCGAATCGCGCCACCGAGGCGTCGTTCTCCTTCATGGGCCTCCTGCTGCTCACCGCGGTAAAAGGCGATCGATTCAGCGTTGTCGCGGATATGAACAAGCCCGTAGCGGAAATCGGCTTCCAACTTGAGCTGCTGATAATTTAGATTCACCAGCTTACGGCTGGCGAAAACAACCACCGCCGTGCCGGCCACCGAATAAATAAGTAGCCAGAGGGCGAGGGTGTGGTTGATGCTCCACAGCACAATGATGAAGCTGAAAAAGGTGAGCAGCGCCGAGATGATCTCCACCGTCACGCTTAGGCTGGTGGCGGTGAAGCTGGCCGTGTCCTGAGAAATCCGCTGGTCGGGGTTGTCGATTTCCTCCTGGCTTTCGTCGTTGGGATTGAGAACGTAGTAGGCCCGGTTGCTCATGTAGCGCTGCAGCAGCCGGCTGCTCAGCCATTCGCGCCACATCAAACCCAGCTTGGGAATCAGGTAGCTCTGGATCGCTCGGATCGGCAGGGCCAGCACCAGGCAGAAGGCATAGATGCCCACCGTTTTCCAGAAGCCGTCCTGGTCGTAGGCCACCAGGGTGTTATCAACATTGCGGGCGACAAAACTGATGCCCACATTGATGCCGTTGATCACCAGGATCAGCAGGATGATCACGCCGAGCAGCAGCCACGGCAGCCAGCGACCCTGGCGCAGGCGACCGCGGAACCACCAGAAGACCACCGCACCGGCCGTCGCCAGGGCCATGATCACGGGCCCCGCCGGGCCCTTCCAGAGGGCTGCCACCTGCTGGGGCACGCCGGGCAGGAAGCGACTCTGCAGCTCGGGGATCAGGGCGCCACTCAACCCAACCGCCGCCGTGAGCAGCAGCAGGGTGACCCCCACCACCACAGCCACCAGAGCCAGGATCAGCAGCAGGAACTGGGCGCCGCTGGCGGATTGACCGTTGGCGTCGAGGGGCAGGAAGTAGGGCTGGGCCAGGCGCTGCAGCTTGCCCAGCTGCTCACGGAGGGCCTTCAAGGGGTTCAAGGGGAGGCCGGCGGGCGTATGACCGGCATTGTCGCCGCTGGGGGGTGCGGTGGCGGCGTCAGGCGGGATGCTTCCGGATCCGGAATCGGCGCAGCCGCCGTTTATGGGCTGAGGGCGGCAGCTGGCCTTCGGTGGCGACCGGCCTGGGACAAGCGTGCCGGCTGCATCACTCCTCTCTCAGCCCGGCGGCCAGGCCAGGGGCCGGCCGCCGATCACATGCACATGCAGGTGGAATACGGTCTGACCCGCCTCGGCGCCGCTGTTGATCACGGTGCGCCAGCCCTCCAGGCCCTCCTGCCGGGCCACCTTGGCCGCCACCAGCAGCAGGTGGCCCAGCAGCTCGCGGTGCTGCCCACCGGCGTCGCCCAGGTTCGCCAGGGCCTCGCGGGGAATCACCAGCAGATGCACCGGCGCCTGGGGATTCACATCGCGGAAGGCCAGGCAGAGGTCGTCGGCATACACCGCATCGCAAGGAATCTCGCCCCGCAGGATGCGGCCGAAGATCGTGTCGTTCGCAGCAGCCCCGCTGGCGATGGCGGCCGGTTCAGGGGCAGCGGGGGCCGGGGGGGGATCCACCGGACGCCCAGCGGGGCTGTTCGATGCGAAATCTCCGGTCTGGGAAGGGTCGGGGGACATGGCCTCAAGGTTGCTCATCGGGGCCTAGGCGAGGGTGGGACAGGGGGTGGAACTGGTGGGGTGAGCTGAGGAACGGCTGTGTTGGGCACCAGGTGGAGGGAGAGGCGAACGGTCGGCGCGATGCGTGATGGGGCGACGACTGACGGAGCTAACGGCGACGGGGCATCGGTGACGACGCGACGGGTGACTGTGGGACGCCTGATGGGGGGACGCCTGACGGGGGGACGGCATCGGCATCGCACCGACCGAGCGGCGCCGGAGCCCAAGTGCCGGGCATCGCCCTGAAGACCGGAGGCGTCGGCCGAACCCGAAGACCAGACCCCACGAGCGGGCCCAGCGAAATCAGCAGCCGGTGCAACCAGCCGGATCCATGGATCCGGCTGGGCCGGCCTAACGAGCCCGACCTGACGTGAACGTTTTACCCCTGATCCATTGATTTCCTGATTGAACCCTTGATCTGATGTTGGCACGATGCGGCAGTGCAGGACTGCGGGGCCTTGAGGTCCTGCCGGTGACGGTGGAGGTGGACATCGGCCCGGGTCTGCCGGGCCTGCTGATGGTGGGCCTCGCCGACGCCGCCGTGCAGGAATCCCGCGAGCGTGTGCGTGGGGCCCTGCGCAACAGCGGCCTCAAGGTTCCCCTCACCCGGGTGGTTGTGAGCCTGGCACCCGCGGACCTGCGCAAGGAGGGGCCCGCCTTCGACCTGCCGATCGCCCTGGGGCTGCTCGGCGCTAGTGGCCAGCTCCCCCTGGAGCAGCTGGAGGGCGTCTGGAGCGCCGCCGAACTGGGCCTCGACGGCAGCCTCAGACCGGTGCGCGGCGTGCTGGCGCTCGCCCTGGCGGCCCGGAGCCAGGGGGTGCGGGCCCTGTTGGTGGCCAGCGCCAATGCGACCGAGGCCCGCCTGGTGGAGGGCCTCACGGTGTGGGCGGCTGGCACCCTGAAGGAAGCCATGGCGGTGCTGGCCGACCCCCTGCTGGCCGCGTCACCACCGCCCCAGCCCTGCGGCAGGGCCCTCGCTGCTGCTACGAGCGGCGACAGCCTTGATCTCGCCGAGGTGCGGGGCCAGATGCATGGCCGCCGGGCCCTGGAGATCGCCGCCGCCGGCGACCATCACCTGCTGCTGGTCGGCCCCCCGGGCACCGGCAAGACGATGCTGGCCCGCCGCTTGCTGTCGCTGCTGCCGCCCCTGGAGCACCGGGAGGCCCTGGAACTCACCCAGCTGCACTCGGTGGCGGGGTTGCTGCCGGAGGGTGCTGGCCTGATCCGCAGGCGTCCCTTCCGCAGCCCACACCACAGCTGTTCGGCCGCGGCTCTGATTGGCGGCGGCACGCTGCCGCGACCGGGTGAGCTGAGCCTGGCCCACAATGGAGTGCTGTTCCTCGATGAGCTGGCCGAGTTCCGCCGCGCCGTGCTCGATCAGCTGCGCCAGCCCCTTGAGGAGGGAGAGGTGTGGATCAGCCGCACCCGTCAGCGCTGCCGCTTCCCCTGCCGCATCACCTTGGTGGGCGCCACCAATCCCTGCCCCTGCGGTTGGTGGGGCGACCCGGAGCGCCCCTGCCGCTGTGGCGAAGCGGAACGGCGGCGCTACTGGGGTCGGCTCTCCGGTCCATTGCTCGACCGAATCGATCTGCAGGTGGTGATGAGCCGCTGCGACCCCCACGACCTGGCGGGGGCCTACCGGCAGGACAGCAGACCAACGCAGATGCAGGGCCAGGCCCCTGGGGCTCCCGAGGGGAGCCGCTCAGTGGCCGAGCGGGTTCTGGTGGCAAGGCAACGCTCAGCCGCCCGCAACCCCGGCGGCTGCGGCAACGCGGAACTGCCGGCGGCCTCCCTGGCCCAGACACTTCAGCTCGATGCCGCGGCCCTGGCGCTCTGGGAGCAGGCCATCCGCCAGCGCCATCTTTCAGCGCGATCGGGAGCACGGCTGTTGCGTGTGGCCCGCACGATCAGCGATCTCGAGCAGCAGGAGCGGCTGGGGCCGGCGGCGGTGGCCGAGGCCCTCACCTACCGCAGCTTCGATGGCCTGGGGATGGGCGCGGAGGCCGAGCTCAGCGGGAGCGGCGCTGCGGCCGGTCGCGGTAGGGCCGTACAACCACCAGGGGGGGAGATGGGCCCCTTCCTCCCGGGGATTGCCGAAGGCGTGATTAATCGCCTCGGTTAGCCCCAGGGCGAACCGGGTCAGGGGGCCGGAAGGGGAGGAGAGCGAAGCGATGGATGACTGGCGAGCCTCTTCCAGCCAGGATCCGGTGGATCGGTCAGGGAAC
>BJHE01000032.1 GCA_014191755.1 Cyanobium sp.
TGGCTTTGGCGGCCAACCGCCTCACCGAGGCGCTCACCCCCCGCTTCGGTGACGCGGCGGCCCCCCTGCTCAGCCGTCCGGCCCTGCGCCAGGTGTTGCTGGAGCAGCTGGAGGCCCTGCCATGATCCTCGCTTCGCCTAGCGCTTCGGAAGCTCCCGACTCGGCATTGCCCGGCCTTTCCTCCCCCGGCACCGTCTACCTGGTGGGGGCCGGCCCCGGCGACCCCGAGCTGCTCACCCTCAAGGCCCATCGCCTGCTGCGGTGCTGCGATGCCCTCGTGCACGACTCCCTGGTGCCCAAGGCCCTGCTCGATCTGGTGCCCAGCCACTGCGAACAACACTTTGTGGGCAAGCGCCGCGGCCACCATTCGGTGCCCCAGCCCAGCACCAATGCCCTGCTGGCGGAGCTGGCCGGCCGCCACCGCACGGTGGTGCGGCTCAAGGGTGGTGATCCCTTCCTGTTTGGCCGCGGTGGCGAGGAGGCGGCCCACCTGGCCCGCCAGGGCATCCCGGTGGAGGTGGTGCCCGGGGTCACCGCCGGCATTGCCGCCCCTGCCTATGCGGGCATCCCCGTGACCCATCGCCGCGCCGGATCGAGCGTCACCTTCGTGACCGGCCATGAGGAGATCGACAAGGGCCGTCCCGGGGTGGATTGGCGCGGCCTGGCCCGCTGCAGCGATGGGCTGGTGATCTACATGGGCCTACACAATCTGCGCCGCATCGGCGAGGAACTGGTGGCCGGTGGCCTCGACCCTGCCACTCCGGCGGCGGTGATCCAGCAGGGAACGGTGCGGGGCCAGCGGCTGTTGCTCTCCAGCCTGGGGGAGCTGGCCGATCAGGTGGAAGCCCAGGGGTTCGCCTCGCCTTCCATCGTGGTGGTGGGGGAGGTGGTGGCCCAGCGGGTGGAGGCCTGTGCGCCGGAACCGGCCGACGCCGAGCTGCCGATTCCGTTTTAAACTGCCGCCAGGCTAGATTAAACGGCCGCCAGGCTTGATGGCATCAAGGAGTTCCGTTCCACCGCCTCAGCTGTCAATCATTCACTCCAGCCGCAGCACGCCGCCGGTGCGATCGCGCCGCTGCTGATCCTGGGCTTCGAAGCGGGCCAGGCAGTTGCCTCGGGGCGCCAGCACGCAGGCCACGTAGTCGGAGGCATTGATCAAGGCGGCGCGCAGGGCCTTCGCGGGCGGCGTGCGCTGCACCTCCGAGGAGGAGTTGCCGAAGTTGAGGGTGCCGGCGGCGCCGGTGAGCACCTGGCCGGTGCGGCCCATGTTGGGGAAGAGCAGCAGGGCGCCGGCCGCCGCCGGCAGCAGGCTCACGCCCTTCTGCTGGGCCGCTGCCACGTTGGAGGCGCGGCCCTCCACGGTGCGGGCGCCAACCACCTCGCCGGTGGTGCTGTCCACCACGCGCACATCGATGGCGACGTAGTCCTGGGTTTCCAGCTGCTGCTTGTTGTTGCCGAAGCCCAGCAGGCCAAAGTTGCTGGAGGAACCCTTCTCTCCCACGCCGGAGTCAAAGGAGGTCACGGTGCCGAGCACGATGTAGCGGGCGCCGGTGAGCTGGCCCTTACGGGCCGCGTTGGCGTTCTTGCGCACCAGGCCCATCTCGGCCATCTCCTGTTCGGAGAGCACGGCGCCGACGTTCTGGCGTTCCACCACCTGCAGCTCCCCGGTGGCCTGCAGCTCATTGGCCAGGGCATGGGCCAGGTCGGTGGCCACCGGCCCCTGCCACCACCAGGTGCTGGGGGTCACGGTGTTCTTGAAGTCCGGCACCGACACCGTGGGCCGGCCGGCGGCCCGGGAGGCACCGGGCTGTCCCTGCGCCTGGACGGCTTGGCCGACCGCCAGAGGCGCACTGAGGCTGAGCAGGAGTGGCCCTGCGGCAAGCAGGCGCCGAATCGGGGTGGACAAGGGGCTGGAGAGGAGGTGCGCCATCGATCGGGGCAAGCAGAGGGAGTGGAAGGGGAGGCGGCGGTTCACAGCGGGAGGTTCTCAGGGCCCTTTGGCTGGCCACTAGGGGCGGGCGGCATGGGCTCCGCGCAACACCGAAGGCGTGCCGAGGGCAGGGTTGTGGGGGCCGGTCGCAGGGATGGAGTTGGTCGTGGTGGCATTCAAGCAACGCCGCTGCGGATTGCCAGCGGGGAAAGTGGCCTGCGGAAACCGGCTTTTGGTATCGGCTTTCACTCCCTGCAGCACGCCGGTTTCGTTTCACTGGTAGATCAGCTACCGGTTGCGCCCCGTTGGGCCTTCGCCATGACCGCCACCGTTCCCTCGCCCAACCGGGCCGCCGGTCTCCCGGAGCTCCCCGAACCGCACCGTTCCCCCAGACCGTTGCCGAGTTCCCCCAGACCGGTGCCGATGTTCGAGATGATCCCCTATGAGAAGTTCCGCGATACCCCCTCGGTTCGTTTCTTCGACATCACCGTGCCCGGCTCCAATGCCCGCGACATGGTGGTGCATGCCGGTCCGGCCATCAGCCCCCCGAATGATCCCGTGTCCGGGGCCTGGCAGTTCTATCTGCATCCCCACCAGGAGGACAATCTGCTGGCCATGCATGGTGGTCGCACCTTTTATCTGGTGAATCTGGGCTGGAACTATCCGTTCCACATCGTGCGGCTCGAGAGCGGCGGCGACATCCTGCGCATCCCCCCGGGCACCTTCCACCGCTCCGTGTCCGACCCCGATGGCTCCCTGGTGCTCAACCAGGCGGTGCGCGAGGAGGGGGCCAGCATCGTGCGCGAATTCCGCGTCTACAACAGCAGCCGCATCCCCAGACTGTTCGCTGTCACCTCCCGAACCGCGCCGCTGCCGAAGTTGCACGGGGTGAGCTGGTAGGTCCTCGCCCGTTCGGGTTCACCCCAGGGCCGGAACAACCCAGGGGGCTCCTATTCAGCCCAGGCGCAGGTCAATCGTGGCGTCGTCGCTCCGGCGACGGCCCTGCCAAGGCTGGCCCTGAGGCTCGGCCGCGGCCTCGCTTTCGGCGACGAAGGCGGTGCCCTCCTCGTTGAGCTGGAAGGCCTGGCCGTTTGTGCTGCGATGGAGGCTGAGCACCAGGGGCAGGTGGGGGGCGATGGCCGGGTGTAGGCAGGGATAGAGGCGCTGCAACCGGTAGCGCACGGCCAGGGGTGAGCCATCGGTGGGCAGATTCAGGGGACGCCCCGAGAGTCCCAGCTGCCATTCCCGGCGGAAGGCCGCGTTGGCGGTGATCTCGAAGCGGCGCAGCGAGCCATCCACGAAGCGGCTGGTGAAGCCCCCCTCGCGGGGGAAATCACAGATCAGCGGCCAGGGCTCCAGGGCCGGACGCACCTCCAGCACCGCCTCGCCCTCCTGCCAGCGCAGCAGCGGCGGGAAGCGCCAGTCCCAGATCTCCCGGAAGGGAGCCGGGTCGAGGGCCAGGCCATCGGCGGCCAGCTCGGCCAGCACCGCCTCCAGGTCGGTCCAGAGGGCGCTGGGGAGCAGCATCCGGTCGTGCAGCTCGCTGCCCCAGTCCCGCAGGGTGGTGGGGCGATGGCGGGGTTCGAGCAGGTGGGTGGCCAGGGCGCTCCAGAGCAGGGCCACGGCGCTGCTCCACTGCACGCCCGGCATGCTTTCCAGCGCCCGGAATTCCACCAGCCCCAGGCAGCCGGCGGGGGCGCCGGGGTTCCAGAACTTGTCGAAGCTGATCTCGCTGCGGTGGTTGTTGCCGCTGCGGTCGGCGTGGAGGTGACGCAGGGTTTCCCCGATCACGCCTCGCTGGTCGGAGCCGGGTTCGCCCGGGTTGCTGCCGTCATCGGCCTGCTCCAAGGTTCGGTAGGCCAGTTCCAGATCGAAGCTGTCGCCGGCCGCCTCATCAGGCCTTGGGGCCTGGGAGGCCGGACCCACACAGGCGCCGCTGAACAGGTAGGCGAGGGCCGGATGGTGCTGCCAGTAGCGCAGGATGCCCGCCAGCCAGCCTGGCCGCCGGAAGAAGGGATGCTCCTCCAGGCTGGGGCCGCCCCAGAGGAGGTGGTTGCCGCCGCCGGTGCCCTCCTGACGGCCATCGAGGGCCTGCTTCCAGCTGCGCAGCCCCACCCGTTCGCCGGCCCGCTCCAACAGCCGCAGCCAGCGGTCGTACTCGGCCCAGCTGTAGCAGATCGGCAGGTTGATCTCCAGCACGCCCGGATCGGCGGTGAGACCGAGCATCTGCCAGTGACCTTCCCAGTCCACCGGCAGCATGCCGCTCAGCTGCGGCGGCGCGAGGCCCGCGAGGCTGTCGGCCACGGCCTGCAGCAGGGCGGTGAGGGGGCGGCGGAAGAGGGGCGGCAGGAAGAGATCCCAGCTCTCGCCGTCGGTTTCCAGGGTGAGCACCTGGCGGGGCACCCCTTCCGGGAAGTGCTCCAGCGGCAGCCGCAGACCCGCAGGCCCGGGGGCGCCACTGAGCTGGCGGAGGTTCTCGTCGAGGGGCCAGGCGGCCGGCAGCCACTGGATCGGTGCCGTGGGAAGGGCTGGATCGGGCTCGGCGGCGCTGAGGGGCACGGCCCACACCCGCCGGCCGGGATCGAGCGGATCCCGCAGCTCCAGCGGTTCCAGGGTCACCCCCAGCAGCCCGGCCAACTGGGCCAGCCATTCGGGACCGTCGGCGGGGGCGAGGGCTGCTCCCGGTGGGCTGTCGCTGTCGGCTGCGGGCCACCGCACCGCCGGCTGGCCATCCAGACCGGTGACCAGGCGCAGGGCCCAGCGCGGGTTCACCTCCCCCTCGTAGCGCTTGCCGGGGCAGTAGAGCAGGGTGCTGCCGGGCCAGGTGGTGCGCTGCAGCTCCCGAGCCATGGCCCGGGCCATCGGCAGCTTGGTGGGGCCATCGGCCGCCACGCTCCATTCAGCGCCACTCGGCTCGAGCGGCACGTAGGTGGGCTCGCCCCCCAGGGTGAGCCGGATGCCGGCGGCCCCGAGCCGACGGTCCACCTCCCCGGCCACCCGCCCCATCCACGCCGGGATATCGGAGCCGCTGGAGGCTTCCCGCATCGGGGGCACTGGAAGGGTGGTGGGCACGGTCGGGAAGCGCGGTGGACGGATCGGATCAGCCGGTGGGGCTCGTCAGCACCTGGCCAGCTTGCACCGGCACGGGGGTCACTTTCCAGATGCGCTCTGCGTAGTCCTGGATCGAGCGATCGCTGCTGAAGAAGCCGCAGCGGGCGGTGTTCAGCGCCGACATTGTGCTCCAGCGCTGGGGATCCCGCCAGGTCTCGTCCACGGCGTTCTGGGCGCGGCGGTAATCGCCGATGTCGGCCATCACCCGGAAGGGATCGTGGCTGCAGAGGTTGGCGAGCAGGGGGTGGAAGAGGTCCCGGTCGCCTTCACTGAAGTGGCCCGAGCCGATCAGGTCGATCGCCTCCTTGGCGATCGGGTCGTTTTCCAGCCAGGGCAGGGGGTGATAGCCGTTGCGGTTGATCTCGGCCAGCTGGTCGGCGGTGTGGCCGAAGAGGAAGAAGTTGTCCTCGCCCACCCGCTCGCGGATTTCGATGTTGGCGCCGTCGAGGGTGCCGATCGTGAGGGCGCCGTTGAGAGCCATCTTCATGTTGCCGGTGCCGGAGGCCTCCATGCCGGCGGTGGAAATCTGCTCGGAGAGATCCACCGCGGGATAGATCCGCTGGCCCAGCTTCACGCTGAAGTTGGGCAGGAACACCACCCGCAGCCGGCCACGCATGGCTGGATCGATGTTCACGATCCCGGCGATGCCCACGATCAGGCGGATGATCAACTTGGCCATGTGGTAGCCGGGGGCCGCCTTGCCGCCAAAGATCACGGTGCGGGGCGGTAGATCTTCGCCGTTGCGGAGGCGCAGGTAGCGCTCCACGATCTGCAGGGCGGCCAGGTGCTGGCGCTTGTATTCATGGATCCGCTTCACCTGCACATCGAAGAGGGAGGCGGGGTCCACCAGCACGTCGGTGTCCTGGCGGATCGTGGCGGCCAGGCGCTGCTTGCTCTGTTCTCGCACCTGCTGCCAGCGCTCGAGGAAGGCGCCATCGTGGGCGAGGGGTTCGAGGCCCCGCAGCTGGTCGAGGTTGCGGCGCCAGGTGGTGCCGATGCTCTCATCCAGCAGGGCGGCCAGGCCGGGGTTGGCCACCGCCAGCCAGCGGCGCGGGGTCACGCCGTTGGTCACGTTGGTGAAGCGGTCGGGCCAGAGGGCGGCGAAGTCGTGGAACACGTTCTCCACCAGCAGCTTGCTGTGCAATTCGGCCACCCCGTTCACCTGGTGGCTGCCCACCACCGCCAGGTGGGCCATGCGCACCTTGCGCTGGCCTCCTTCCTGGATCAGCGAGAGGCGCTCCAGCAGCTCGGGCTGACCCGGATAGCGGATCCGCACCAGGCGCAGGAAACGGGCGTTGATCTCGTAGATGATCTCGAGCTGGCGGGGCAGCAGCTGGCCGAAGAGCTCCAGGCCCCAGGCCTCGAGGGCCTCGGGGAGGAGGGTGTGGTTGGTGTAGCTGATCGCTGCGGTGGTGATGCTCCAGGCGGTGTCCCAGTCGACGCCGTGCTGATCGATCAGCAGCCGCATCAGCTCCGCCACGGCGATGGCGGGGTGGGTGTCGTTGAGCTGCACCGCGAACTTGCGGTGGAACTCTGTGGGGGCCATGCGCTGGCCCTTGAGGATGCGGAACATGTCCTGCAGGGAGCAGGACACGAAGAAGATCTGCTGGCTGAGCCGCAGGCGCTTGCCCTGCTCCAGCTCGTCGTTGGGATAGAGCACCTTGGAGAGGGTTTCCGATTGCACCTTCTGCAGCACGGCGCGGGTGTAGTCGCCGGCGTTGAAGGAGGCGAAATCAAAGGCATCCGGCGCCTGGGCACTCCATAGCCGCAAGGTGTTGGCGGTGTGCACGCCGCAGCCGAGGATCGGGGTGTCGTGGGCCACGCCGATCACGGTGTGGCCGCCGATCTCCACCGGGTAGCTCCATTCCGGCCGGATCACCTCCCAGGGGTTGCCGCGGGCCAGCCAGGGGTCGGTGCTTTCCTGCTGGCCATCCGGTCCGATCTGCTGGCGGAAGATCCCGAATTCGTAGCGGATGCCATAGCCGATCGCGGGGATCTCCAGGGTGGCCATCGATTCCTGGAAGCAGGCCGCCAGCCGGCCCAGACCGCCGTTGCCCAGGCCGGGCTCCGGCTCCTCGGCGATCAGTTCCTCCAGGGAGAGCCCGAGGGCCCGGCAGGCTTCCTGGGCCTCGGCGTGGATGCCGAGATTCACCAGGTTGTTCTCCAGGTGGGGCCCGAGCAGGTATTCCGCTGAGAGATAGGTTGCAGTGCGCACGTGGGCGCGGGTGTAGGTCTCGGCCGTATCCACCCAGTTCTGCAGCAGGCGGTCACGCACCGCCAGGGCCAGGCTGAGGTAGTGGTCGTGGCGGGTGGCCAGGGAGGGAGATTTGGCCTGGGAGGAGAACAGGTGGTGGCGCATCGCGCCCAGCAGACCCCCCTGCCCATGGGGCGAAAGGCTGGTGGCGGTGGAGGGGGCATCCATGGCGCTGCCGGGCGGATCGGGTGTTGGGGCCTTCATCGTGCGGAACGGGGGGTTTTGCTGCACCAATCGATACAGGCCGCACCAGCTTTATGGGGGCTTCCAGTTCGACATGAACTCTTTGCCGGGTCGGTAGCGCGTGGCGATCGCTGAATCGAAACGGCCAGGATCGCTGCCTTAAGCCAGGATCTCAGGCTCGATGCTCCATTTGAACTCGCTTTCCACCTTGGAGGAACCGGAGAAGGTGCCATTCACGGCGGCGGTGAGGTTGGGGTTGGAGGAGGTGGCCAGGATGATGTAGCGGTCGTCGGTATGGCCCTTGCCGCTGGGATCGAAGCCCCGCCAGCCGGCACCGGGCAGATAAATTTCCGCCCAGGCGTGCAGGTCGTAGCGCTTCGGGGGCGGTTCCACCAGGTGATAGCCGCTCACGAACCGGGCGGGTAGGCCCACGCAGCGGCAGGTTTCGATCATCAGCATCGCCAGATCGCGGCAGGAGCCCACCCGTTCCTTGAGGGTGCGGCCAGCGGGCCAGGCGGGGCCCACATGGCGTTGGGTGTACTTCACCCGGTCCTGGATGATCTCCAGGAGCTGATCGAGGAACCGCAGCGCCCGCTGATCGCTGCCCATCAGGGCCTCCTGGGCCAGATCCACCGCAGCCGGATCGTGCTGGCCATTGGGCAGCCAGCCTTCGATTGCGCCCATCAGGTCGCCGTTGAGACGCCCCACCGGATAGGGGAGCTGGGGTTCGTTGGCGGCCAGACAGGTGTCTAGCGCCGGTGCCGAGCTGGTTTCCACCTCGCTGGTCGCCTGCACCAGGAAGGTGTCGGTGCTGCCAAGGAAGCGGGCCCGCAGGATCTCATCACCGCTGGCCGCCACCAGGGCATAAAGATGGTCGGGCTCGGGGGTGATGCGGCACGCGAAGCTCAGCAGACGCTGGAAACCGTGGCCGCGAGGCTGGAGGCAGAAGCGGTGGTCGCCGAGCAGAACCGGGGCGCTGTAGCGGTAGCTGAGGGTGTGGGTTATGCGTGCACGCATGCCGCCTCCGAGTGGGAGGGATCATCGGGGGCTTCCGGGGCGGGCGCGATGAAGTAGCGCTGCTCGATCAGGGTGTGGAGCTGGTTGAGATCCTGCTGGAGCTGGTCGATCGCCTCATGGAGGCCGTTGGCGATCAGCTCCTCGATCCGGGTGAAGCTCCAGCGGGCCAGGGTGAGGCCGCTGAGGCGTTCCAGGTCGTCGGGGGGGCCAGGAACGGTGTTGCTGCGCACGATCCGCAAGGTTTCGCTGATCCGCTCGAGGCAATAGCGCACCGAGCGCGGAAAGATGGGGTTGAGCAACAGGAAACCGGCCACAGCCTTGGGTTCAATCGCCCGCTGCTGGGACTGGCGAAACATCTGATAGGCGCCAGCGGTGCGCAACAGGGCGATCCACTGCAGTTCATCGAGCACACCACCCACCTGCTCAGGGGCGGGCAGGAGCAGAAAGTACTTCACATCAAGGATGCGGGTGGTTTTCTCGGCCCGCTCCAGCAGCCGCCCCAGCCGGCTGAATTGCCAGGAGAGGTCGCGGCTGAGGGTGGCATCGGTGATGCCATAGAACAGTTGGCAGGAGCGGCGGATCTCCCGCAACTGCTCCTGTGGTGGCTGCTGCCAGAAACTCGCTTCCTGCAGGCTCCAGTAGGTGTCGTTGAGCTGCTCCCACATTTCGGTGGTGAGCACATCGCGAATCTGGCGGGCGTTTTCGCGGGCGAAGGCGATGCAGTTGAACACGCTGTTGGGATTGTCCTCGCGCCGCACCAGGAAGTTCACCACATCCTCCGGGCTGCCGGCCGGGCAGAGCTTGTCGAACAGCTCCCGTTCGCCGCTCGCATCGATCAGGGGCAGCCAGGGCTCGGCGCTGCCGGGCGGGCAGTCGAGGGCCATGGCCTCGCTCACCTCCACAAAGCGGGAGATATTTTCAGCCCGCTCCACATAGCGGTTGATCCAGTAGAGCGAATCAGCGACGCGGCTCAGCATGGGCGGGGGTCTACGGTTGCCATCGGCTGAACGGCCACAGCGGTGTCGTCCACGATCCAGGTATCTTTGCAGCCGCCGCCCTGGGAGGAATTCACCACCAGCGAACCGCGCCGCAGCGCCACCCGGGTGAGGCCGCCGGGGGTGACCCAGTCGCCCTGGCCGCGCAGCACATAGGGGCGCAGGTCCACGTGGCAGGGGTAGAGCTCCCCTTCGCTGAGCGAAGGCACGGTGGAGAGCTCCAGGGTGGGCTGGGCGATGAAGTTGCGCGGATCGGCCTCGATTTTGGCGGCGAAGTCGGCGATCTCCTCGCGGCTGGCGTGGGGGCCGATCAGCATGCCGTAGCCGCCGGCTTCGGCCACCGATTTCACCACCAGTTGATCGAGGTGGGCGAGCACGTAGGAGCGCTCCTCAGGGCGGGAGCAAACATAGGTGGGCACATTTTCAATGATCGGCTCCTGATCGAGGTAGTAGCGGATCATCTCGGGCACGTAGGCGTAGATCAGTTTGTCGTCGGCCACGCCGGTGCCAGGCGCGTTGGCGATCGCCACCCGACCGGCCCGGTAAGCCGACATCAGGCCCCGCACCCCCAGCATCGAATCGCTGCGAAACACGGCCGGATCGAGGAAGTCGTCGTCGATGCGGCGGTAGATCACATCCACCGGCGCCAGGCCGGCGGTGCTGCGCATCCAGACCCGATCGCCTTCGCAGACCAGGTCGCGGCCCTCGACCAGCTCGATGCCCATCTGCTGGGCGAGGTAGCTGTGCTCGAAGTAGGCGCTGTTGAACACGCCAGGGGTGAGCAGCACCACCTTGGGTGCCTCGCTCCAGGGGGCGAGATCCCGCAGGGTGCGCAGCAGCTCCGAGGCGTAGTTGTCGATCGGTTGCACGGCTCGGCCCGCGAACAGGCTGGGGAAGATGCGCTTCATCACCCGCCGGTTTTCGAGGAAGTAGGCCACGCCGGAGGGGCAGCGCAGGTTGTCCTCCAGCACCCGCCAGCTGCCGTTGCCATCGCGCACCAGGTCGAGGCCGGAGATGTGGCACCAGCGGCCCAGGGGTGGGGTGAGGCCCCGCATCTGGGGCCGCCAGCCGTGGGAGCTCTCCAGGTCTTCGCGGGGCACCACCCCATCGGCGATGATCCGGCCTGGGCCGTAGACATCGGCCAGAAAGAGGTCGATCGCCTGAAGGCGCTGGAACAGGCCCCGCTCCAGCCGGGCCCACTCACCGGCGGCGATCAGGCGGGGCAGGGGATCGAAGGGCAGGATCCGCTCCACCCCCTGGCTGCCGGAATCATTGAGCCGGAAGGTGGCCCCCAGGCGTTTGAGCAGGGCCCCGGCGGCGGCGTGGTTGCGGTTGAGCTGGTCGAGGCCCATCAGGCCGAGGGAGGAGAGCAGGGGCTGCAGGGCGGCCCGGGGAGCGTCGGCGGCGCTGAAGTATTCGTCGTAGCCGTGGTTGGGGCGGTATTCTGTGAACATGCTCATCTGGGCGCTAGATGGATCCTGATTTGCGACCGGGTAGAATTCTGGTAGCTTTTGTTACAAAAAGTGGGCCCGGGTCGTCGATCGGGTCCACTTTTTTCTAGTCGCGATTCCAGTCAGGCTGTTTGGCATTGAGTGCTTCGACTGATTCCGTTGCTTCGATTATTTCCCATGCGTTATATTTGATCGAATCATGTACAGCGGGAATGTTGGCATTGCCTCAATCCCAGTGGTATCACTGGTCCAACGGTACCAGGCATTAGCACTGAAAGAGGGGCATGGCGCTTCCTGCGCTACACATGGTTTTAGCCAGAAGAAGAACAGCCACTGGATCTCTGGGTCCAAGCTGCCGCCGAAAGGCACATGGAACACCTCGATCGCGATCGCCTGGCTGCACGATCTCACGACGGTGAGACACGAGCCGGCCGATTGCGCCACCATCGGCGCGGCGTCGACCAATCCGTGCAACTAGGCCAGGAAGCAGGCTGGCCACGCGGATCGGCTCAAGGGGCCACCCCCTGTTTAAAATAAGAATGTTGCAATGCGCCCAACGAATGCTGCTCGTCCTCCCGATGCGTCAGAAAGGGCATCAATAGATGTTCTCTCAAGGTGTTGCTGGTAAGGTCGTTCAGTGGTGCCCTAGAAGCCGTTTGCTGCACTTGTGACGCTTTGCAAGATGTCATATGCGTCTGGAAAGATTTTTATCGTCTTCTGTATGGTTGGTGTGGTTTTCGAGATTTTTGCATGCAGCTGTCCTGCAACAGGTAAAATCTTTAAGGATCTACTTCCTGCTCTGCCTGTTCTGGGTTAGAGTGGTACCATCATCGAACCCCCCCCTCACCCAACCATGAACTCCCCTTTCGTCAATTTCAAGCTGAAGCCAGGGATCAGCCGCTCCCTCACCAGCGCAGCTCTCCTTCTTTCCACTGCTGCATTGATCAATGCTGGTGAATCCAAAGCAGCAGGATTTGAATGCTTCTTAAGCAGTCTTTCTACTTGCGGCGGACTTGTTGGAGACAAAAATTTTACAAATTTTTCGCTCACAGGTTACACTCCTGGATCAATGAGTAAAATTTTTGTTGACGAATTTGACGGTGTATGGACGGTCACAACAGACTTTAACCCGGACACCACAGGCTCTCTTAATGGTACTCTGAAGTATAATGTAGCTATTGTTGGAACGCCATATACCTTTAAGCAAACCGAGGTATCCCTTAGTGGTTTCGCTACTACAGGTAACCCATTGCTTACCTCCACAATTACCGGCATTGATGGCGGCAATGCATTTATAGCCGATGTTAATACCTCTCCTGTTAAGACGTATGCTAATAATACAAAGTCTATTACTGTTAGCCAACAATTTACAGCCTCATCTCCCCGCAGGCTAGCTTCCTTTACTACTTCATTCTCACAAGAAGTTCCTGGTCCACTTCCACTTCTTGGCGCAGCAGCTGCCTTTGGCTTCTCTCGCCGTCTGCGTAGCCGCATCAAGACCTCAGCAGCTGCCTGATTGTTTTCATTGCTCCGAAAACATCAACCTCCCATTCCAGGGAGGTTTTTTTTTAGCCTGGTCAACCATTATTAAGAGGAAGACTGTGGGGCGCCTCGAAAAATCAGCTATCGAAAGAATTTGTTCTCTAGCTGGGGCTGATGCGGGAATGAGTCTCAATTGCCGCGCCCCGCTGGAATTCGATTTTTTCGAGGTACCTTGTGGTAGGATTATCAATTAAGTTGTCTTACATGATTTTGGCTCGCTGCACGATCGAATCAGACAGTGATCAGGAACTCCTGAAAACCGGCAGTCTGTGAATCGCGTCCTCAACGACCAGCAGCGGAGCCATCGGACCACCAAGTGCCACAGAGGCACCCCCGCTAGACAGAATGTGGATTATGGAATAAAAAGAATTTTTCATCTTCTCTTCCGGAACAATTAGCTCAACGCTTCGCCAATGTCTGTTCGCCCTTCCGCCCTGCAGCCTGGTTGCAAACCAAGCCTGGCTCGTCATCTTCAATCTTGCGTCAGTTAAATGTTTGCTTCTCAGGCCTTTTTCGCTCGCTTGGCTGCCACTGCGGCCAGGGCCCTGTTGTTCATTTACGCCATCACGATCGCAGCGCAGGCATTGCCGCTCAAGGTGTTTGCTATGGATTGGCAGATCTCTATGATCACCGTTATCACTAATAGCAGCATCTTGCCTTTGCAAGGTTTGGTGTTGGCTCATTTGGCAGCCTATCTTGATCCAGCTGAACCTCGCTATGAGGTGTTTTGCCAAAATCTGCGCAGATGGGCCCTGCCAGCAACATTGGGTTTTCTGCTGTTTATTCCTCTTCAATCCTATAACTTAGTCAAGGGGATTCGTAATTATCGGCAGAACGCAGCAAAAAACGAGCGCACAATCACCCAAACCTTTGGAGATATCCGTAATGCAGTCGAGAGGGCTTCAACGACTGCCGATCTACAGAAACGTCTCGCCGACCTGAATGCTCCTGGACTCTCTCCGGCTGACAGAACCGCCCCATTGCCAGCCATTCGCCCAACCCTCTTGGCTGAGATCCAGAAGGCCGAAAAGAAAGCCAAAGCAAACATTGCTCAGCAGGATCCTGAGCAATTCTGGTTGTTTAGCAAGCAGATGGTGGGCTCGATTCTCGCCGCCTTTGCATTCGCATTCGCCTTCGCGGCAGCTGCCAAGCGATCGGCTTGGCCGGAATCGCTGTTGGTTCGATTCATTAGATACCTAGACTGGTTGCGCAAATTCAAGTCGACAGCTCTTGGCCAAAAAGTTGATAACTTCAAGGCAAAGGAGAAAGCGCAGAAGGATCTTGCCTTAACCCAGCGAAGCCTCCAAGACCATGCCAGGAAAGAGGCTCAATTGAAAAAGCAAGCAGATAATGAGGCAAGGCTGCGTGAAAAGCATATCAAAGCTATGCGGGAAAAGGCTGTGCGCGACGAACAAAATCGCAATAAATTCGACAAAAAATAATCAAAACCATTTTTCATTAATTAATCTTTCCTGTAGCTTCTAAAGCAGGAAATACCGCTGCGCCATCGGCAGCACCTCCGCCGGTTCACAGGTGAGCAGTTCGCCGTTCGCGAACACTTCATAGGTCTGGGGGTCCACCTCCACCTTGGGCAGAGCGCTGTTGTTGCGCATCGATCCCTTGCCAATGGCGCGGGTGTTCACCACCGGCACGCACGGCCGCCGCAGGCCGAGGCTGCGGGGTCGGTCGGTATCGAGGGCCGCCTGGCTCACGAAGGTGAGGCAGCTGGGAGCCAGCGCGCCGCCGAAGGCCGCGAACATCGGCCGGCCGTGCACCGGACCCGGGGTGGGAATCGAAGCATTGGCATCGCCCATCTGGGCCCACACGATCGAGCCGCCCTTGATCACAAGCTCCGGCTTCACGCCGAAGAAACCCGGCTTCCACAGCACCAGATCGGCCAATTTGCCCACCTCCACCGACCCCACCTGGCTGTCGATGCCGTGGGCAATGGCCGGGTTGATCGTGACCTTGGCGATGTAGCGCTTCAGGCGTGTGTTGTCGTTGCGGCTGGAATCCTCCGGCAGGCTGCCCCGCTGCACCTTCATCTTGTGGGCCGTCTGGAAGGTGCGGATGATCACCTCCCCCACCCGCCCCATCGCCTGGGAATCGCTGGCGATGATGCTGAAGGCCCCCAGGTCGTGGAGGATGTCCTCGGCGGCGATCGTTTCGCGGCGGATGCGCGATTCGGCGAAGGCCACATCCTCCGGAATGCGCGGATCGAGGTGGTGGCACACCATCAGCATGTCGAGGTGTTCCTCGAGCGTGTTGCGCGTGTAGGGCCGGGTGGGATTGGTGCTGCTCGGCAGCACGTTGGCCTCGCCGCAGATCTTGATGATGTCCGGCGCATGGCCGCCGCCGGCCCCCTCGGTGTGGAAGGTGTGGATCGTGCGGCCGCCGATGGCGCGGATCGTGTCTTCCACGAAGCCCGCCTCGTTGAGGGTGTCGGTGTGGATGCACACCTGCACATCGAAGCGATCCGCCACTGAGAGGCAGCAGTCGATCGCTGCCGGGGTGGTGCCCCAGTCTTCATGGAGCTTGAGGGCGCAGGCGCCGGCGCGGATCTGTTCCTCCAGCGCCTCCGGGGTGCTGGCGTTGCCCTTGCCAAAGAAGCCCAGGTTGACCGGCAGCCCCTCGGCCGCCTGGAGCATGCGGGCCAGGTGGAAGGCGCCGGGGGTGCAGGTGGTGGCATTGGTGCCGGTGGCCGGGCCGGTGCCGCCGCCCAGCAGCGTGGTGACACCACTGGAGAGGGCCGTTTCGATCTGCTGGGGGCAGATGAAGTGGATGTGGGTGTCGATCGCGCCGGCGGTGAGGATGTGGCCCTCGCCGGCGATCGCTTCGGTGCCAGGGCCCACCACGATGTCCACGCCGCTCTGGATATCCGGGTTGCCCGCCTTGCCGATCGCCACGATCCGGCCATCTCTCAGGCCGATGTCGGCCTTCACGATCCCCCACCAGTCGAGGATCAAGGCATTGGTGATCACCGTGTCCACGGCGCCGCCGGCCCGGGTGGTCTGGGCCTGACCCATGCCATCGCGAATCACCTTGCCGCCGCCGAACTTCACCTCATCGCCATAGACGGTGTAATCCTTCTCCACCTCCAGGAACAGCTCGGTGTCGGCCAGGCGCAGCCGGTCGCCCGTGGTGGGCCCGTAGGTCTGGGCGTAGGCCTGGCGGGAGATGCGGTAGGGCATGGCCGGGGGAGTGGGGGGATGGGGGGCCTGGAGGGCGTGGCGTCAATCCAGCGGGCCGTTGATCAGTCCGTTGAAGCCGAACACCCGCCGGGCGCCGGCAAAGGGCACCAGTTGCACCTCGCGGCTGTCGCCCGGTTCGAAGCGGATCGCTGTTCCCGCAGGGATGTCGAGCCGCAGGCCGCGGGCCGCCTCCCGGTTGAAGTTCAGCGCCGGGTTGGCCTCATGGAAATGAAAGTGGGAGCCCACCTGCACGGGCCGATCGCCCGTGTTGGCCACCGTGAGGGTGGTGACGGGCCGGCCGGCATTGAGTTCAAGGTCGCCGGGTTCGGCGATGAGTTCGCCGGGGATCAAGGGGGACATGGCTGGTGTGGGATCAGCGGATCGGGTCGTGCAGGGTCACCAACTTGGTGCCATCGGGGAACACCGCCTCGATCTGCACGTCATGGATCAGCTCCGGCACCCCCTCCATCACCTGGTGCCGCCCCAGCCAGGTGGACCCTGCTGCCATCAGCTCAGCCACCGTGCGGCCATCGCGAGCCCCCTCCAGCACCTGGAAGCTCAGCCAGGCCACGGCTTCGGGGTGGTTGAGTTTCAGGCCCCGGTTGAGGCGGCGTTCCGCCAGCAGGGCGGCGGTCACGATCAGGAGCTTGTCCTTTTCCTGGGGGGTGAGGTGCATGCCTCGAGGGAGCGGTGGCGGATGAAGGATTCCCTTGGCAGTCTGGCAGCGTTATCTGGCAGCGCCCGTTCACGGGGAACTCTCCCCTCTCCTCAGCGCCGATCGGCCAGGCTCCAGGCTTGCCCAGCCGCGCCAGCGACCTCCTGTGCTGCGAAGGGCCTTTCCTGGAAGGGCCACACCCGCGGCAGCTCCGGCGCCGCCAGCCCCTGGGCCGCCCGGATCCGGGCCCATAGCCGGGTGAACCAGCTGCGGGCCGCCGTGCTCGAGGGGCCCCGGTAGCGCGCCAGCAGCCCCTGCTCCAGGGAGCCGCAGGCCATCGTGCCCTCGAGGCCGGAGCGATCGCCGCGGCAGGCCTCCACCAGCTCCACCAGTTCAGCCCCCGCCAACTTCCGGGGCGCCGCCCAAACCAGCGCGCCGAACACCGGTTCCCCCGCCAGCCCGTGGGCTTCCACCAGGGAGCTGCCCGCCAGTTCCAGGCGATCCACCAGCTCCCAGCGATCGCCGCCCGGATCGCGGCGGCGGATCTCCAGCAGGGAACGCCAGCGCCCGGCGCCGAGGCTTTCCCCGGCCGCTGTGCGGCCCAGCCGCACCAGCTCCGCCCCCAGCCAGCCGGCTCCGGGGGCAAGGTTCACCCGCGTGCGTTGCTCATAGAGGCCATTGGCATACACCACCAGCTCCTGGGGAAGCCATTCGAGGTCGGCGCCTTCCTCCAGCTGGAAGGCCAGCTCCTGGAGCGCCCAGGCGCCTTCGGGGCGGAGCCGGGAGCGCCCGATGGTGCCATACACCTTCTGGGCCGCCACGCTGGTGAGCAGGGCCCGGCTTCCGGGCTCCAGGTGAACCGTGATGCTCAGCCGGTCGCCTCCCACCAGGCCGCCGGCTGTGTGGAGCAACGGCAGTTCACAGCGGCCATCGGCCCGGTTGAAGCCCCGCTGGATCTTCAGCGGGGCGCTGGCGCTGCCCTGGTGGCGGCTGAGGCCATCGCCACCGCGGCTGAATCGCAGACTGGCGCGGCCATGCCAGCTGCCGGATCCGGCGCTGGGGGCCAGGTCGGAGGCCGGGAGAGCCGCTGCGGCGGCGTTTGCCTCGGCGCTCGCTTCGCCGCTCGCTTCGCCGCCTTCCATCGCTGGCGGGCGCCGGTCTGCAGGGTTGTCCGCAGCCAAGGCGGCCTCCCCGTTGTCAGGGTCGCCATTCCAATCCGGTGCCCTTCGCTCCACGTCCACCCCTGCGGCCGCCACACTCTGGTGGGTCATGCCTCCGGGAGCCAGCCGCCTTGCCTGAATCCGCATCCGGACCTCTCACCCTCACCCAGCGCTCCAGCACGCCGCCGCCCGGCGCCCCGGAGCCGTGGCTGCGCCTCTGCATCGGCGCCGCTGAGCGCTGCCGGCTGCGGGGTCATCGCCGTAGCGCCTGCGGTCGTGATCTGGTGCTGCAACTGGAGCGCGGCGAGCCGCTGCAGCCGGGCGAATGGCTGAGCGGTGCGCCCGGCGATCCGCCGGTGCTGGTGGAGGCGGCCGCTGAGCCCCTGCTGGTGGTGCGCGCCAGCGACCCCCTCGACCTGCTGCGGGCGGCTTATCACCTCGGCAACCGCCATGTGGCGTTGGAGGTGTGCGCCGGTGAGCTGCGGCTGCTTGAGGATTCGGTGCTGGCCGATCTACTGGAGCAGCGGGGGCTGGAGCTGGAGCACCGCCAGGCCCCCTTCCTGCCGGAGGCCGGCGCCTATGCCGCTGCAGGCGGCCACCGGCATGGCCATGGCCATGGCTGAATCCCCTCCCATGGATGCGGACCCGCCCATGGAGGCCGCCCCGGCCCCCGCCCCGGGGGAGGCGCGCCTGCGGCTGTTCCAGCTGGTGAGCCCCGCCCTGCCGGTAGGGGCCTTCAGTTACTCAGAAGGTCTCGAATGGCTGGTGCAGCACGGCAGGCTTCCCGATGGCGCGGCGGTGCGGGCCTGGCTGGAGGCCGAATGCCGCGCCGGTGTGCTCCCCATCGAGGCCGCCAGCCTGCCGGAGCTGATGCGCCTGTTGCGGCGGGCCGGGGGGGATGGCCCAGGGGCCCGCGAAGCCGCCCTGGCGGTGCGGGAGCGGGACAACTGGCTCCTGGCCCAGCGGGAGGCGCCCGAGCTGCGGGCCCAGCAGCGCCAGATGGGGGGCTCCCTCGGCCAGTTGCTGGCGGATCTGGGCTGGCCACCGCCGGTGGAGGCGGCCCCCCTGGCCTGGACCGCCGCCTGGGCTTGGGCGGGCCTGTGTCTGGAGATCCCGCCCGCTGAGCTGGTGGAGGCCTACCTCTATGCCTGGACCGCCAGCCAGCTCAGCGCCGCCGTGCGGCTGGTGCCCCTGGGGCCCACCGAGGCCCAGCGGCTGCAGCTGGCCCTGGCCCCTGGCCTGGCCCACCGCGCCCGGGAGCTCGTCGCCAGCGATCCCCGCACGCTTTGGAATGCCGGCGTGGGGGCGGGCCTGGCCCAGTTGGGCCACGGGGAGCTCTACTCGCGCTTGTTCCGCAGCTAGGGCATTGCTGCATCGACTGACGCCACCGGCTTCCCAGTGCCCCATGGGCTGTGGGTCGCCCCAGGGGGATGCCCGTGGTGGCTGGCGGGAGCGGATCTCCTGCGATGGCGCAGAACGGCAGCAATGGCTGCGGCGATGGCGGGGTGTTGCGGCCCGGTGCTGAAGCGAGCGCCGGGCCGCCCTAGCCTGACCCCAACGGCAGGGAATCAGCCGGGAGGAGCGGTCGCCATGAGCAAGCTGCGGGTCGGGGTGGCCGGTCCGGTGGGATCGGGCAAGACGGCGCTGGTGGAGGCCCTCTGCCGGCGGCTGCGGGATCGCCTCGAGCTGGCGGTGGTCACCAACGACATCTACACCCAGGAGGATGCCCAGTTCCTCACCCGGGCCGGGGCCCTTGAGCCCGAGCGGATCCGCGGCGTCGAAACGGGGGGCTGCCCCCACACCGCCATCCGCGAGGACTGCTCGATCAACCGGGCTGCGGTGGCGGAGCTGGAGGCGGCCTTCCCGGCCCTCGATCTGGTGCTGGTGGAGAGCGGCGGCGACAACCTGGCCGCCAGCTTCAGCCCTGAGCTCGTGGACCTCTGCATCTACGTGATCGATGTGGCCGCCGGCGACAAGATCCCTCGCAAGGGCGGCCCCGGCATCACCCGCTCCGACCTGCTGGTGATCAACAAGATCGACCTGGCTCCAATGGTGGGCGCCTCCCTGGCGGTGATGGAGCACGACACCACCCGCATGCGGGCCGGGCGGCCGTGGTGTTTCACCAACCTCCGCAGCGGCGAGGGGCTGGAGGCGGTGGAGGCCTTTCTGCTGCGGCAGTTGCCGCCGGCCGGGGCGCTCGATGGGCAGGCGGATGATCTAGGGCGCGCCGGCTGCTGAGACCACCGTTCAAGGTCAACGCCGCTTAAAGGACGGCAATTGTCGGGATATGAACGTTTCTGTTGCAAGGGATACCAAGCTGCGGGTGTTCCCCTCGATACGTTCCCCTCACAGCGGGGCTGATGGCTTCGCGCAGCATCTTGGAGACACATTCATGCACCCCTCGGCGATTCGGAAGCCCTCGCTACGTCTGATCGGTGGAGCCACGGCCCTCGCCACCTCCCTGTCCCTGGTTGCCTGCGGCGGCGGCGGTGGGGGACCTACCGCCACCGGTGGCGCTGATGCCACCGGTGGCAACTTTGATGGCGAAGTGAAGGTGGGCATCCTCCACTCCCGCTCCGGCACCATGGCCATCTCCGAGAACACGGTGGCCGAAGCCGAGCTGATGGCGATCGATGAGATCAACAAGGCCGGTGGCGTGGCCATCGATGGCAAGAAGCTCAAGATCGTGCCGATCGAAGAGGACGGGGCCTCCGACTGGCCCACCTTTGCGGAGAAATCCAAGAAGCTGATCGACCAGGACAAGGTGGCCGTGGTCTTTGGCGGTTGGACTTCCGCGAGCCGCAAGGCCATGCTGCCGGTGTATGAGTCGAAGGATGCCTTCCTCTACTACCCGATCCAGTACGAAGGTCAGGAGTGTTCCAAGAACATCTTCTACACCGGTGCCACCCCCAACCAGCAGGCTGAGCCCGCCGTGGAGTGGCTGCTGAAGAACAAGGGTAAGGACTTCTTCCTGGTTGGCTCCGACTACGTGTATCCCCGCACGGCGAACACGATCATGAAGGAGCAGCTCAAGGCCCAGGGCGGCAAGCTGGTGGGTGAGGACTACCTCCCCCTCGGCAACACCGAGGTGGCGCCGATCATCGCCAAGATCAAGCAGGCCCTGCCCAACGGTGGTGTGATCGTGAACACGCTGAACGGCGACAGCAACGTGGCCTTCTTCAAGCAGATGAAGGCCGCCGGCATCACCCCCGCCAATGGCTACGCGATCATGAGCTTCTCGATCGCCGAAGAGGAGATCGCCGCCATCGGACCCGAGTACCTGGAAGGCACCTACGCCGCCTGGAACTTCTTCCAGAGCCTCGACACCCCCGCCTCCAAGAAGTTCACCGCCGACTTCAAGGCCAAGTACGGCGACAAACGGGTCACCAACGACCCTGCTGAGGCCGCCTACACCATGGTGTACCTGTGGAAGCTGGGCGCCGAGAAGGCCAACAGCGTTGACGACAACAAGGTGCGTGAAGCCATGGTGGGCGTGAGCTTCGATGCTCCCCAGGGCAAGGTGACCGTGCAGCCCAACCACCACATCGAGAAGCTCGTGTTGATCGGCGAGGTGCAGAAGGATGGCATGTTCAAGATCCTCGAGAACAAGGGCTTCGTGAAGCCCGTGGCCTGGAACCAGTTCGTGCCCGAAACCAAGGGTTACACCTGCGACCACACCCAGAAGCGCCCCGACGCAGGCAAGTTCAAGCTCTGAATTTCAGCCTCCGCGTTGATGTCCTTGATGGGGGGGACCCAGATCCCCCCTTTTTCTTTTGACCCTTTGTTGTCCCGCCGGCGCGGGTCACCATGACAGCTCTTTTTGACACGCTCTTCAACGGGCTGGCCATCGGTTCGGTGCTGATGCTCGCCGCCCTCGGTTTGGCCGTGGTGTTCGGCCTGATGGGTGTCATCAACATGGCCCATGGCGAGTTGATGATGCTCGGTGCCTACACCACCTTCGTGGTGCAGAACCTGCTCAAATCCGGACCGCTGGAAGTTTTGTTCCCCATCTATATCCTGATCTCCATCCCGATCGCTTTTCTGGTCAGTGGCCTGGTGGGCCTGCTGCTTGAAAAAACGGTGATCCGTCGCCTCTATGGCCGGCCGCTTGAAACCCTGCTCGCCACCTGGGGGGTGAGCCTGATCCTGCAGCAGTTCGTGCGATCGGTGTCCACCGCCTTCTTCCTCGCCCTGCTGGCCGCCGTGGCCCTGGGCCTGCTGGCCCCCCGCTTCACCCCGGCCGCCTGGTGGCGCCAGCGTTGGACGCCGCTGCTCAAGGCTGGCAGTTGGATCGTGGCCCTGGTGGTTGGCATCGGTCTGGGTTCCTTGCTGGGCGAACAGCGGGCTCTGCAGCAGCCCTGGTTCAGCGCCCGCAATATCGACGTGACCGCCCCGGAATGGTTGCGGGGCTCGATCGACCTGGGCGGAGTGACGATGCCCACCGCCCGGCTGTTCATCCTCGCCCTCACGGCCCTCGCCCTGGTGGGGGTGAACTGGTTTCTGCAGAAGAGCGCCTGGGGGATTCGGATCCGTGCCGTCACCCAGAACCGCTCGATGAGCAGCTGCCTCGGCATTCCCACCGAAACGGTGGATGCCCTCACCTTCTTCGTGGGGTCCGGCCTGGCGGGCATCGCCGGCGTGGCGGTGTCCCTGCTGGGTTCGGTGGGTCCGAACCTCGGCGGTAATTACATCGTGCTGGCCTTCATGGTGGTGGTGCTCGGCGGCCTCGGCAAGCTCTGGGGCACGGTGGTGGCTGCCTTTGTGCTCGGCATTCTCGATTATGTGATCGGCTCTGGATCGTTGCTGCTGCTGTGGCCTTCGATGCCGGCGGCCCTCAATGGCGTGATCAGCTTCTTCGCCACCACCTCGATGGCCAAGGTTCTCGTGTTTGTGTTGATCATGGTGTTTTTGCAGTTCCGGCCGGCGGGGATGTTCCCGCAGAAGGGCCGCATGGTGGAGGCCTGATTCATGCCTGTTTCCGCCACACCGCCCGCCTTTGTTCGCCGTTGGTGGCCCTGGATCCTGATCGTGGCGGCCACCCTGATCCTGCCGGTGATCCTGCCTCCCTTCCGGCTCAATCTGCTGGGACGTTTTCTATCGCTTGGCATCGTGGCCCTCGGCGTGGACCTGATCTGGGGCTACACCGGCCTGCTCAGCCTCGGCCAGGGCATCTTCTTTGCCCTCGGTGGCTATGCCCTCGGCATGCATCTTTCGCTCAATAGCCTCGAACCCGGTCAGTTGCCGGAGTTCTTTGGTCTGTATGGCGTGAATAGTCTGCCGGCCTTCTGGCAGCCGTTCAGCTCACCGCTGTTCACCCTGGTGGCCATCTGGGTGATTCCAGCTCTGGTGGCTGGAATCCTCGGATTTCTGGTGTTCCGGAACCGCATCAAGGGGGTTTATTTCTCGATCCTCACCCAGGCAGCCCTGCTGGTGTTCTTCAATTTCTTCAATGGCCAGCAGAAACTGATCAACGGCACCAACGGCCTCAAGACCGATACCGCCAAGGTGTTCGGGGAGCTGGTGGGTTCCGATGCCATGCAGCGCAACCTCTTCTGGCTCACCGTGCTGCTGGTGATCGCGGCCTTTCTGCTCTGCCGCTGGCTCACCAGCGGCCGCTTTGGCGATGCCCTGGTGGCCATCCGCGACGACGAACCCCGCATGCGCTTCACCGGGTACAACCCCACCGCCTACAAGACGTTGGTGTTCACCGTGGCGGGAGCCCTGGCCGGGATCAGCGGCGCTCTTTACACCGTGCAGTCCGGCATCATCAGCCCCCAGTTCATGGCGGTGCCCTTCTCGATCGAGATGGTGATCTGGGTGGCGGTGGGGGGGCGCGGCACCCTGCTGGGGGCCGTGCTTGGCGCCGTGCTGATCAATTACGCCAAGAGCCTGATCAGCGAACAGCTTCCCGAAACCTGGCTGTTCGTGCAGGGGGCCCTCTTCCTGCTGGTGGTGACGGCCCTGCCCGATGGGTTGGTGGGCTGGTGGCGCCAAGGGGGCCCAGGCCAAATCCTGGCCATGTTCGGCTGGCCGCCCCGCAGCGCCACCTATCCCGGCCTCGACCTCGATCCTTCGATGTTGGCCGAGCGTGAAGCCCTTGAGGGCCCGTCTTCCCCCGATTCCGGAACCGGAGGTGGGCGATGACCACCCTGCTCGAACTGCGCGGCGTGAGTGTGAGCTTCGATGGCTTTCTCGCGCTCAACGATCTCAACCTCAGCCTCCAACCCGGTGAGCTGAGGGCGGTGATCGGTCCGAATGGTGCCGGCAAGACCACCTTCCTCGATGTGATCACCGGCAAGGTGCGCCCCACCCAGGGCGATGTGTTCTTCCGGGGGCGTTCCCTGGTGGGCACCAGCGAACATCGCATCGCCCGGCTCGGCATCGGCCGCAAATTCCAGACCCCCCGCGTCTATCAGAACCTCACGGCCCGCCGCAACCTGGAGCTAGCCGTGAGCCATCGCTCCCCCTTCGATCTGCTCTTCCGCGGTCTCGATGGCAGCAGCCAGGATCGGGTGGCCCACCTGCTCAAGGTGGTGGGCCTGGCGCCCCAAGCCCAGCAGCTGGCCGGGGGCCTCTCCCATGGCCAGAAGCAGTGGCTGGAGATCGCCATGCTGTTGGCCCAGGATCCTGATCTGTTGCTGGTGGATGAACCGGTGGCGGGTCTTTCCGATGAGGAAACGGAGCGCACCGGCGAGCTGCTGCGCAGCCTGGCGGGGGATCACACGCTGCTGGTGATCGAGCACGACATGGAATTCATCCGCAACCTCGACAGTTCGGTCACGGTGCTGCATGAGGGCCATGTGCTCTGCGAGGGCAGCATGGAGGCGGTGCAGAGCGATCCCCGCGTGATTGAGGTGTATCTCGGCGTTGAAGATGACTTGGAGCCCGGAATCGCCCCCCCCTCCAGCTTTCCCGATCGCCCGTCCAGTGAGCTGCAGCCATGACCGTGATCACCACCCCCCCATCCCTGGCCCATCCCAGCCACGAAGGCGGCGATCTTCTCGGCATTCGCAACCTGAATGTGTATTACGGCGAAAGCCACATCCTGCGCAATGTCGATCTTTCGATTGCTCCCGGCCAGATGGTGTGCCTGATCGGCCTCAATGGGGTCGGCAAGACCACCCTGCTCAAGTCGATCATCGGCCTGTTGCAGCAGCGCAGTGGCTCCATCGTGCTGGCTGGTGCGGATATCTCCTCCCAACCCCCCCATCAGCGGGCCCGCGGTGGCATCGGCTACGTGCCCCAGGGGCGAGAGATCATCGCCCAGCTCAGCGTGCGGGAAAATCTGCTGCTGGGTCTGGAGGCCCGGCCCGGTGGCATCAGCCGTCATCGCCACATCGATCCGCTGGTGTTCGAGTTATTCCCGGTGCTGGAGAAGTTCCTCAACCGGCGGGGCGGCGACCTTTCCGGCGGTCAGCAGCAACAGTTGGCGATCGCCCGGGCCCTCCTCGGCAAGCCCCGCCTGCTGCTGCTCGATGAGCCCACCGAAGGCATCCAGCCCTCCGTGGTGCTCGACATCCAGCGGGCCGTGGCCCGCATCATCCGCGAGACAGGCATCAGTGTGCTGTTGGTGGAACACCACGCCAGCTTCGTGCGCCAGGCTGATTGGTACTACGCCATGCAGAAGGGTGGGGTGGTGGCCAGCGGCCCCACCAGCGAGCTGAGCAAGGAGGTGATCCAGCGCTTCCTGAGCGTCTGAGCAGCGGCGGGTGTTTGTTTGCTCCGGTGTTCATTGGGCGGTGTTCATTTGCTTCTGTATGCGGCCTGCCCCTCTTTCGGGAGGCTTGCCGTGGGTTGATGGAACCATTGCTCTCACCCCCCACCCCCCCCACCATGGCCTCTCCCCTCTTGAGATCGCACCTGGCGCCGCTGGCTTCGCTGCTGGGTGTCGCCCTCGCTTCCACCCTGGCCACTCCCGCCGCCCTCGCCGGCAGCTGTGAATTCCTTTCGCCGGTGGGTGGGGATGGTGTGTCTCCGATCGTCACCAAGACGATCGGCATGGGCAATCCCCTCGGCCGGCCGAACTGGAACACGGACTTCTACGTGACCAGGCCCTACAGCAGCTACAAACTCTTCTTCACCGCCGATTCTTCGAAGAGCGCCACCTATCCGGTGCAGGCCTACCTCAAGTTCACCGATGGCTCCAACTTGAGGGTCTTCAACGCCAACATCGCCCCTGAGCCCGGCACCGGCGGCGGCAAGCTCGTGCCTGCGGTGCCCGGCAAGCAGGTGAGCCAGGTGAACATCAAGGTGGGCTCCGCCGACAACATGGCCGCTACCGGCTTCACCTACCGGGTGTCTGTGCAGGGCTGCCGCTGAGGCCGTTCCGGACCGCGGCACGCAGGGCTGGCAGGTTCGGGCTTGCCGGGTGCGGTGCTCCGGAGGGGAGGGTTGAGGGCGCGATCAGGGCCTGGCTTCTTTGAGCAGCTCCCGCCAGAGCTGCTCGGCCTGGCCGGATGGGACCTTTGCCAGGGCGGTTCCATCGCAGCGGTGGATCGGCCGGCAGCCCAGGCTGTTGATCAGCAGGGCTCCTTCGCATGTCTCCAGGTCGCTCGGCTCCAGCGGGCCTTCGTCGGCGCGGCCGAGACGCAGGGCGCGGCCGCGCATCACCCCGGGCAGGCAGCCGCTGGCCAGGGGGGGGGTGGTCCAGCGGCCCTGGTGGCGCACCAGCAGGTTGGCGGCGCTGCCGCAGCACAGTTGCCCATGGCCGGAGAGGAGCAGGGCATCGTGAGCGCCGGCGGCGTGGGCTTCCCGCCGGGCCTGCACCTGGGCGGTGTAGGCGAAGCTCTTGCAGCGGCTCAGCCGGCTTGCCGCGTTGCGCCGCTCCTGACGGCTGATCCAGGTGGTCACCGCTTCGAACTGCGGGGCGGTGGCGGTGAGCTGTAGCCAGAAGCGATGGGCTGGAGCGGCTTGCGCCGGAGCGGGAAGATCCAGCCCCCGGCCGCCGCAGCCCCGGCTCCAGTTGAGCCGCAGCGCCCCGGTGCGAATGCCGCTGCGGGCGATGGCCTCCGCCACCAGCGGCAGGATCAGGGTCTGGTCCGGGGGCGGCGCCATCGCCAGCAGCTCCGCCGAGCTGCGCCAGCGCTCCAGGTGCTCTTCCAGCAGCTGGAGCCGGCCCTCTTCGAGCAGCACGGTTTCGAACAGGCCATCGGCCAGCAGCAGGCCCCGGTCGGCCAGGGGCAGGGCCAGCTCGCCGGGATCGCCCCACTGACCCTGGGGGA
>BJHE01000033.1 GCA_014191755.1 Cyanobium sp.
AGGGGGGGGGGGTGAGTAGGGGGGGGCTGAAGAGGCGCAGGTAAAGGGGCCGGATGATGGGCCGGGGCTTTAGAGGTATGGCTTGATCAACTAGGTGGTTTGATCAACAGGGTGGTACGGGACGGACTGGTGGCACTGACCGATCTGCTCGTGGAAAGGCCGTGGCCCAACCCCTGGAGGACTGGGAATCAGCCGATCAACCAGCGCGGCTGGCGGCAAGGCGGGCGCTGCTGCGAGCCAAGGCTTGCTCAGCTTTGACTTTCTCAGGGCTGGTTGGCTTGCCTTCGAAGGAGTCGAAGGCCTGGCGGGCCTGCTCGTAATCCTTCTCGGCAGTGGCGGTGTCGATGCTGCTGCCCAGCTGGGCGGAATTCACGAGCACGGTCACTTCGTTGGCCTCAACCTCGGCAAAACCGCCGCTGACGGCGATTGCGGTCCAGGTGTTTCCCTCACGCAGACGGAGAACGCCGCTGTCGAGGGCGGTGAGCATCGACACGTGGCCGGTAAGGATGCCCACCTGGCCGGTGGTGCTGGGGAGAATCACTTCGTCGGCGCTGCCGTCGAAGACGCTCTGATCGGGGGCGAGAACGCGCAGGGTGAGGGTCATCAGGTGATCAGCCCTTGGCTTCCGAGAGGATCTTGGCGGCCTTGGCCTTCACTTCCTCGATGCTGCCCACGAGGTAGAAGGCGGCCTCAGGCAAATCGTCGAGTTCACCAGCGAGAATCTGGTTAAAACCCTTGATGGTGTCGTCGAGCTTCACATACTTGCCGGGCATGCCGGTGAAGATCTCGGCAACGAAGAAAGGCTGGGAGAGGAATTTCTCGATCTTGCGGGCCCGGTCCACCGTGCGGCGGTCGTCTTCAGAAAGTTCGTCGAGGCCCAGGATCGCGATGATGTCCTGCAGTTCCTTATAGCGCTGCAAGGTACTCTGCACGGCGCGAGCGGTGCGGTAGTGCTCATCACCCACCACGGCGGGCTGGAGCATGGTGCTGGTGGAATCGAGCGGATCCACCGCCGGGTAAATGCCTTTGGAGGCCAGGCCGCGGCTCAACACCGTGGTGGCATCGAGATGGGCGAAGGTGGTGGCGGGGGCGGGGTCGGTGAGGTCATCGGCCGGTACGTAAACCGCCTGGATGGAGGTGATCGAACCCTCCAGGGTGGAGGTGATGCGCTCCTGCAGCTCACCAACATCGGTGCCGAGGGTGGGCTGGTAGCCCACAGCCGAGGGCATACGGCCAAGCAGCGCGGACACTTCCGAGCCGGCCTGCACGAAGCGGAAGATGTTATCCACGAACAGCAGCACGTCCTGCTTGTTCACATCGCGGAAGTGCTCGGCCATGGTGAGGGCCGAGAGGCCGACCCGCATGCGGGCGCCCGGGGGCTCGTTCATCTGGCCGTAGCAGAGAGCCACCTTCGATTTGGAGAGATCCTCGGAGTTGATCACCCCAGACTCCTTGAATTCTTCGTAGAGGTCGTTGCCCTCGCGGGTCCGCTCACCCACACCGGCAAAGACGGACACTCCACCGTGTTCCTTGGCGATGTTGTTGATCAGCTCTTGGATCAACACCGTCTTGCCCACACCGGCGCCGCCGAACAGGCCCACCTTGCCGCCCTGGCGGTAGGGAGCCAGCAGGTCGATCACCTTGATGCCGGTCTCAAACACCTTGGGTTTGGTTTCAAGCTCCGTGAGCTTGGGGGCTTCGCGATGGATGGGGGAGGTGATGGTCGTGGCCACAGGACCCTTCTCATCGACGGGCTCGCCCAACACGTTGAAGATGCGGCCCAGGGTGGCTTCACCCACGGGCACAGAGATGGGAGCGCCGGTGTCGAGGGCGGCCATGCCGCGCACAAGGCCATCGGTGCTGCTCATCGCCACAGCGCGGACCCTGTGATCGCCCAGCAATTGCTGTACTTCAGCCGTCAGTGCCACGTCCTGGCCAGCGGAGTTCCTGCCGGTTACCCGGAGGGCGTTGTAGATGCGGGGCAGCTTGCCCGCGGGAAACTCCACGTCCAGCACCGGGCCGATCACCTGTTTAACAACACCCTGGGTGCCGGAGGCGGCGGGAGCAGCTGCAGCCATAAGAAAGATGGGGTGGCGGGGAGCGCGCAGGGGGTGATCCAACCCGCCTGAAGCGGCGCAACCTTACCACTGCGTCACCCACTGCGAAGGGCTGGCACCAGCCCCAAAGCCGGACGGCGCCGCCAAACAGCTGGCTGGCTGGGGAGGAGGGGTTCGGTCACCCGAACTCACCGCCACTGCTGCGCCAGCCACCGACAACATTAAATTGGCAGTCGACGGGCACGAGTGCCAGATCCGCTCAGGCCACCAATCCAGGTTCAAGAGCCACAGCCCCTGCAGTGGTTTCACTCTGGTGCGATCCGCCCCCAGTTGTTTCTGAACCAGGCCCTGGCCTCCACCAGGCCCCGGTTCCGGTTCACCTGGACAGCCAATCTCCTCCGAATCCCCAGGGGAGAGCGTGTCCGATCCGAATCCAATCCACCGCGACAACCCATGGCTGCTGTTTCCCTCAGCGTCTCCACCGTCAAGCCCCTCGGCGATCGCATCTTCATCAAGGTGTCGGAATCCGAGGAAAAGACCGCCGGCGGCATCTTGCTCCCTGACACCGCCAAGGAAAAGCCCCAAGTGGGCGAAGTGGTTCAGGTGGGCCCCGGCCGCCGCAACGACGACGGTTCCCGCCAGGCTCCCGAAGTGAGCATCGGTGACAAGGTGCTCTACAGCAAGTATGCCGGCACCGACATCAAGCTCGGCTCCGACGAGTTCGTGCTGCTTTCTGAGAAGGACATCCTCGCCATCGTCAACTGAGACCCCTGGATCCAGTACATCCAGGCTGATCCGTTCCCGCCCACGATCTTCCGGGTCAGGAGGCTGAACGCAGCCATCCCCACCCTTTTCACCTTTCCCTCCCCAGAGACCTTCCATGGCCAAGCGCATCATTTACAACGAACAGGCTCGTCGTGCCCTCGAGCGCGGTATCGACATCCTGGCGGAAGCCGTCGCCGTCACCCTCGGTCCCAAGGGCCGCAATGTGGTGCTGGAGAAGAAGTTCGGAGCTCCCCAGATCATCAACGACGGCGTAACCATCGCCAAGGAGATCGAACTCGAGGACCATATCGAAAACACCGGTGTTGCCCTGATCCGTCAGGCCGCCAGCAAGACCAACGACGCCGCCGGTGATGGCACCACCACCGCCACCGTGCTGGCCCACGCGATGGTGAAGGCCGGCCTGCGCAACGTGGCCGCCGGCGCCAACGCCATCACCCTCAAGCGCGGCATCGACAAAGCCTCCGACTTCCTGGTTGGCAAGATTAAGGAGCACGCCAAGCCGATCAGCGACAGCAACGCCATCGCCCAGGTGGGCACCATCTCCGCCGGCAACGACGAAGAGGTGGGCCGCATGATCGCCGACGCCATGGACAAGGTGGGCAAGGAGGGTGTGATCTCCCTCGAAGAAGGCAAGTCGATGACCACCGAGCTGGAGGTCACCGAGGGCATGCGCTTCGACAAGGGCTACATCTCCCCCTACTTCGCCACCGACACCGAGCGAATGGAGGCGGTGCTTGAGGAGCCCTATATCCTGATCACCGATAAGAAGATCGGCCTGGTTCAGGACCTTGTTCCTGTTCTTGAGCAGATCGCCCGTACCGGCCGTCCCCTGCTGATCATCGCCGAGGACATCGAGAAGGAAGCCCTCGCCACCCTGGTGGTAAACCGTCTCCGCGGCGTGCTCAACGTGGCTGCCGTTAAGGCCCCCGGCTTCGGTGATCGCCGCAAGGCCATGCTCGAAGACATCGCCGTTCTCACCAACGGTCAGCTGATCACCGAGGATGCCGGCCTCAAGCTGGAAAACGCCAAGATCGATTCGCTGGGTACAGCCCGCAGGATCACGATCAACAAGGACACCACCACCATCGTGGCCGAAGGCAACGAGGCGGCGGTAAGGGCCCGGGTGGAGCAGATCCGCAAGCAGATTGAGGAAACCGACTCCTCCTACGACAAGGAGAAGCTGCAGGAGCGTCTCGCCAAGCTGAGCGGCGGCGTGGCCGTGGTCAAGGTGGGCGCCGCCACCGAGACCGAGATGAAGGATAAAAAGCTGCGCCTGGAAGATGCCATCAACGCCACCAAGGCGGCCGTTGAGGAAGGCATCGTGCCGGGTGGCGGCACCACCCTGGCCCACCTCTCTCCTGCCCTGGAGGAATGGGCGGCCGCCAATCTCTCCGGCGAGGAGCTGATCGGCGCCCAGATCGTGGCCGCCTCCCTCACCGCTCCGCTGATGCGGATCGCCCAGAACGCCGGTGCCAACGGGGCCGTCGTGGCTGAGCACGTGCGCAACAAGCCCTTCAACGAGGGCTACAACGCCGCCACCGGCGAGTACGTCGACATGCTGGCTGCCGGCATTGTGGATCCCGCCAAGGTGACCCGCTCTGGCCTGCAGAACGCCGCCTCGATCGCCGGCATGGTGCTCACCACCGAGTGCATCGTGGCCGACCTGCCCGAGAAGAAGGAAGCGGCCCCCGCCGGCGGCGGCATGGGCGGTGGCGATTTCGACTATTGATCACTGACTGATCGCTTCCTGATCGCGATCGCAACCAAAGCTCGGCGGGCCATGCCCTCCTGCATTGGATCCGATGGAGGGGCTCAACCCCCTCCATTTTTTTGTTCTGAGATCAGCCGGATATCCGGCTCGCTGCTCAGGATGCCCGAGCGCTGAGCGGGGATCGCCTCAATGGAAGGGATTCTCCAAAGCGCGCCGCATGGGCGTAGCAGCAACCGAGGCCACCGCTGGGGCCGCAGGGCCCTTGATGGCCGATTCCAGCAGAAAGGCAGCCAGGTTGCTCAGGGATCGACCCTCAGCATCGGCCCTGACCTGCAGCGCCTCGTACGTGGCCCAAGGCAGCGTGATGGTGACCCGACGCGGCGAGCGGAATGCGGTCTGCACCTCTGATCCATGGGGCACCGCCAGCGATCCGGTCGGTGGGGTTATGGCCACAGGCGCATTAAGGCCACGAGCGCTACGTCCAAGCGGTGTTGTGTTGCGGGATGCCGACGACATGCTGCAATGACAAGGCACCACACAATCCCATCCTCTTCACAAAAGAGTCAAGCCGAGTTTCACCAAACGGCGACCGAAGACAATGCAGAAAACGCATTATATGAAGTGGCATACATGTAAACCGATGCAATCATCGAATAATCGGCATCATCCAGGTCCTACGCTGCGGTAACAGCGCCGCATCTGGCAGCAGAAAGGCATAAAGCGAAGCAATCCGATGCAGATACAGCAAATGCGCAGCAGACTGAACTCTTGATCGGGATAGGCTCTTGATCAAGCCATCCCCTGGGCTCTGAGGCTGGAATCCAGGCGCGGCCTCAGGGGCTCGGGGCGGTCTACGGACTCGCGCAGCAGTTCCCGCTCCAGCATGCGGATCCTGCTCTGGCGCAGACAGAACTTGCAGCCGCCGGTGGTCTGCAGATGCTTCTCCGGTGTGATCGAAATCAACTTCACCGGATGGAGGCGGCAGCGGATGCCGACCGGAGTCTTGAAGCTCTTGTAAACGATGGCCGAGTAGTCGTAATGATCCGCGAAGCGGGCCCGGGCCCGCGCCAGAAAGGTTTCGCGGCTGATCGGACTGCCCATAGCAGCTCCGGCGGGTTGAGTGGAATCACCGTACCGGATCGCAACAGCGAAGCCTCCGGCCCGAAGGATTCGACAACTTCCGCAACTCGGCGGGATCGCACCCCGAAAGGCAGGAGCCCCTTCAACCCGGTTGGAACACCAGGGCGACCCCGTTATTGCAATAACGCTTGCCTGTGGGTGGCGGACCATCCCCAAAGACATGGCCCTGATGCCCGCCGCAGCGGCGGCAGTGATACTCACTGCGGGGCACGATCAGCTTGAAATCAAGCTTGGTGACCACCGCATCCTGCAGGGGCTGCCAGAAACTGGGCCAGCCGGTGCCGCTGTCGAACTTGGCCGCTGATGAGAACAGCGGCAGACGGCACCCCGCGCAGAGGTAGGTACCCCGCCGTTTCTCGTGCTCAAGCGGACTGCTGAACGGGCGCTCTGTGCCCTCCTGGCGCAGCACCGAAAAGGCAGCGGGAGAAAGCCGCCGCTTCCACTCGGCCTGATCGAGCCGCCAGCGGGGATCAGTGGCCGGGGATGCTGCGGCCGCTCGGCCCGGCCAGAACAGCAAACCAGCCCCCAGGGCGTGGAGGGGAAGGCCAGCGGAGAGTTGCCGCAAAAGATCGCGGCGCCTCAGCGGCCCACCATCACCTAACCCAGCCATCCTGCACTCAGCACCACGGCCAGCCCCAGAAACAGCCCCAGCAGGGTCCAAGTGATCCGGTTGAGAGTGGCCTCGGCGCTGCGGGCACTTGTGAACATGGAGCCTCCGCTGGAGGCCAGCCCCCCCATGCCATCACCCTTGGGGCTGTGAAGCAGAACACTCACGATCAACAGCACGGCGCTGAGCATCCAGAGATAGGAAATCGCAGTCTTCAGCATGGAGGCTGGATCAGGGGGTGGTGGGGCGGGTGGGGTGTGGGCTCGATGGGGGCCGTGATCCGAATCAGACTCGTAGGGTGCGGGGCACGGGACTCGTTCCCACCGGTGAAGCTCCAGCCGGCAGGATCAGGGATTCGCCGGTCATGCGTTCCGGCTTCGGCAAACCAAGGATGGACAATAGGGTAGGTGCGATGTCGGCCAGACCGCCGTGCTCGCGTAGGTGCACATCGGTGCCGTGACCAGGCAGCTTCCGCTTTTCACCCTCCACCAGGATCACAGGCACGGGGTTCGTGGTGTGGGCGGTCCAGGGACGGCCGTCTGGGCCTTGCATCAACTCGGCGTTGCCATGGTCGGCGGTGATCAGCAGGGTGCCTCCCATCCGGTTGGTGGCCTCAACCAACCGACCGACACAGCCATCAACAGTGGCGATCGCCTGGGTGGTGGCCTCCATCAGCCCCGTGTGGCCCACCATGTCGGGGTTGGCGTAATTGATCACCACCAGGGAGTAGATCCCCTTCTTGATGGCCGCCACGCAGCTGTCGGTGAGGGTCTCGGCCGACATCGCCGGAGCCTGGTCGTAGGTGGCCACCCGCGGTGAGGGCACCAGATGGCGGTCTTCGCCGGGGAAGGCCTGCTCGATGCCCCCATTCATGAAATAGGTGACATGGGGATATTTCTCGGTCTCGGCGGTGCGGAACTGGCGCAGCCCGTTGTCGGAGATCACCTGACCAAGCAGGCCATCAAGGGACTCGGGAGGGAAGGCCACGGCCACAGGAAGGCCCTTCTCGTACTGGGTAAAGGTGACCAGGTGCAGCGGCTCGATGCGGCGCCGCTCGAATCCCTGAAACGGCTCCGTTACCAGGGCGCGCACGAGCTGACGCACCCGGTCGGGGCGGAAGTTGAAGCACACCAGCCCATCGCCCGCGCTGATCAGCCCAGGTGCCAGACGCACCGGCTCGAGGAATTCATCGGTGATCCCGGCCGCGTAGGAGGCCTCAAGAATCTCAGCGGGAGAAAAACTGCTGAGCGGACTCTCCTCCGTAAGGAGGAGATAGGCCTTCTCGGTGCGATCCCAACGGTTGTCGCGGTCCATGGCCCAGTAGCGGCCGCAGAGGCTGGCGATCCGGCCGACACCGGCATCGGCAATCTGCCGCTCGATCGTGGCCAGAAATCCCGGAGCGCTATTGGTGGCGGTGTCGCGGCCGTCGGTCACCACGTGGATGCAGACGTCGGTGAGACCCCGGCCTGCGGCCCAGCGCAGCAGCCCGCCTAGGTGGTCGACATGGCTATGGACACCACCATCGGAACACAAGCCAATCAGGTGAAGGGTGCCCCCCTCAGCCAAAAGAGTGTCGGCCAGGTCGTTGAGGGCAGGATTGGCGGCGATGCTGCCGTTGCGCACGGCTTGGCCGATGCGCACCAATTCCTGACGAATGATGCGGCCGGAGCCGATCGTGAGGTGCCCCACCTCAGAATTGCCCATCTGGTCGTCGGGCAGGCCGACGGCACCGCCGCTGGCCTCGATCAGGGTGTGGGGATAGGCATGCCAGAGGGCATCCATCACCGGGGTGGTGGCATTGCGAATGGCGTTGTAGTCAACCTCGGGCCGATAGCCCCAGCCGTCGAGAATTGCCAACACCACTGGAGCCACGGGGGATGGATCACCCAGAGGACGAAGCTCGGCAGTGGCCCCAAGACCACTGGCCTGGCCTTTGCCAAGAGTTGGAGAGTGGGACGAGGACGCTGCGTTCACCCGATCGACCAGCTGCATCAACGGTGTTCCTCGTCAAACCTACAGCCGTGCCCTGAAAGACCCCAACATGGGTGATCTCAGGTCAGCCTTTGGCCACAGGGTGATCCCAGTCGACGGCAGCATCCCGGGGAAGGCATCGGGGGGAGTACCAAGTCCGTCTCTCTGGCCCGCCTAGGATGAATCAATTGGAAGCCTCTTGGCTCCCGCCCGGTCCAACCGGCCCCATGACCCGCTCCGTGTCCTCAGAGACCCCAGGCCAGGAACCGGAGTCCGACCGCCAGGTGAGGCTCGAACTGCTCTCGGAACCAGAACTGGGACGCACCCTTGATCGGCTCGCCTCCCAGGTGTTGGAGAGCGCCAGCGATAGCCGCTCGCTCCTGCTGCTGGGCATTCCCACCCGGGGCGTGGCACTTGCCAGGGTGCTGGCGGGTCGGCTGAAGGGCCTGAGCGGCCATCCGATCGAATACGGCAGCATCGATCCCACCTTCCACCGGGATGATCTCGAGCGCATCGGCACCCGACTCGCCGAGGCCACCCAGTTACCTGCCTCGGTGGATGGCCGTCACGTGGTGTTGGTGGACGATGTGATCTTCACCGGGCGAACCGTGCGGGCGGCCCTGGAGGCCCTGCACACCTGGGGGCGCCCGACGCGGGTTCAGCTCGTGGCCATGGTGGACCGGGGCCACAGGGAACTGCCCATCCAGCCCGACTTTTGTGGCCGAGTGGTGCCAACCACCCGGCAAGAAACGATCGAACTGTGCCTGCGGTCGATCGACGGGGAGGAAGGGGTGTACCTACTGCGATCTTAACCCTGCGCTCCTAACCTGGAAACCAACTTTCTAAGAGTTAAAACCTAAGACCCCAAACCTCAAATCGGGGTGATCTCATCATCGCGAAAGTGGGCCCGGAACTTCCCGAAGGCCACCACCACCGGCAGGGTGGGGCTGATCGGCCGGCCTTTCCATTCGTTGAGCACCTGCAGCACTTCCCCCTCCTGCCCTTCGAGATCGAAGGCGGAGCCGCGATGGCTGGGATGGGTGTAGACCACCACGCTGCGGCTGACCCTGACCCGATCTCCTGGCTCCATGGTGTTGCGTTCCGGCCTCGGAGCCAATCCTGTCATGGCCCCGTCAGCGCTGGCAGGCCGTTTCGGGACCGGCCTCCACCACACGGCCGCCGAGGGCCTGGCAACCGGCCTGAAAGGCCTTCCATTCATCCATTCCGGCGGCGATGCGACGGCCCACCTCGGCATCGAGCTGGGCCACGGGCACCGACTGGGGGAGCTCGCCGTGACCATCGTGTTCACGATCCTGCCCCTTGAGGCGCTTCAGGCCCTCCTCGACCTTGCCGTTGAGGGCTTGTGCCCGTCGCTGCCACCAGGGGTGATCGATCCGGTGAAGGCTGTCGAGGGCCTCCCACCAGCGTGCCTGCTCCACAAGCTTAGAAGCCCGCTCCCACTCCAGCCGGTTGCGGTTCCAGTTCAGCCGCAGCTGATCACCGACCGCCGTGCCATCGGAGCGATGCTTCTCGCCCATCGGCGCCAAGGCGTCCAGAGCAGCGTCGAGGTCACCGTCGCGGAAGCGGCTCAGGGCCATGCGGTGCAGGGCCGACTGCCAGTCCTCCAGGCGCTGCCGATCTCCCGGGCCGCCGGCGGGGGAATTGAGCAGCTGCCGTTGCAGTCCGAGGGCCGCGGCCCAGCTCCCCTGCTTCCAGAGCTGGGCGGCCTTCTCACGTCGGCAGCGGCCCTGATCGAGGGAGGAACGGCCGGGAAGCCAGCTAAGGGCATCGAGTTGATCGCTGTAGCGCAGACAGGCGTCGAGCTGGCCACGGGCGGCGGCGGCGGCCACCCGGGCCGGCAGCTGGCGCTCCCACCAGTACACGAAACCGATCCCCGCGGCGACCGTTCCCAAGGTGATGGCTAGCCAGACGAAAGGTAAGCGGGGCCGGCGGGCCAAGGGGCATGGATGGGAATGACCCCTGTTGTATGCAGTATGCCCCGGCAGGGCTGGCCCCAGTGGTCGCTCAACACACCGGCCCCAGGCAGCGCGACTCCAGGGGCGCTTCGCTCACCAGGTCCTCCCCATCCAGCCACAGCCGGGCCTCGGCATCGATGGAGAAGCAAAGGCGAAGCCGGTCCTGACCGGCCTGACCCGGGGGTTGCAGCGGTAGCGGGGCCGGGGCCTGCCGCCAGGGGGCCACCGCCGCCTCGCCGGCGGGTCGCCGCCGCAGCTGGGGCACTCCATCGCGGAACACCACCTCGGAGCGCGCCTCCCCGAGCGGTTCCCCCAGCACCAGTTCGATCGCCCCTTGGCCCTCGTGGCTGCAGGCCAGCACGATCTCGAGAGGGACGGTGGTGGGCCAGCCCTGGCCAGCCACAAACAGGGGATGCCAGCGATGGGTGCCGCTGCGGCGGTCCCAGCAGCGCAGGGAAACGCCACGGCTCAGCACATCCCGCAGCTTCACCCCCGGGGTGAGGGCGAGGGCGCCGAGGGCCACGGCCTCAACCGGGCGCTCACCCCGCAGGGGCACCCCGGGGCAGCGCTCCTGGAGCCAGCGGCGGATCAGGGGAATGCGACTGCCCCCCCCCACCGGCAGCACGGCGTCGATGGCGGTACCCCGGGCCAGCCCCTCCCGCCGCGCACCGGCCCAGACGGCCTCCAGCAGGGTGTCGAGCTGCGTGATGAGCCCCCGCTCCTCCAGCAGGACCTCGAAGCGCCGGCGGCTGAACCTCAGCTCCCTGGCCGGCAGCCCCGCCGGACTCCAGAGCCGCACGGCCTCCTCCACGTCGCTCAGTTGGCACTTGAGCGCCTCGGCCGTCCGCAGCAACTCACCATCGGGCCCCTCGTCGGGGACGAGTTCGGCGGCGATCCAGCGATCGATGTCCCGGCCGCCGAGGCGGAGGCCGGCTTTGCCCAGGACCCGGGCACAGCGCAGCGCCTGGCCACTGGCCTTGAGCTCGCGGCCGGCGAAGCGGAGGAGCTGGGCGATGGGGGCGGCCCTTCCCTCCCCCCCCTCCAACTGCACCAAGGACAGATCGAGGGTGCCGCCCCCAAAGTCCACCACCAGCACGCGGCTACCGGGGGGAAGCCCGGCGCCGATTGCGGCGGCGGTGGGTTCGTCCACCAGGGCCAGCTCGGGCACCGCGAACGAACCGCACACCTCGCGCAGCCACTGGCGATAGCTGCGGTAGGCCTCGATCGGGGCGGTGAGCACCAGCCGGTCCGGCTCCACACCGGGGGGCAGGGCCCGCCAGATCCGTTGCAGCAGCAGGGCTCCGGCGGCCTCGGGCGTCAGCCAGGGCTGTTGGGCGGCTGCCTCAGAGCCCCCCGGGCCTTCCGATCCTTCCGAATCCCCCGCTTGCGATCCGCCCGGCCGGGCGGGAGCCCCGGGGGAGCGGCCCGCCGACGAGGGTTGGGGGGATGCCCCGATGCGTCGCTTGAAATCCCGCAGCAGGCCCGGTCCCTCGCCATCGGCCAGCCCTGCGTCGAGCACCTGCCGACCCACCAGAGCCCCCGCCGCGCCCTCCGGGCCGGTGAGCCAGATCAGGCTGGGCACCACGGCGGGATCATCGAGGGCATAGGGGGCTAGCGCCAACAGCCGCGGCGGGCTGGCGGTGCAGTCCTGCCAGGCGACCACGGTGGTGGTGCTGCCCAGGTCGATGGCGAGCGTTCCCGGCATGGGGGAGGAGGCAGCTGTGCTGGCCTAGGGTGGCCCAACGACTTGTCCACTCAAACCCTTGCGCATGCCGAGCAGTCCGACCGTGAATCCGAAGGATCTGGCCCAGCGTGCCGAGAGCCTGATCCGCCATTCCAACAACCGCTACCTAACCACGGTGCGAATCGCCTTCCGGGCCAAGCAGCGGCGCTTTGATGATTTCGACGGACTGCTCGACGACTCGATGATCAAACCGGTGCAGCGAGCCATCATCGAACTCTCCGATGAGCAGGACCAACCGGATCTGCTGCCCGGCTGAGGGCCGCAAGGCCCATGGAGGTCCGGGAGGGTTCAGGCTGGCGGCTGGTGGTCGACTCCGATCGCCATCCTTTTGGTGTGTTGATCGGCGGCGGGGAGGCCGCAGCGGGAGCCTGGGCCGCTGAACTCACCCAGGCGGAGACGCTGGCGCTGCGGCGAGGGATGAACACCTTGCAGGAGCAGCACCGGGCCCTCGTCGACACCTTGATGGCCGAGGAGGCCATTGAGCTGGCCATGGAGTTGGCCTGCGAGGGAGGCGATCTGTGGCTCAGCCTTGAGGGCGATCGCAACCGCTGGTGCCTGCGCTTCGTGCTGACGCCCGCCCCGGGACGGCGGGGGGTGGAGGGGAGCTGGGGAGGTGAGGCCAGCGTTGCTCTAGCCGCTGCCCTCCAGACCTGCATGCCTACGGAAGCCGAAGACGCAACGCTCCAGGGTGGTGGCATTGCGGCCTGAGACCCTTGCGCCAAGCAGGCTCTGATCAACAATGCTGATCAGGCCAGTTTTCCCCGGCCGATTCCGCACCGGAGGCCAGGTTTTCCCCGTTTTTCCCCAGCCCGGCCCCAGGGAACCGGGAGTTCGGGGAGAAGGCCTGGACGGCCGCTTTCCACCCTTGACGGGGCTGGCCTTGGGAGCCGCCCCGGCCGCAGGCGCCGCCAGAACCAGGCAGAACGCTGATCCAGCCTGTTATCTCAGCTTGGGACGGCGGATCGGGCCGCCCATGCGCGGGATTTGACGGTCCCCCCGGGGTGTGGGGAACTGGTGTCGATGAGCGGGGAACGTTCCGGCGATGGCACAGGACTGGCGGCGAGGCCACAACGAAGGTGCGGATGGGGAGGGTTCCTCGGAGGGAGCCGTTGGCGGCGGAACGGTGAGCCTGCGGGCCGAAGTGCCGGAGCAGTTGCTGCAGGCCATGAGCCAGTTCATCGAACGCCATCCCAACTGGGACCAGTACCGCCTCTTTCAGGCCGCCCTGGCGGGTTTTCTGGTGCAAAACGGCGTGCAGAACCGGGGCGTGACCCGCTGCTATCTGGCCAACCTCTTCCCCGGCTCCGCGGGCTTTGATCCTCTGCCCCAGAGCCACGAAGGGAGCGGACCGACACCATTGCCGCAGCGGGGCGTTCCCGGCGCCGAGCGCCCCTGGGCCAGGGAGCGGCGCGACGAGTACCGGCGCAACGCCGCCTGAGAGACCGCTGCCGCAGCCAGATCCGCCCTTAGGGGATCTCACCGAGCAGGGCGTAGATCCGCAGGGCGCTGGCCTCCTCCACCGGCAGGATCGAGAGGCGGTTGCCGCGGCGCACCACCGGCAGGGTTTCGGCATCAAACTGATCGCGAAGTTCCTCAAGGCTCAGCAGACGCCCGAACGTGCGCCCATAGCGCAGTCGCACGCAGTCCCAACGGGGCGCCTCGGCGCTGGCCTTGGGGTCGAAATACTTGGAGCCTGGATCAAACTGGCTCGGATCGATCAGGCCCGTCTCCACCACCTCCATCAACCCCACGATCCCCGGAGGCGTGGCATTGGAGTGATAGAAAAAAGCGCGGTCGCCGACCTTCATCGCGCGCATGAAGTTGCGGGCCTGGTAGTTGCGGATGCCATCCCAGAGGGTGGTGCCCTCCGCCTCCAGATGGGCGATGCCGTAGACCTCCGGCTCACTCTTCATCAACCAGTGGGCCATCGGGACTGGCGCATCGCGCCGAATTCGCTGCCTCAGAGTGCCAGAACCAGGCGGCGGAAGTGGTGGCCGCGGGCCTCGAAATCGCTGTACTGATCGAAGCTGGCGCAGGCCGGCGAGAGCAGCACGGCTGGGCAGGCACCCTCCGCCGCCAGCTGCCGGGCCAGCGGCACCGCCTGGTCGAGCCCTTCGACGCTCTCCACCCGACCGCTGTAGCCACCAGCCGCCAGCAGGCCGGTGAACTCTTGCCGGGCGGCGCCATAGAGAATCACCGCCGCAGCCTGGCGGTGCAATTGGGCGATCCAGCCCGCCGCATCGCCCTGCTTCGACTGGCCGCCAGCCAGCACCACCAGGGGACCGTCCAGGGCGCGGAGTGCCACTTCGGCGGCGTCGTAGTTGGTGGCCTTGCTGTCGTTGAACCAGGTGATGCCCTGGTGAAGGCGGATGCGTTCGAGCCGGTGGGGCACGCCGGGGAAGGAGCGGCAGCCCGCCTCGATCACGGCGGGGGTGAGGCCTGCGGCCAGGGCGACCGCCGCAGCCAGCAGCAGGTTCTGGCGGTTGTGGTCGCCCGGCATCGCAAGGGCGGCGGCGGGGAACAGCGGGCCATCGGCATTCCACACCTCACCGGCCTCGATCCAGAGGTGGGGGTCGATGCCGGCATCGAGGGCGGCCTGGCGAGGCCCGGCGGTGATCCAGCAGGCCTGGTCCCAGCTGGCGGCGCGGCTGCGCAGATCGGCGTCGTCGGCATTGAGGATGCGCAGGCCCGACTGCTCGAGCAGCTGGCGCTTGATCTCCCGGTAGGCCTCAAGGGTGCCGTGGCGCTCCAGATGGTCGGGGGTGAGGGTGGTCCAGATGCCGATGGCCGGCGCTAACTCGGGGGCGGCCTCGATCTGGTAGCTGCTCAGCTCCACCACGAGCCAGTCGGGAAAGGCAAGGTTCTCGGCAAAAGACCCGCCCGAGAGCGAAGCGCCCAAGGCCGAAAGGCCCGAAGGCGAAACGCCGCTGGCGGCCGGGCCGGCGACGATCCGCTGGCGCACCACGTCGGCGGCGGAGGTGCCCACGTTGCCGCAGAGGGGAGCATCCAGCCCACCGGCCACCAGGAGGTGATGCACCAGATGGGTCACGGTGGTCTTGCCATTGGTGCCGGTGATGCCGATCCAGGGCACGGCCCTGCCGGCCCTCCAGGCCCCCACCAACTCCCCCTGCACCGCCACTCCACGGGCCCGCAATGCCTCCAGGGCCGGATGGTCGAAGCGGATGCCGGGACTCACCACCACGGTGGCGGGCGGCGGGGTGAGGGCATCGAAGCGGTCGGCATCAAGGGGCAGGCCCAGCTTCACCGGGATGCCCTCCGCCTCCAGGGCCGCCGCCTGCTCAGCCAGGGCGTCGCCGCTGCGGCTTTCCGCGAGGCACACCGGTTCGCCGAGGGCCCGAAGCAATCGAGCAGCGCCGATTCCGGAGCGACCCAGACCCACCACCACCGTGCCTTGCCGTTCGCGGGTGGCCATCGGGAGTTCTGCCGGATCGGTCCGCAGATTACGGGGCAGGGGCCAGGGAGCCGCTCACTCCGGCGGTTGTAATCAGCCTCAGCCCGCCACGCTGATGCCCGCCTGAAACAAGGATCTGAGCTGAGTGCCGCAAGGGAGCCGGGAGGATCCCATCCCGGCAACAGCCAAGATAGGAGCTGAGGCTCTGCCGCAGACAAGGGCTCAACACGAGCCGACCTGGTTGCCAGCCCTTGCCATCGCCGCGGTGCTCCCTTCCTCCGCGCCCTCTCCCCGATCGCGGTTTGCCCATTCCGCCGCCCGACGACGGGCCCGAGATGAAAGGATTTTTTACCAACATCCCGTGGCGCCCATGAGCCTGCCCACCCTGTTCCTCTCCAGTGGTGCGCACGAGCTGGAGGCCGCCCAAACCCTGATCCAAGCAGGGCAATTTGTGGTGATCCTCTTGATCGCCCGGGCCCTGGCGGAGCTGATGGTGCGCCTACGCCTTCCCGCCATCCTCGGGGAGCTGGTGGCCGGCGTGCTGATCGGCGTTTCGGGGTTGCACCTGATCCAACCGCCAGAGCTGGGGGGCGAGCTCAACAGCCTCGCCCAGGGCTCGATCGCCACCCTGGCCCACGTCAGTTCCGAACAGGTGCGCCAGATCTATGCCAACACCTTTCCCATCCTGCAGGGGGTGGCGAAGATCGGCCTGCTGTCCCTGCTGTTCCTCACCGGCCTGGAAAGCGAGCTGGACGAACTGATGGCGGTGGGCGGCCAGGCGATCAGCGTGGCCCTCACCGGCGTGATCCTCCCCTTTGTGATGGGCGCCTTCGGCCTCCATGTCTTCTTTACGGTGCCGATGCTGCCGGCAATCTTCGCCGGCGCTGCGATGACTGCGACCAGCATCGGCATCACCGCCAGCGTGCTCGGGGAACTGAAGGTGCTGCGCACCCGAGAAGGGCAGATGGTGATCGGCGCCGCCGTGCTGGATGACATCCTCGGCATTGTCATCCTGGCTGTGGTGGTGGCCCTGGCGGCGGGGGAAGGATTCACGGCGGGGCCAGTGGTGAAGCTGGTGGGGGCCGCTTCGGTGTTTGTGGCGGTGGCCCTGGCCCTCAGCCGCACCGCCGCCCCAGCCTTCGATGCTCTATTGGATCGGCTAAGGGCGCCTGGGGAGGTGGCGGTGGCAGCCTTCCTGGTGCTTTCGCTGGCCTGCTTCGCGGCCCAGGCCTTCGGCCTGGAGGCAGCCCTGGGCGCCTTCGCGGGGGGGCTCATCCTCAGTTCCTCCAAACGCCGGGAGGCGATCGAGAAGGCCATCCAACCCCTGGTTGCTCTGTTTGCCACCGTGTTTTTCGTGCTCATCGGCAGCAGCCTCAACCTCGCCGTGCTCAATCCCTTCAACCCCGCCAACCACGCGGGACTGCTGATGGCGGGCTTCCTGTTGGCCGCCGCGCTGTTGAGCAAGCTGGCTGCCGGCTGGAGCTACCTCAGCAAGGAGCCAACGAATCGGCTGGCGGTCGGGCTAGCGATGATCCCGCGGGGGGAGGTGGGCCTGATCTTTCTGGGCCTTGGCAGCCAGAGCGGCGTGCTGGGCCCCTCCCTAGAGGCCGCCATCCTCCTGATGGTGATTGGCACCACCTTTCTGGCCCCGGTACTATTGAGACTTGTATTGAAAGACCCGATTGAGGCTGTGGAGCTGGTCCCATGAGACCTCCTGACTTAGCTCCTCAATCGGCCAGGGGATATGCCAGGGATTGGCTGCCTGCTTATAGTAATTCTGAAAAGGTTTCGCTCGGGTTGACTGCCGTTGCCAAAACTCCCGTGAGCCTGATTCGTTGGCGGCTATGGACCGGTTGGCAGCTTTGCGGCTTTGCAACCGCTGTGCTCCTCTCGGCCTGCCAAGGCACGCCGGCAACCCCTCCCCGGCCGCCCCTGGCCGTGCAGTCCCAGGAGGCCGAGGTGGCCCTCTTTTCCAACGCTGTGGACACTGTGAGCACCCTGGAGGCCCTGGGGGAGGTGCAATTGGCGGCCCAGGCCGGTGGTCGGATCCAAACCCTGCTGGTGCGCCAAGGCGATCAGGTGCGCCAGGGCCAGCTGCTGATGGAACTCGATCAAACCCAGGCCCGGGCTGATGTGGCCCGGTTGCGAGCGGAAACCGAAACCAAACGGCTCAATTTCCAGCGCTACGACTACCTGGTGAAACAGGGGGCGGCCAGCGCGATTCAGCGGGATCAATTTCGGCAGGATTACATCTCCTCCCGCATGAATCTGGTGGCCCGAAAGGCCGATCTCGGCTTCCGCGACCTGCGAGCGCCGATCAGCGGCACCGTGGGCGATGTGCAGGCCAAGGTGGGCGATGTGATCGCGGCGGGGGCGCCGTTCACCAAGATCATCCGCAACGATGAACTCGTGGCCCGGGTGGATGTGCCGGCGGTGTTCTCCGAGCGCCTGCGGGTGGGCCAGCCCGTGATCCTCATGGACCCCGCCACCAACAGCCCCATGGCCCGCAGCGTGGTGCGCTCGCTGGATCCGGCTGTGGTGGCTGGCACCCAGTCGCTGCTGGCCAAGGCGGAGTTCGCCAATCCCACCGGCGTGCTGCGCAACGGCCTGCGCACCCGCACTCGCCTGATCCTCGACGAGCGGAGCCAGCTCTCCGTTCCCTTTGCTGCCGTCACCCAGATCTCCGGCCAGCGGTTTGTCTATGGGGTCGGCAGCCTGGCCGACCTGGAACGGCGGCCCGGCCAGGCCATGCTGGAGTCCCTGCGCAAGCTGCCCCCTGGCACCACCTTTGCCCTGCAAACGCCGGTCGAACTGGGCCCGCTCCAAAACAACCGCTATCCGGTCTTGCGTGGGTTGGAGCCGGGCCAGAGGGTGATCACCTCCAACCTGATCAACCTCCGTCATGGCCTGCCGGTGAAGGTCAACTAGCCACCGTCACCGCTGGGGTCTATGTCGCTCTCCAACACCTTCATCACGCGTCCGGTGCTCACCACGGTGTGCAGCCTGCTGATCGTGATTGCCGGCTTGATTGCGATTCCCATCCTGCCGATTGAAAACCTGCCCGACATCGCCCCACCCACCGTGCAGGTCTCCTCCCGCTACGTGGGAGCCGACGCGGTGAGCGTGGAGCAGGGTGTCACCAGCGTGCTGGAGCAGCAGATCAATGGGGTGGAGAACATGGATTTCATCTCATCCACCAGCGCGGCGGACGGAACCAGCGCGATCGAAATCACCTTCGCCAGCGGCAGCAATGGCGACATCAACCAGGTGAATGTGCAAAACCGGGTGGCCCTGGCCCAGCCGAGCCTGCCGGAGGAGGTGCGCCAATCCGGCATTACCGTAAACCAGGCCTCAAACTCGATCCTGCTCGTATATAATTTTACCAGCGAAGATCCCAATCAGCTCTACAGCCTGGAAACCATCAGCGGCCTGCTGGATCAGAATCTCACCGACGCCATCCGCCGGGTGCCGGGGGTGGGCGAATTGCAGTATTTCGGTAATCGCCAGCTGGCCTTTCGCCTCTGGCTCGATCCGGTGCGCCTCGCCGCCAACAAGCTCACCGCCAGCGATGTGGTGCAGGCCCTGCGCAGCCAAAATCGCCTGGTGCCGGTGGGGCAGATCGGTGGCGCCCCAGCGCCCCCCGGCCAGCAATTCACCCTCACCGTGGTGCTGCAGGGCCGACTGCGCAACACGGAAGACTTCGAGAATCTGATCCTGCGCAACACGGCCGACGGCGGCGTGGTGCGCCTCAGGGATGTGGGACGGGTGAGCCTGGGGGGTGAAACCTTTGCCGTGGAAGCCACCGACCTGCGGGGGGTGCCGTCGGTGGGAATGGCGATCTACCAACGCACCGGTAGCAACGCCCTGGAGGTGTCTCGCGGGGTGGAGGAGGTGCTCAAGGAGTTCACCGCCACCATGCCCGTGGGCATGACGATGCAAAAGATCATCGACAACACCGACTTCGTGCGGGCCTCGATTGATGGGGTCTCCTCCGCCCTGCGCGATGCGGTGATCCTGGTGGTGCTTGTGCTGTTTCTCTTCCTGCAGGACTGGAAGGCCACCCTGGTGCCGGCGATCGCTATTCCCGTGGCTCTGGTGGGCTCCTTTTTGGGGGTGTTGGTGTTTGGCTTCACCCTCAACCAGCTCACCCTCTTCGGCCTGGTGCTAGCCACCGGGCTGGTGGTGGATGACGCGATCACGATCATCGAAACCACCGCCACCAAGAAAGCCTCCGGCCTGGGGGCTCTGGCGGCGGCCAAGGCCACCATGGACGACCTCTTTGGCGCGGTGCTGGCCACCACCTTGGTGTTGTTCGCGGTCTTTATTCCGGTGCTCTTCTTCCCCGGCGCCACCGGCACCATCTACAGGCAATTCGCCGCCACGATCCTCTTTGCCATCGCCATCTCCACCTTCAACGCCCTCACCTTCTCCCCGATGCTCTCGGCCCTCCTGCTGGCCTGGGAAGGCCCGCCACCGGGCCGTCGCACCTACGCCATCGCAGGAGGGGCGGTGGGGTTTCTCTATGGCTTGCTGGCCGCTGGGGGAGGGGGAGCCCTGGCCGCCATGGGCGCTGTTGCCGCCGGGCTGCTGGTGGGCTTTGTGCTGCAGCTGCTCACCGGCCTGCCCCTGCGGCTGCCCTTTTCCCTGGCCGGCGGGGTGGCAGGGCTGGTGCTCGGAGGTGTGGCAAACCCCGCCGCCGTGCTCGCCTTCGCCCTGGGCGGCGCACTCTTCGGCTGGCTCACTCCGGAGCTGTTTGACTGGTTCAACCGGGGCTATGGCGGCATCGAGCGGGGTTACGAGAATGGCCTGGCCTGGGTGCTCTCCCACCGCACCCTGATCATGGGCGCCCTGATCGTCGGCATCGCCCTCACCGCCGTGGCTTTCAACACCATCGCCAGTGGCTTCGTGCCGGTGGAAGACCAGAGCTATGCCATCGGCATCCTGCAGGCGCCGGATGGCAACTCCCTGGAGAACACGCGCCAGATCAACCAGCGGGTGGCCGCGATTCTGCGGGAGGAGAAGGACATCGAGAGCGCCTCGATGTTCAGTGGCGCCAGCTTTGCCGGCAACGCTCCCAATCGCGGGCTGTTTTTCTTCGGCACCCGGAAGTGGAACCAGCGGCCCGGCGCCGACCAATCGGTGAGCGCCATCGTGGCGCGGCTCAACCGCAAGTTCGCCGCGATCCAGGAGGCGCGCGTCCTCGTGATCGAGCCGCCGGCCATTCCCGGCTACGGCACCGGCGGCGGCTTCGAATTCCAGATGCTCAACCGAAGTGGCGGCGCCCTTTCCGATTCCCAATTCTTTGCCAGCGCCCAGCAGTTGATCGGCAACGCCAACGCCAGCGGCCTCTTTGATCGGGTGTTCACCCAGTTTTCCCCGGAAGCGCCCCAGCTGCAGATCCTGGTGGATCGGGATCGCATGGCCGCTTTGGGGGTGGATTTCCAGAGCGCCATGCAGGCCTTCAGCTTCAACATCGGCTCCTTTTATGTAAACGACACCTTCGAGGGGGGCCGGGTGCGGCGGGTGTTTGTGCAGGCGGATCAGGCCTTCCGCGCCACCCCGGAGCAGCTGCGCGGGCTTTACACCAAAAACGCCGCCGGCGAGCCCATCCCCCTCTCGGAGTTCATCCGCATCGAGCCCGCCACCGGTCCCGCGGTGATCCCCCGCTTCAACCTGTTCCGCTCGATCATGGTGGAAGGCGGTCCGGCTCCAGGCCGCAGTTCGGGCCAGGCCATCAACGACATCCGCCGCCGCTTTGAAGATCTCTCCATCAATGGCGTGAGCTTCGACTGGACCGGGATCTCCCGCGAGGAGATTCGGGCCGGTGCCCTGGCGATCGTGGTGTTTGGCCTGGGCATCTTGGCGGCCTATCTGGTGCTCTCGGCCCAATACGAGAGCTACACCGACCCCTTGATCATCCTGATGACCGTACCTACGGCCATGCTGGGAGCCCTGCTGTTTCTGGCGGCCCGCGGCGAGGTGCTCAACATCTTTGCCCAGGTGGGACTGGTGATGCTGATCGGCTTGGCGGCCAAAAACGGCATCCTGATTGTGGACATGGCCAACCAGCGCATGGAGGAGGGGGCCACCGCCCTGGAGGCGGCAGCCGATTCGGCCCGCTCCCGGTTCCGCCCGATCCTGATGACCGCCATCTCCTCCTTGTTTGGCTTCCTGCCGCTGGTGCTGGCGAGTGGCGCCGGTGCCCGGGGGCAAGCCTCCCTGGGCACGGTGGTGTTTGGCGGGCTGACGGTAGCCACCGTGCTGTCTCTCTTTGTGGTGCCGGTGTTTTACGTGGTGATGAAGCAACTGGTAGCGGGCCCGCCCCCTGCGCTGGAGCCCTCGGAGGAGCCTCAGGCCCCATGAGCCCCGACCCGCTAGCCGATGGCGCCCCGCTGTCCCAACGGGACGACCCGCCAGCAGCCGAAAGCTCCCAGGACCCCCCTCCTGCCGTGGGTCCGGAGCGGCCTCTGCGCCCCCTCTCAGGAGGCCGGGTGGTGGCCACAGGCCTGGTCACCGGCGCCGCGGGCTTGGCCATCGCCCAGTTTCTGCGCACGGTGGTGGCCCACACCCCTGTGCGGCTGAGCGAGCGCACCCTGTTTTGGGACACGGTGCTGGTGAGCGGTTTTGGACTGGTGGCCGGCATGGCCGTGGAAGCGGTGCGCCAGTTGCAGCTGAGCAACCCCGATCCCGAGTATCAGCGGGGCCGCCGGAGCGGGGGGCGAGGGGGTCAGGGCCGGCCTCGGGGAGTGAAGCGCTAGCTTCAGAGTGAGTGACACCGCATAGGGAACACCATGACATATTGCATCGGGTATTGGCTGGAGAAGGGGCTGGTGCTGGCCTCTGATTCCCGCACCAATGCGGGGGTGGACTACATCTCCACCTACAGCAAGATGTATAGCTTCCAACCCGCTCCCGATCGGCTGTTTGTGCTCCTGGCGGCGGGCAGCCTAGCCACCACCCACGCGGTGATCAGCTGGATTCGCCGCGATCTCGATCGCCACGCGGATCTCGAGGCGGGCGCCGGCAAGGATCTACGCCACTGCGACTATCTGTTTGAAGCGGCGGCCTATGTGGGGCGGGTGAGCGTGGCGGTGCAGAAGGAAAATGAGGAGTCGTTGCGGCAGGCGGGGGCCAGCGGCGGGGCCACATTTCTCCTGGCCGGACAGATCGGCAGCGAACCCCACGGCCTCTATCTGATCTATCCCCAGGGCAACGCGATCATGGCGACGCCGGAAACCCCCTACCTGCAGATCGGCGAGAGCAAATACGGGAAGCCCCCTCTCGACAACATCGGCCGCGCCCACCTTTCGCTGGAGGATGCCGCCAAGCTCTGCCTGATGTCGGAGGTGCTCACCCAACGATCGAATCTCTCGGTGGGCCCCCCCTTCGAGCTGGTGGTGATCCCGGCGGGAAGCCTGAGCATCGCCCACCAGATCAAGGTCGAAGCGGATGATCCCAGCCTCGACACAATGATCGATGTGTGGATTGAGGCCCAGCGGGAAGCCCTCTACCGCCTGCCCCGCATGCCGTGGGAAAAGGAGAACGGAGACTAATCGTGGCGTCCTGGATTTCGACAGGCCATCTGCCCACCGAGGCCGTGGTACGCCAACTAGTGGACCAAGCCCATCAGCGCTTTGGCCCCGTGCGCGAGGGCAATGTGGCGCGTTATATCCCCGCCCTGGCCTCTGCCAACCCGGCTGATTTCGGCATCGCCGTGGCCTCCACGGAGGGCCAGCTCTTTGAAGCAGGGGATGCCCTTCATCCCTTCAGCATCCAGAGCATCTCCAAGCCCTTTCTCTTTGCCCTGATCTGCCAGGCCATTGGGGAAAGGGACGCCCGCCAAAAACTGGGGGTGAACAGCACGGGGCTGCCCTTCAATTCCGTGCAGGCGGTGGAGAGGGCGGAGGACGGCCTCTCCAACCCGATGGTGAATGCGGGCGCGATTGCCGCCACGAGCCTGGCGCCGGGCGACACGGTTGAGGCCAAATGGACCTTCATCCAGGAGGGGTTCTCCCGCTTCGCGGGCCGCCCCCTGGCGCTGGATGAGGAGGTGTATGCCTCGGAGGTGGCAACAAATCGGCGCAATCTGGGCATCGCCACCCTGCTGGAGGAGCAGGAGGGCATCTGGTTTGATCCGGAAGCCACCATCGACCTTTACACCCGTCAGTGCGCCCTGAGTGTCACCGCGCACGATTTGGCCCTGATGGCCGCCACCCTGGCCAATGGGGGGCGCCATCCCCTCAGCGGCGAGCAGGTGGTGGCGCCGCCGATCTGCCAGGTCGTGCTGGCGGTGATGGTGACGGCGGGCCTCTATGAAACCTCCGGCGATTGGATGTACGACATCGGCCTTCCAGGCAAGAGTGGGGTGTCGGGCGGCATGATCACCGTGGCGCCAGGCAAAGGCGGGCTGGCCACCTACTCGCCGCCGCTGGATGGGGCGGGCAACAGCGTGCGGGGCCAGCTCACGGCGACTTTTCTCTCCGAGCGCCTTGGCCTCCACCTGTTGGCCTCTATGCCCGCCAGCCCCGCCTAAGAGCCCAGGCTTAAACCCTGTGCAGGAAAAAGGGGATCAGCACCGCGTTGAGCAGGTCAATGAAAAACGCTGACACCAAGGGCAGCACGATGAAGGCTTTGGGGGAGGGGCCAAATTTTTGGGTCACGGCGGTCATGTTGGCCATTGCGGTGGGGGTGGAGCCGAGGGTGAAGCCGCTGAAGCCTGCGGCGATCACCGCCGCGTCGTAGGTGCCGCCCAGCAGGGGAAACACCAGGAAGAGGTTGATCAGCAGCGCTAGCAGGAACTGGGCGATGAGGATCAGCAGCAGAGGTCCTGCCAGATCCACCAGCGTCCAGAACTGGATGGTCATCAATGACATCGCCAGGAAGGCCCCCAGGGAAATCTCGGCGATCAGTTCGAGGGCGGGGGTGCGAGAGGGCCAGCGGAACTGGAACTTGGGCCCTGGTTTGGGCAGCAGGTTGCTGAGCAGGATGCCCACGATCAGGCAGGGCACAAACAGCGGCAGAAACAGCCCCCGCTCCCGGAGCAGCTCCTGCAGGAGCGAGCCGAGGATGATGCAGATGTTGATCGCCAGCACCGCCCCAAGGAAATCATGGGAATCGATCAACGCTCCGCCGCCTGAGGCTTGGGGAGGTTGTCCACCAGGTGAGGACAACGCAGCTGCTGGAACGGCCGGCGCTGAAGCGAGAGCAGCGCCGTTGGGGGGACCGCTAGTGAGGTCGCCTCGCTCCGTCGCAGGTGAGGCGCCGGGGGCCACCAGCCGATGGCGCTGGATCAGGTAGCGGGCGATGGGGCCGCCGCTGGCACTGGCGATGATCAGACCGAAGGTGGCGGCGGCAATGCCGACCTCCATGGCGTTGGCAACCCCGTAGTCGTCAGCGAATTTGGGCGCCCAAGCAATCGTGGTGCCGTGGCCGCCAATCAGCGACACCGTGCCCATCAGCAGGCCCGTGGCGGGCGGCAGGCCGCCCGAGCGAGCCAGGGTGAGGCCCAACAGGTTTTGGGCCAGCATCAACACGATAGTGAGAGCAAGTAGCACCACCAGGGAGCGGCCACCTCGCCTGAGGTCGGCGAAGCTGGCATTCATGCCCACCGTGGTGAAGAAATACACCAGCAGCAGATCACGAGCCCGCATGCCAAAACTGATCTCCAGGCCAAAGGCGAGATGAAGCAGGGCGATCACCGAGGCCACCAGCAGGCCACCACTGACGGGCTCAGGAATGGTGAACTCTCGTAAGATGGCGAAGCGTTTGTTGAGAGCCTTGCCAAGAAACAGCACCAGGATTCCCAGTGTGACCGTGAGGAACGAGCGAACCTCAATCTGTCCGTTGAGAAGGTTCATTTCGGCGCACTCATTTCGGGTTGGTCCTGTTGGGGTTGGTCCGTTTAGGGTTGGGCATTCAAGTGGGCTGAATACCGGTGGGCTTAAGGCTCAGTTCACTCGCTTGCAACAGCACAAATAGCGATGAACCAACATTAAGAATTTAGTTTATCTCTCCAGTCAATCCCGGCTCAAAACCGCCCTCAAAACCGCCGTCAAAACCGCAACGTGGCCCGCACCAGCCCACCCCACACCCCCAGGGAGGCGGCCGGTCCGCGTCCAGGGCCCAGGGCCTCGGTGAGGCTGGTGGTGGCCCCCATCGCGCCGCGGGGCCGACTCAGCCAAAACACAGCCGGCGTGAGGCTGAAGGTGTCGGTGATCGGGATCAGGCTGGAGGCCTCCAGGGCCATGCCGGAGTCATCCACTGCCTCCACCCCCTGCAGGCGGCTCACGTGGGCTGGGGCGCCGACCGCCAGCGTCACGCTGTTGCCAGAGCTGAACACATCGCTCCAGCTGAGGCCAACGCTCCAGGAGGTGGTGTGCACTCCGGTGAGCCCCGCCACCGGGGTGGTGGCAAAGGCAAAGCGATCGAGGCCCCAGCCGGCGCTGATCGAGGGAATCCAGCCCGCATTGGCAGGTTGCCAATACCCCGCCAGCGACCAGGAGTGGATGGCGCCATCGCGGCAGTCGGCGGCGAGCTGGCTAGCCAGGGGGGTGCCCCGCAGCAGGGCGCGCTGGCCATTGCGGGTGTAGGCGGCGGTGAGGTTCCACCTGGGACGGGTGTAGGCCATCTGCACGGTGTTCGTCTGGCCGCCTGCGGCCTTGAACAGCCCCCCCTCCCCGGGCGAACCGTTGTCTGCCTGGGGAGCCACGGCGGCATAGGCGATCGAGAGGCCCCTCAAGCGGCCTGTGGGCTGCCACCAGGCCCCAAAGCCAGCGCCCACCCGCCGGCTGTAGGCCCCGGCCGCCCCCGCGCGCTGAAACAGCTCCAGGATTGGGGAGTCGTTGGCGACGCTGGGCCACACCGGCAGCA
>BJHE01000034.1 GCA_014191755.1 Cyanobium sp.
ACCAACAGCTGGGTGAACGGTGGCTCGATCCAGGGCCCCCAGGGTCCGGCCGGTGTGGCCGGCCCGGCGGGGGCGACAGGCGCCCAGGGACCGGCTGGCCCGCAGGGGCCGCAGGGCATCCAGGGTCCGGCCGGCGCCGATGGGGCGATCGGCCCCCGGGGAACGGGCTGGTTCACCGGCACCGGGGCGCCGCCGGCCGTGATCGCCGGGGCGGTGGATGGTGATCTCTATCTCGATCTGGTCAGCGGCACCGTCTATGTGCTCGGCCCGATCCGGGTGGCCGATCTGCCTGCGATCGGCAGTGAGTTCCAGGGCGGCTTCTATGCCGGCCTGATCAGCCACACCGCCAATGGTGTGGCCACCCATGCGCTGATCATTTCGCCCAAGACCGCCGGCTCGCTGCTGAACGTGGCCTGGAAGAGCGCCAACACCGCCAGCACCGGCACCACGAGCGTCTTCGACGGGTGGGCGAACAGCGAGGCGATGAACAACGCCAGCCACCCGGCGGCCCAGTTCTGCTGCTCGCTCACCATCGGCGGCTACGACGACTGGTACCTGCCGGCTGCCCAGGAGTGGGACATCCTCTACCGCTCCTTCAAGCCGGAGGCGACGGCTGCGGGCACCTATTCCGGGGCGGGTTATGGCGCCAACCCCTATGCGGTGCCCCAGGGCGGCAACTACAGCGACAGCAACCCGGCTCTCACCTCGGCGCTGGCCTTCCGGGCCAATGGCGCCGAGACACTCCGGCACTTCGACGACACCTACGGCGACGATCCCTTCTTCCACTGGACCTCCACCCAGGCCGCCAGCGGCACAGCGTTCGTGCGAACGACCTACATGGGCACCCAGTACGCCGAGAGCAAGACGCTGGCCAGCGCCAGCCAGGTGCGGGCCATCCGCCGGATCCAGGTGCTGCCCTGATGGCCAGCTGGCTGCCGCGCACCCAGGTTCCCGGCCAGCGGCTGAGCGTGAGTGCCACCACCACGCCCTTGCTGCCGGGGGCCAGTGCCCTGCTCGATCTGCCGGGCCTGGGGAGGCTTGGCCATTTCCTGGCCGTGAGCACCGATGCGCCGGGCTGGGTGAGCTTTTACAGCTCAGCAGCAGCGCGCGAGGCCGATGGCAGCCGCCCCATCACCCAGGACCCGACCCCAGGCAGCGGGGTGCTGCTCGATCTGGTCACCACCACTGCCGCCCTCACGGTCACGGCCCCGCCGGGGGGCACCTACTTCTCTGCCGACGGAGCCTCGGCCCCCAGTAGCCCCCCGCTGCTGCGGGCGCTGGTGCGCAACACCGGCACCGCCCAGGCCGCCATCGCCCTCACCGTCACCGCCGTCGTGCTGGCGCCCTGAGATGAGCCGGACCCTGATCGACATCAGCCGCCTCGGCACTGAGACCAGCTGGCCGGCCGTCGCCACCGAGGTGAATGGGTACCTCCAGAACTGGCTCACCGCCGCCAATGCCCAGGTGAGCCAGCACCAGCTGCGCATCGCCACCGCCCCCAACCCCACGGCCACTGCCACGGATCCCTGCGGCTGGCGTTTGGAGGCGACCCTCGCCCAGCTCACCCCAGGCGGGGATCCGGCTGTGCTGCTGCTGGAGGTGTTCCTCACCGGGACCACCCTGCAGATCAAACCGGGCATCGCCAACCGCGAGCCCTTCCTGGGCGGCGATGACCAGGTGAGCTGGGTGTACCCCTCTGGAGAGGTGGGCACCAGCAGCGGCACCTGGAGCACCACGCCACTGCCGTTCAACGCCCAGGTGGGCTGGTCGCTGGCACCGGGGGCTGAATACTTCGTCTTTGCCTACAGCCAGCACCGCTTCACGAACAGGCAGGCGGTGCCGCTGCTGATCGCCCGGGATCAGGTGTCTGGCCACTGGATCCTGGCGGCCTCGCCCCCCTCCACCACCACCGATGCGATGCGGGCGGTGAGCTGGAACGTCCGCTCCGGTCAGCCCTCAGGCTCTCGCACCTTGCTGCGCGAGAGCTTCACGACAGCGGTGATGATCCGCCGGCCCGCCGAGCTGGTGCTCGCCACCACCGACTGGAGCTACTACGAAAACGCCAACGAACCGGCCCAGTTCTGGGAGCCGCTGATCCTTCCCTCCGATTTCGCAGTGGTGAACTTCAGCAGTGCGGCGATGAGCTACTTCAAGCCGGCTGATGGCAGCGAGTGGCTGGCGATCGGCGGCCACGGCCTGCTGCTGCGCACCAAGGACGCACCTGCTCCCCAGGGAGGGACGGGGCCATGACCTATCAGGTGTTCTGCCAGTCCTTCCCGGCTGGCAGCTGGAAGTGGACCGGCAAGGACCCAGCCGGGGTGGGCCTGCAGCTCGATGGGGCCTTCCGGGCCTTTGCCGCCCTGGTGAACGCTCTCCCCAATAACGCCAGCACGCAGCTTTCTGTCATCCGCTCCCACGCCGATGCCACCGCCAACCGCTGGGGTTACACCTGGCAGCTGGGGCACCCCGTCGAACCGGCGCATCTCTGGTTCCTCACCGAAACCACCGGCGCCATCCCCCAGGGCGACACCCAGAGCAGCAGCAGTGCTGTCTTTGGCAGTGCTCTGGCGAGCACCTTCACCAACAACACCAACAACGGCGGCTACGGCGCCTACAGCAACTCCACCGCCTACGGCACCGGCCTGGCCTACCTCGACAGCACCGCCGCAGGGGCCACCGCCATCGGCGCGATCCTGCTGATCGCCCAGGACACCACCCCCGGCAAGGAGTTCTTCTGCTGGGCTCTCAAGACCCACGGCGGCAATGACGAGCTGCACCGGGACTGCTGCCATGCCCTCTACAAGAGCCCTGGCACCACGGGCTGGAACTCGATCGCCGTCTTCCCACGTACCAGCAAGCAGTTCTATGGGCAGGTGGTGCTGCACGGCTATTCGGGCAGCCGCTTTGGCGGCCTGCCCTCGGGAATCAGCAGCAGCATCCACGCCAACGGCCACCAGCTGCGCAGCGGCATCGCCCTGGGCCACTACGACTTCACTCTCCAGGCCCAGGGGCTCTTTGATGCCCCACCGCCCTTGATCCAGCTGCCGGCGCCGCTGTTCATCGGCTCCACCTCGATCCGCGGCGCCAGCACCCACTTCGGCAAGGTGACCCGCCCCGATGGGGTGATGCTGCAGCTTGGCCAGCGCTCCAGCGATCGGGACGTGTGGCTGTGGGTGCCGTCGGGCACCAGCCACAACCAGGCCAGCCCCTGGAGCTCACCGCTGGCCCTGAGCCACTGGCGGGAGTGCAACGAGCTGCACTTCATCAGCGGCTTGCCCCCTGGGGGCCTGCCGCCCCAGGGCATTCAGCTGATCACCAGCACGGCGGACTTCATCCGTCACTTCCCCCACATGAGCGCCATGGGCGCCCGTCAGCACCCGCAGCAGGGACCGCTGCTCTCCGGCTCCGGCGGCGGGGGAGGTGGAACCGGAGGAGGAAGTGGTGGTGGGGGAACGGGAGGCGGAGCGACGCGACCCGCCACCGGGCTGCTCTGGCCCAGGGGGACCTAATCAGCGGAAGGGGCAGAACCGCGGACCCGAAGGATGTCTTGACCGGCCTCTTGAGCCTCGTCCGTGTGCTTGAGACCCTGAACACAACCGCTATCGCAATGGCCATGACCCTGTCCACGGCCGACATCTCCATTCAGCTCCTGATGGACACCATGAATGCACTGCAGGAAATCGAGAGTCGGGTCACCGCACGCACATTTGCGGCGGTGATGGATCCCACCAAAGGGCCAGAGGTTCGAGATGTCCTGGCTCAGCTGTTGGCCGTTCTGGATGAGACAAGCAGCGATGGGGTGATCTGAGCCATTTAGACGGATGAAGGCAGCGTGCTGGCCAGGCGCCTGCCCAGCCTCACGCCAGTCCATCCCCTGGGGTAGCAGAAAAGCCGGGATCAAGGCTCCCGGCGGGCCGGGGGCCTCAGGCCATCTGCAGCCTCAACTCACCCAGCGCCTCACGCTCGGCCTCCAGCTGGCAACGATGCAGCAGCTCCTGCTGGGCCAGCAGCCGCTGATCCAGCTCATCAATGCGCGCCAGGCATTGCTGGATCGCCGGGATTACCTCCTCCTCCAGCAAGGAGATTTCCTCCTCTCCATAGGGCTGCTCGATCCAGGTGCGGCGAAGCGGCAGCCCCCGGCTCCGGCGCAGGATCTCCTCCATCGAACGCAGCGAGGATTCGAGCAGCAGGAATGGATCTTCCTCGGGCCGGCAGAACGGGGAGCGGGCAACAACCGAGGCGCTGGCAGAAAGCATGGCCATGACGATCAGCGCCGAGAGCGGCGCAGTGACGGGACCGATCCCAGTGGGGGCCTGACGTCAGGAAGGCCCCAGACTGGAGAGGCCCGGAGCAAGTCGCCTCTGTGATCAATAGGGTGAGACCGAACCATCGAGCAGATAGCAAATAGCCATGCGCACAAAGTTGAGCTTTTTCTGAAAGATGACCTTCTTCACATAACGGGTAGTAGAGTCGTTCCGTCGCCGACGAAGAACTCCTCTTCCTTGCCGTTCAGGGTCACTCCGTCCGCCCAAGTCAGGCCGATGCAATGCCCTGTGCAGAGGGACCGGATCACGCAGGCATCTCCACCGACGGGCCGTTCGACCAGGTAACCAGGGTTCTGCCAATGCACCGGCAACCCCTCGTCGACCGCTCTGAGGATTTCTGCGAGTGTCATCACGCCGGAAACATTGCACACAGAAGGCGCAGCACCTATAATACATCTGTATTGCATGGGCTTCCGTGGCGGTGACGCTTGCCGGTTTCCGGGCGACCCTCCGGCTGACCTGGGCCGATCCAGAGTCGCCAGGCGAAAGGGTGTTCAGTTATTGGAACAACGAATCTGTTACGCCGGAAGCCTGTGACCGTGAAGAAGTTCTGCATATCGTTCGGGCTGCAGACGGTGCTTTTCGCCTTGAAATCGCGAACCTCCTCCACACTGGGGTACTGGAGGATCTCGAAGAGACTCTGTATGAATGGGCTTCTGATGAAGGTTGGTTTGACTAACTTGCCTCATCTCTGTCCTCTTTGGAAGCTCTGGAGCGACCCTCTCGAGCCCTTTGAGGGGACTGTCCCCTTTGCCCAGCCTGGAGGGCGTACTGCATCTAGTGTCGTTCCGTGATCCAAGTGCCATGCCGACACCACTGAAGTGGGTATCGACTCCTTCGCTGGGCCAAGGGCGGGCCAGCGGTGGCAGCGCGGCGGCTGAGCTCTTCGAGGGCGGGTCTGCGCAGCGCAGACGGCCGTTGCTGGAGACCCTCGTTCGGGAGGTCTGTCAGAACAGCTGTGACAGGCGCCTTGGCAGCGAGAGGGCGCGGGTGTTCTTCGATCTGCTTCTGATCAGTGGCGATGAGCGGGAGCGCATGCTCCGCGCTTTCGACTGGGACGGTCTCAGAGGGCACATCGCAGCCGTGAAGGGCACGGGGGGAGCATCCCTCACCCTCAAGGCGGGACTCGAGGCAATGGAGGCTCCCACGCTCGTCTGTCTTCGGATCAGTGACAGTAATACTGAAGGGCTGACAGGGGATGACTGGGACGAGGAGGGCAACTTCAGGCGGCTCTGCGTTCAGAACTTTTCGACCGGAGATGAAACGGGGCGTGGTGGCAGCTTCGGTCTGGGCAAGGCCGTCAGCTGGATGCACTCCCGTGTGCTGACGGTTCTGTTCTCATCCCGTGTCTCGGGTATGGAGGAGAAGGGGCTGAGGGTCTTCGGCCGCAGCGAGATCCCTGCCCACGAAACGGATGAATGCGCCTGGCTGGATGGCGCCTACCTTGGGCACCTCGCCGTGCGCGATGGCATTCCAGTTGCGGAGTCCTCCTGGCAGGACCCAGGCGAGGCATCCGCGCTCTTTCTGGACAGAGCCGGGATCGATGCCGCCGGCACGACACTTCTGATCCCCGGATTCCACGAGCCGGACCGTGAGGAGGCCTCCGATCTGGGCATCAGAGACCCCGAGGAGCTCTGTCACGACCTCACTCAGGCCGCCTCCAAATGGTTCTGGCCCGCCATCAGCTGGGGGCGTCTGGACGTGCAGGCCAGGGTCTTCCGCTCCGGTAACGGGTCCGCCTCCTATGTCTGCCGCGCCGAGATCGACGGACTCTGGGCTCCATTCCTTGCAGCCGCGCGCACCAGCCCACCCACTGAGCCGGCACTCGCACCCGGCGACAGCGCCGCCATGGATGTTCCGGGTTTCCCCATACCTCGCCGCATCCGTCCTGCGGAAATCCCCGGTCTGCTTCATGACACCGGACAAACGTCGATCCGCCTCGCGGTGACTCGGGTGTCATCGGCGGAGGCCTGTCTTCCCTGTCGATCCACTGTCGCCCTGATCAGGGGCGCCGGAATGGTCATCGATTACGTCGACGGCAACCGGCTGGCCGATGGCGGTACTTACTGTGCGGTCGCACTGGTTGGGAGGGCTCTTTATCACGCGCCTACCTCGGAAGTTTCTGATAAGCAGGGGCTTCTGCCGGACGATGTCGAGGAGTACTTCAGGGCTGCGGAACCCGTCACCCATGACGACTGGCTGCCCACGACGAGGCGTCTTCGGGAGAGCTACGACTGGCGCGGTTCAGCCGGACGTCTGCGCAGCCTTCGTTCGGAGCTTCGTCAGCTTGTCATCCAGAAACTGCTGATCGCAGACGAAGAGGCGCCCGATCGCGGCCCGGAACTGTTGATGCGCATGCTCAATCTCGGAAAGGGCAGGGTCTCGGGCCCTGCTGTTGAGCGGGGCGTGAAACCACGTCTGGAGATTCATCTGGACCGTGACAGCTCCTTGTTCGACGAGAGCCGTGGGGCGTGGGCGTTGCAGGGTGAACTGATCCGCCACGGCCGCGGAACCGCTCCGGCTGTGTCTGGTCTGAGTTTCCGCAGCATCGCCGATTCCGGAATGGGAGAGGCCTGGCGGATCAGCTCCCTGGAGCTGCTGGGCTCCGACAGGGATTTGTCGGTGGATGATTCCGATTCACGGCGTCTTGTCTTTTCAGTGGCCGGCACCTTCACCTCACTGCCGTTCCGCTGTCTCGTCAGTCCGCCAGCCGGGGTTGATCCAAGCCTCTCTGGTTTCAGGCAGGGGGGTTGATCTATGGAATTCCTTCCCTGGAAGACGGTCGATCTCGATGGGGCCTTCCGCGTCACCGCCCCGGAGAGCATCGCCGAGGAGGTGATTCAGGAAATCAGCAATGCGGTCACCTTCCGTTTCCGCGGTGATCTCAGCGAAGTCAGGCTCGAGATCCTGCTGACCCCTCCGTGGGGTTGGGAGGACAGCTTCCCCGCCGATGAGCAGGACTCCCCCCCTGCAGGCTTCTTCTGCCGGTTGATTAGCCGTTCCACCGGGCGACGCCTGCTCGTCCCCCTGGAACCTGATGGCTTCGGCCTGTGGTTCGCCGAGATCAGCTACAACGCGCTCCTCGACTGCGAAGAGATCAGGGCCGAGGCTCTGCTCGTCCGTACCGGGGCTGCCGTAGATCCCCAGGCCGGACTGGCCGGCCGCAAAGGCCAGATCGTCGGTCGCAGCGGGATCCATGTGGTCCGGTTCTCGTCCCGCACTACAACCGAAGAGGCCATCTTCCAGCTGCGGTGGGAGAGCTTCCCCTCCGGCCGCAGCCAACAGCTCTGGAAACTGCAACCGGGTGAACCCCCGACACTCGAACTCAACGCGGATGTCGCCGCACCGCTGCGCCGCCTGCTGATGAGCCGCTCACGCCGCCGTTCCGGCGGCGCCCTCCATCGCGATGCGCTGTTCATCACCATCTGCTCGAGTGTCTGGCCGTTGCTGGTCGCTGATGTCCTGCACCACCTGCAGCGGACACTGGAGGAAGACGCAGCTCTGGGCACTTCTGAAGCGATCGACTCACTCAGCGAATGGCAGGTCCGCCTGCTGGGTCTCTTTGCAGCGGGTTTGGTCGACGCCGATGTCCCGGTCCATGCAGCCCTTCCGCTGGTGGCGGCCGAACTGAGATCGCCGGGCGGCTTCAGCCGGCTGTTGATGAAGATGCCTGCGCTAATCCAGGAAGAGACGAAGCTGGTCCAGCTCGCTGAAGCCATGGCCGATGCGCAGCAGATCCAGCCCGGGGACGAGGCCGATTCCCTCACCCCGACAGAGAAGGTCAAGGCGGCATGACACAGCGTCTCTTCCGACTCAGCGCTCTGCTGAATGAATCAGGCCTGGTCGAGGCACTGCGCCATCCGGACAAGGTCCAGGTCGCACCGGTTGATCACGACGTCGACCTGTCCGGACTCGATGCGCTGATCATGGATCTCAACGGTCGGGGGGCGGGGGATTCAGCCATCGACACCAAGCTGGTGGAGCCGCTGCACCGCAGCCTCAGGCATCTCCCTGAGGACATCACCACCGACATGCGGGTCTGGCACTGGTTGTGCGTCGTCCGGTATCCGGAGTTGGTCTGGCGCCGATGGCGCGGTCTCCCCCCCGCGGATCCGGAAGAAGGGTTTCTCAAGGGACAGGGTCACCGGCCTGTGCCAGCCGGACGATTTCTCGGTACGCCTTCGATCAACGGTCAGGGCAGGAACACCTTCGCCCGATTGTTCTTTGCCGCCGAACGCCTGATCGGGCCGCAGGCTGAGGACTACGGCCTTGTCCGTCGTCTGTTCAGCAGCCAGGAACTTCATCTAGGCATCAGTGACCGTGAATACGGGCTGCTTCCACCCGTGAACCGTGTACTCACGCGCGAGCTTGCCGATCTCCCCGACCTGAAGGTCCGAGCCGGGGTCAGGCGGTTGAATGCACTGGGTGGGTCGCTGTGCCTGGATCTTCTCGAAGAAGATGAAATCACTGATCTGGTTCGCGAGGGCCTTCAGGAGGCCGCCGGCTGATGGTCCGCAGTCTCGTAGCCAATGACCCGCATCGCCTCAAGGCCCTGAAGGGGCCTGATCAGAGGCTTGATCCCCATCCAGGGAGTTGCGCACTGGCTGAACTGCCACGCCATGCCAGATCTCTCGATCCTTCAAGACCCTTAGCTGTCGATCTCTTCTCCGGTGCGGGCGGTCTGAGCCTCGGGCTTCACCGTGCCGGCTTCGAGGTGATCCTCGCCTGCGACATCAGGCCTGATTCGATCGCCACCCACCGGCATCACTTTGCAGGATGCTCCCACCAGTGCGATCTGAGCAGACCTGAGGTGCTCGAGGAGGTCAGTCGCACACTCAACGCCTGCGGTGACATCGCCCTCATCGCAGGTGGCCCTCCCTGCCAGCCGTTCTCACGCAACATTCGTTGGCGAAAGCATGACGAGGGTGTAGTTGATCAGCATCGGCAGCTGAATGAAGGTCGCCGTGAACTTTGGGAGTCCTTCCTCACTGTGGTTGAGGAGGTGGTGCCGCGGGCTTTTCTGATGGAGAATGTGCCCGACATTGCTCTTACGGGTGATCAGGAAGTTTTCCGCGGAATCGTCAGTAGGGCTGAAGATGCCGGCTATCGCGTGCACGCCAGGATCGTCCATGCCTGGGAATACGGGGTCCCTCAGCTCCGTCCACGTCTTTTCATTGCCGGCACGCGGATCGGCTATGCGGCACCTCTTCAGTGGCCGGAGCCCGTCTGCTCCGAAGATCACGCGGTTCCCCTTGACGATGCCATCTCGGATTTGCCTGAGCTAACCGGGGACTGGTGGGAGCAATGGGGCGAGAAAGGGGCATACGCAGGTCCGCTCACGCCTTACCAAGTGCTGATGCGCAACTGGCTGCCAGTTAAAGAGAACGAACTGGCAGATCACATCACTCGCAAGGTACGTGGCGATGATCTTGAAACTTTCAAGCTGATGCGCGAGACGGGTCTCCGCTATCACCAGCTCGATGATGAGCAGCGCCGCTATTCCGTCACCAGAAGATCCGCTCCTGAATCTTCAGATGCAGATGCGAGAGAACACAGCTTCAGTAACAAATATAATATTCTCAAGCCCAACCAGCCTTGCCTGACTGTCACGGCTCACATGTCAAAGGATGGCTACTGGTATATCCATCCGACGCAGAATCGTACTCTCTCCATCCGGGAAGCCGCTCGGGTGCAGTCGTTCCCTGATGGTTTCCTCTTCCATGGCACTCCCTCCAACCGGTTCCACCAGGTCGGAGAGGCTGTGGCTCCTCTCGTTGGTGCAGCGCTGGGTAAGGCTCTGCTTCAAGCCGTACTCGATGGCGACCCGCACGAGGAATGGTTGGATCCCAACGCCATCAGAGACGAGCTGCTGCGCTGGTATCGGGAAGAGGGCGGTGACTCCCTGTTGCCGTGGGCCCGCCAGAAAGAGAACGGGGTGGATCTTTCCGACTCCCTCAAAGCCTGGAGAGCCTTTCTCGGCGAGTTTCTGGTCAGTCGGTTGCCCCTACAGCGACAACAGACGTTCTGGCCACAGCTGATGCAGCGCTGGCCTGATCATGAGGCGTTTCTCAATGATCTGAACCGCCGCCGCACACTGCGTAGTTTCAGCTTCGAGGGCCTGGAGAGCCTGCTTGAAGGGGTTGCGATTCAGCTCAAGGAAGGCCTCCCTTGGAGCCAGTGGGTCCGCAATGACTCCCTTGCCGGAGTGGGGCGTGACCGCATCAGGCAATGTCTGGCCATGGTGGGGATCACGGCTGATCGCAGCTGCAGCACGGCTCTCGGTCGCCTAGTGGCCCGAGTGAGGAATCTTCCGGAGCTCGAGGCGGAGAAATCCCGCCAGCTCAGGGAACTGAACCTTGGAGTGATGCTCGGTGGGGATCCGGATGGCCGGATTTACCGCTCGGCTGTTGCTGCGGCTGATCGCTGGTGCGGACCGCAACCCCTCTGCGAGGGTGCCCGTGAAACCGATGAACGGCCCTGCCCCCTCCATTGCGCGGGACTTTGTGCACAAGGGCTTCAGCTTTCCCCCTGATCAGGACGAATTCCCCAACCGATCTTCCGATCCGTGCAAGGCGTGCCGTCAATGAAGGCAGATCCCGAAGCTCACACTCCCAGACGACCATCACGGACCAGACCATCTCCCTGAGTTGCCGTTGCTGGCGGTGATCCCGTTCCTCGTTCTGCTTAAACTTCCGGGCTCAGAAATCTGCTCTTATTTTCGGTGTCGTGGTGTTGCTGCACCCCGGATGCCGATGCTAGAAACAGCCATGAACGAACATCAGGGTTCTTTGCTTGGGCAGGACTGTCCGGTGAACTTGGCAGGTCCCGCCGGTGAAGCCTGAACCGGTAGGCGAGACGATGCTGGAGGCTGCAGCCCTTCAGCTCCGGGGAGGTGTCCCTGCCGCGGATCGCGGCCATGTTACGACTGCGTATTGCGGAAATCGAGGAGTCTCCTGCTCGAGCATCAGCCACCATCCAGAAGCCGCCTGAGGAAACTTTTCCGCACCTGCTTTCTGCTCGATCCCGGTTGCGGCTCAGTCTCTGTCCCTATCGATGCAATGGGATCAGGCGTCGACGGAGGGACAGCGGTCAGTTCGTCCTCATACCGCCGGAATGCGTCCTGAATCAGACGAGTCCGGTTACCGGCAGGCATGAGATCCAGCGGCTGCACGACGCCGTAGGCACGGATGGCTTTGGTAGCCTGCCGGTAGACATCCTGTCGGACAGCTGCCGAGAGCTCGCTGAGGCGTTGTTTCATAGCAAGGTATTCCTCGCCCAAGCAGACAGCGATCTCACGATTGCTGCTCAGGCCAGGGCGTTCAAGAATCGCGCTGAAGTCGTCCTCCTGAAGTTGGCGGATCAGCCCCCAGCGGTCCGGGTGGTCCATACCTCGGTCGAGACACATGACCCGGCGGAAGATCCGCTGAAAGGTATTGCGCGTCCCCCCGACCATCCGTCCTTTCCAGGACCGTCCGCCGGGCTCGTCCTCATCTGTTTTCGCCGGCCAGCGCCATAGGGCGACATCTGGAAGCACCACGACGGTGATGAAAGTCCAGCAATCGTTACGCAAGGCTTCACCGGAGGGTTGCCCCTGCGCCTTCCAAAGCGGGGACCATTGTGCGAGGGTTTCAGCAACCTCAAGCTCAAAGTCCAGGAAACTCGACGGTCGACTGCCAGGAAATCCATATTTCCGGGCCGAAATGACGATCGGTTCACGGAGTTGCTTCAGATGGACATCGGTGATCGGCAGGCCCCCTGTGGGCTGCGTGATGGCCTGGGAATACCTGAACTCATCGCCAGGGTCAAGATTCTCAGGGCGGGCTAGAGCCACCTCTGGGAGCAGCGCCTCTGCCATGCCGGACGGAATCTGAGGAATGAGCTGAGTCATGGAGCATCCTCCGCTGACAGTGCACAGGCGGACTGGCAACGCTGTCGGAAGCGACCGGGCTCCCGCCTCATCTCCTCAATGAGCTGCTGAAGGGCAGCCTGCCTGTTCACGCCGAGACTGCTCAGCCATCCGATCGCGATGGCCCCCAATGAGCCATCCGGCCACTCCAGGTTCACGTCGAAGCTGAGTTCATCATTGAGCAGCAGCCAGCTGAGAGCACTGGCCATTACGTCGGAACGGATCGCCCAGCGAAGGATGCCGGTCTGCTCCGACTCGCTTTGTAGCTGTTCGATGAACTCCGGCCGATCACTGTTGAGAAGCAGCACCACCGAGGAGATCAATGGATCTTCAGGACTTTCCGCCTGGCAGTCAACGAGCCAGAGGCCGCTTCCGAGGTTGTGCGAGCTAAAACCGAGGGACCGGATCGGGAAGCTTCCCAGATCTCCCTCAAGCTGCAGGGTGGCTTCCTCCCTGTAGAGGATGCTCCCGCTCAATAGGTTGATGCCAGCGATCTCTCCGCCTGCGCTGTAGATGTACAGGCATGCTTTGATCCGGTTGCAAAGACAGGCCGACTCAAGGTTGATGCGGACTGTTGTTCCTTCCCCGTCGTCATCCGGTAGGCAGTCCCGGACTGGTAAATCAGTTGCAACGAAGCGCCGGCCGGTGCCTTCCGAAGATCCCGTTGAAATCACGACAGCCAGCCTGGCACCATCGAGCAGTGGGCCAAGATCCGCCTGCTCAAACAGCGTGACAGGGGTCCATGGAAGTCGGCAGCCGACTTCCAGATGACAGTCGTAATCCCAGCTGCCCGATCCTTCTCTGAAGAGACGTTGGTTGCCATCGATGGAGGCCTCCCAACAGCCCTGCTGGCGAACATGGGGGAACAGGGTCGGATACGGAAAGGCGATCCTGCTCATCCCTCACCTCCTTGCACAATCTCTGCCGTGATACCCACGGCCACATAGTCCGGAATGCTCACGAGAATCTGAATGTCCGTTCCGCCTGACGACGCAGTACAGACGTATCCCCTTTCCCCGTACGGGACCGGTTGTGAATCAATCTCGACGCCAATCACCTGCGGGGCTTTTCCGTTCGGAGCGACGGGATCCTTGGTTCCCTCATCCATCTGGACCCATGGTGTGAAGGAGATGGAGGGAGTGGTATCGGCCGGGCCGCTGAGACGAATCCTGAAGCGGGCCACAGGCTGCCCGTTCACCAGGCTCGTTCCCTCCGATGCCGGTGATCCAAGCCGCAGAGATGCCCGTCTTCCACCACCGCCGCCGCCACCGCCGCGGCCAGACCTGTTGCCATCGGCTCCACCAGGACCTGCACCGATCAGGGAGCGGCCGATATCCCCGGCCAGAGCAGCAAGAGAACTGCGGGCTTCCCCTCCTGAAAGCCTGCCCTGCCTGATGTCGCTGCCCGAGAGGGAACGGATTCGTTCGCGGATCCGGTTCAGCGCGACATTCACATAAGTTCGCTGGTGTGGAGTCAGGGCCTGCGCCGCCTTGGGCTGCCAGTCGTCGTGTGCAGGTGGCTCGGACATTGCGAAAGCCTTCTCCACCTCTGCGTTCTCTCCGATATCAGTAATGAAGACACCGGCCCACTGGAGCTGCTCGCCCTCATTGATCGAGCCCTCTAGGTAGCGGACGACCAGTTCCGCCGGACGGAGTAGCGCGACATGATGCAGCTGTTCAGGTATCAACCCAGTCTCTCCGAGATGACGACGGAAGCGTTCATCGGCGACAAGCTCGATTGAAGCTCTGCTCTGCCCGAAGAATCCAAGCCGCATCTTGGGCCTCTGACAGTGAATCGGGTCGTCCTTGGCCCGAGCCGACGCCAGAGCCTGGGTCATCAGCCAGAGCGGCTGGATCGTTGAGGGGTCTGGGAGCGGATAATCATCGCCGAGGATGGATAGATGACATTCCATCGGAATGCTGCCGTCGTCCCGACGGGTGAACTTGGGCCAGCAATGCCAGAGAATCGTGTCCTGGAGCCTGGCGCCCAGGTGATTCCTGATCTCAGTCGGTGGCGAGGTCGCGAAATTTCCTGATGGATCGAATTCCTCAAGATCAGGATCAAGGATCATCAGGGATGTTCCGCGTTGTTCATGCGTGGTTCGTTCCTGAAAACCGAGGGCTGCTGCCAGTTCAGCCGCCGGGCTTCGCAGCACAGGATCAACCGAACCACTATCTTCATCACCGAGAGCACCCCACCAGTGCCTGCCGGTGAAGCGACGGCCGCCATGATCGAATGCGGCGCCGAGGGCCTTTCCGATCAGACGATGCTCCAGACCGTCCCCGGCACCGATAGCGGAATGGACGATGATCGTCTGGCACCGGCTGATCTTGAACAGGGATGATTTGCCGAACCCATAGGTTCCACCTCCCTGGGCCATATCTCTAGCGCTGCCGATATTCCTGATGAAGTTGACGAAATTTGCCGACTCGCCCTCCTGAAGAGATCGAGACGCGCTCGTGGGGCCGTCGAGCCCCTGTGTGCACGCGTCACAGATTTCCATTACCAGCCCCGAAGAGGCCAGGAAGCGACGGATCAGACCTGCTATAGGCTCATTGGCCAGCTGAGGGGGCAGCTCCTGGAAGAACGAACGCATCGCATCAATCTGAGAGGACTCAAGATGGCGGACGCGAATCGAATATCGGGGCGTCCCTTCAGTTTGGAGTGACGCATCCCAGCTGTTCTGAATCGTCTCCCGAATAACGAGTTCGAGCGGTGAGAGTGCCGGCTGGCCAAGAAGACGAGCTGCTCCATCAGCAGCGATATTCCCATCGCGGCTGAAGGGTTCACTGTGGAGTCTGATCAGATTCATGACGTCTCGACTGATCGCGCGACCGCTGTGAAGAGCGACTCTTCCTCTGATCCCGAAAGGAGGAAGTTGGAGCAGTTCGACAGTAGGACGTCATAGCGCAACTTCGCAACACCGGCAGGGAGAGAGCCGTCCGGGAAATCACTCTTACGGATCCGCGGGAAATCTTCAGTCACCCGATAAATGTGCGATCTATGCAGGGTGAAGCGATGTTCGAGCCAGAGGTCCCTCTGCTCGCTGAGGTATCCGGCGCTGGCAAGACGGGTATCAAATCCCTCGGGATCTAAGATCTGCGCCCTGATCTCATCAACAAGGCCCGGGACGTCGATTGTGCCCACCGGGTTGTCCGTCAGAACGGAATGATGGATGAGCAGCTCACGTTCCTCCTCCGGTTCGAGCTGATCAAGGCCGTTGACCGTCAGCCTCGACTCACCTGCCATGCGGGATGCCTTGGCCTCGATGTCGACAACTCCCCAGGAATAGTCCCGCGCTGACCCGAGCGGGCCGTTCCAGCCCTGCCAGAGATGAGGGCTTGCCGAAACCAGGCGTCTGAGAAGTAGCAGTTCTCCCACAAGACCGAGAATTTCATCTTCCGAAGGCAGCAGGCCACCGTTCCTGGACAGCAGACGACGGAACTCAAGCACTGCATCCATGCAGGCTTTCGAAGGCGTTGCACCTGAGGCGAGATGGCTGACAACCTGGCTCACCAGCAAAGCGAACGGTGTTTCAAGGCCGGATTCCAGACATTCAATCCTGATGTAGTCATCCGGCTGCGAACCTTCCCTGAGTAACTGCTCACGCTTCACTACAAGTCGACCACAGCCTGGCTTCGGCAGAGGAGCTCTACCACCTGGATTTCTCAGAAGAATGCCTGGATTGCCATCCTGAGTGATGCAGAGCAGAACATCAGACTCTGATAGACCGCTGACTGAGAGGGGGCGTCCGCTGATGGCATCAGGCACAGAGCCGAGCTCCCTGATCTGATTCCACGTTTCCTCAATCTCTCTGATCATCACTGCTCTTCCTCACGCTGTTCGATCAGCTCATAATCAGCATCATCAAGAGCCTCTCCTTCAATTTCCCTATTGAGTTTCACCCGTAGGAAGTGCCTGGCGTTTGCCTTGGTTGCTTCAGGAAACACAATACCGACCCCCAACGGTCCGACGGGAAGATCCTCTTCGGAACGAAGGCCGTGCAAGAGAGGCAGGCGTTCGCACTTCTCGATGTCCTTGTCGGATGACCAATCTCTTGGCATCGATTCTCGATCAATTGGGTAAAGCAGAAGCAATGGTCTGCCGCCAAGGGCATGATCCCTATATCGCTTGATCGATCTCCATGAATCCTTGGTCCGATCGAAGTCTGGGTCGGGGACGGTCTGCATCCACTGCCGGTATGAATCACGTTCAACATCGATCAGGATGTCCTGTGCACCCATCAGTGCTTTGATATAGATAAGATTTTGCAGCTCAACATCAAGGGAATCGCTAGATCGGCTCTGATGTCTGGGATTGATCTTGGAACGAGTGATCATGGGGTGATCCTCGAGGGCGCCGAACGATGTTCGCCTACCCTTGCCGCTGCCCATAACGGCAAGATTCCAGATTTCCATGGACTCCTCACCGTTGTCGATCTCACGCTGAACAAACTCTGTTACTCCGCTCAGTGACTCCCGGTCAAACCTGTAGGAGCGCAGGAACCGGAGAATCGAGCGATATGAAATATCGCAGAATAGTCTTGAATCCCCCTTCTTGCTTGCAGCAATGCTGCGATTGGCCACGACTTCGTCGATCAGATTGGTGCCTGCCTGCCAGTTGGATTGATGGAAGGTTGCATCAGCCGGGAAACTGATGGTCTGCTCATGAGTGCCGTAATAACTGACTTCGCATTGTTCTAGGTTCTCCATCACCAGCTTATTGCGAGCCGTGATGCTCAGCCCGGCGATCTGCGGTACTCGTACCGCCAAGTGAGAGGGCGTCCATCCCCTGCGACTGATTGCTGCAATCTCTGATCTGATCATCTCCTCGACATTGACAAGATCTCTGAATGCATTCTCAAGTTCCCGTGTCATCCAGATACGAGGCAGATCCTCGTAGCCCCGCCGGTAGCCGAACCAGCGGCCCATCTGCATGAGAGTGTCGTATTGCGAGCTCGTGCGAATGAAGTAGCTGCAGACAAGACCCTCAATGGTCAATCCCCTTGCCAGGACGTTGCCCCCGATCACAATGCTCCGAACCGGTTGTCCGCTATTGAAGTCAAGCCGTTCGGAGAACTCACTTTCAGAGTTCTCAACAGTCATTGTGATGCTCTCCGCTGCTGCGAGCAACGATGCCATGAGCTCGTCGAAGCTTTCCGGTGTATCAGGACAATCAAGCTCGGCACGTCTGTCAGCACCAAGCGCAGAGGACTCGCATTCCCAAAGGGCTCGAAGATGACCGATCCTTTCCCGATCATTATTGCGCAGTGCATCAATGGTTGGCTTCAGCCACGCACGCTCGATCAATCGACGGATCTGGCGATGGCAGGCCGCATAGATCGTGGTGTGAATGAGCATGCAGCAATGTGACTGGGCCTGTCTCCGAGCTCTTCTGGCTGCGAGTGACAGCAGAAACCAATCGCATGCATCACCGAGGCTCTGAGTTAACGCGGGAGCGAAGGTCTCTCGGTCTTTTCTCGATGGTGGCTGAAGGCTCGTGCGATCTTCATCGGGAACCCTCCGAATGTAGGGGAGCTCAGTATCTTTCTCGGCATCAGTATCTTCACCGAAGAGTCTTCGTGCACCGAAATATCCTTCGGGCTCGTCCAGCGAAATGATGAACTCGCTCGGATAGAGATCCCTGCTTCCATCCACCGAGGTCTCGGACATCAGCACATTCGCGTACGGCGTCGCTGTGTAGCCGACGTAAGTGACCTTGGGTAGCTTTTCACATAGGTCTCGGATCAGCCCGTTGATTCTTGTGACTGAGCTTCTGTACGCCGAGGTGTTGATACTTGCCTGGTCACACTCGTCATCAATGATCAGCGTTGGCAGGATCTTCCGTTCGATCTCTGACAACTTGTTCAGCGCTTTCTTGAGCCTCCTGAGGACAGCCGCATTTTTCTTGACCACGAAAAGTGAGCATCTTCCATGGCCGGCGGTGGGCAGCTTTGGGATGCTCCCAGGCTTGAAGTCGCTCTCGATCGTCGTTCCCTCTAGCCACAGTAGAGGGTTATGGCTAATGACATCAGAAAGTAGGCGGATCTGTGTCTGCTGTCTAAGCACATTGGTCATGCCAGCCAAAACGATAACCATTCGATAACCGCTGTCTGCAGCCTTGGCAATCGTTGCAGCCATGTTTGCCGTCTTACCGCTCTGGACGTACCCAAGGACAAGACCCTGAAAACGATCCTCCTTGGAGCCATTCGGACAGAGAAGCTCGTTCGTGATCTTCGTCGAGGCCCTGTCAATAGCTTGAATGACCCCGCTTCCCCACCCCTTTCGTTCGAGGTGGGTTCTGTATGCATTCCAGTTGGGAGAAGAACTCTCAGTTGGCCCTAGATACCAACGCTTTTGCTTGCCTGCAGTGACTATTGGGGCAGGAAAGAGTGTGATGACTTGCTGCTCTTGTCGCTCAAGTTCGGCAACGGCTCTATCAATTCGCTCTGCAAAGCCTTGCGGAAGAGGAGAGAGTTGGGCTTTGAACTTCTCGCCAGCCGCACGGACTCCCATGGGCTCCATCGGGAGCATTGATTTGAGGTGGTCAACAATTCCCTTGATATCATCCACTAACCAGCTCTCCTTTTTGACGAGGGCCCCTCGTGCTGCGCTGACCGCCATCATTCAGTCCTATGTGGATCGGCGGAACCTCATCCCGGATGCGCCCCTCCAGCACGTCAGCCCACGTCTGGCAGAGCGCGTAGATGGTGGGAGGGCTCATGGAGAGTGCGGCACGGGCCTGGCGAGCCAGGGTGCTGGAGGTTGTCGAGCACCATTCTGACTGTTGGACGGGCCCAGGTCAGCCCTTCAGACCTACCAATCGGACGACCTCGGTAGGAGGCACGAAAACTATGCGCCTGCTGCATCAAAACGTTGCTCCGACAGGGGCGTGTCGCCGGGAAGCATTTTTGTCTTCTTGGCTTCTGCTATCTCCACCCCACCTCACTTCGTGCGCCAGATACCAGCCTTTCTCATGCTGACTGATCGTGGGCTGAGGGCCTCTGCGCCCCCTTGGGACGGAGCAAAGCCCCCGCTCCTCATAAGGGCAACAGCCCCTCGAGCTCAGGATCAAGGGGCCGCACCGGCTGCTTGGCCTGGCGTTCGTCGAGGAGACCATCTAGTAGCTCGGCTAGGCGGACCAGCCCGCGGCCCCAGAACTCCTCGCAAAGCCAGATCAGCAAGCCATCGCTGCTGGCGGTGAAGTGCAGTCGGCGGGCGTAATGGAGTGAGCAGGGATGACAGATGGAAGGGTAAGTGTGGCCATGACGGATCCAGCGCAGGAGCCCACCTCCAAGCTTGGGGGGGGGCAAGGACCCTCGGTGTTTGCTTCATGTGCCGCCTCAAGCGGCACCAACGTCAACCAGTCGCGGACATGACTCTGATCCTTGATGCCGCCCCGCACCATGAGAAGGCCTGCGCGTCAGCCATACCAAGAGCCGGCGGCCTGTGAACCCGGCGGAATCGAACGCCGGGCATGGCGAGGACCCGAGGAAGCCCCTCAGAGCACCTGCACCCGGGCTTGGGGCCCGAGCACCCGCTGCTGATTGGCGGCCAGAATTAGGGCCTCGCTGCGGGCCATGAGGTGGGGCTGGCCGCTGATGTGCCCCTCGCGATCGAGGAAGAGCACTCGCAGCAGCTGGCCGGCTGAGCCAAGCAGATGGACGGAAACCACGCGGATCGGACACTGGCGCTCGATTGGCCTGTGGCCTGGCTGAGCGGGGAAGAGAAGGCGAGCCATGGCAGGGATGGCGAACGACACCACCGCTGCGGCCCGGTGAAGCCAGCGCCGCGCAAGGGTCGCGGAACGCAGTCGAGCGACTCGCGTCAGCCCTTGCGCGGTGCGCGAGCCGGGGCAGGCCGGGTGGCGTGATCGCCAGCCCCCAGCGCTCAGCCGGATCTGAGGGCTCAGTAGTCCTCGGGGAACAGCACGGTGGTGATGGGCCCATCGCCTTCGCCGCGGAGGTCTTCCGTGATCACCCAGATAGTGCCGTGCTCTGGTGTGTCGTAGCTGGAGAAGAGGCGGCCTTCCGCATGGGAGTGGTCCGAATCGTTGGAGGCTCTGTCCTCCGCATCGAGATCGCCCCAGTCGCGGGCCGCATGACGATCGAGCAGGCCGACGATCACCTCATGGGGGACGGCAGCCGCGACAGCGGCCGTGGCAACGATTCGACCCAGGGAGTGACGCATGGGAGAGAAGGGGCCGCAGGGACGGTCCTGCAGCCCACGTGAGTGGAGTCTGATCGGCTCAGCCGGGCTGAGCGTCCGGCTGGCTGGAAGCCGGGGCTTGGTGCTGCACCAGAAAGGCTTCGATCCAGTCGTGATGGCGTTTCTGCAGGATCCGATCCGCGATGGAAGTGGCCTCCTCCGGCACTTGGAAGCGCTTGCGGAACGCCTTGGTGAAGCTCTCCAGCACTGGCCGGGGCAGACCGCGCAGGGTGCCGAGGACCTGGCGGATGACGGCCGGGTCGAGCGGCGTGAGGCCGGGGTCGATGCTGGCGCTTGGCGCTGCGGACGAAGGGCTGCGATGGATCAATCGCGTGCCGTTGCTGGCACTGACAGGTAGAGGAGCGCTGTTCTCTCCTGCCGCGTGAGTCACCTCCCGCTGCTGCTTGTCGTACAGGGCCAGTCCGAAGGGATTCCCGAAGGTCATCAGGGCACGCTTCATGGCGTCGGTTTCGGCCTCCTTGAGGGCGGATTCGTGAGCTTGGCCCAGGTCGGCATCGATGCCGTGGCCGGCGCCGCTGCCCTCGCGGATCAGTGGAGCTCCACCAGGAACCGACACCGTGACCCGCACCCTGGCGATGTAGGTCACCCCCCAGCCAGGGCGGTTGTCCCTGCCGATGGGGCGCTCGGACTGGTTCACGCAGCGAACCTCGATGGTTTCCCGTTGCCAGCCATCGAACCCGAAGATCCGATTGGCTTCTGCGATCACCAGCCACCCCTCCAGGTAGCTGACCTTGGAGCGGCCCTGCTCGCGCTGGCGCACCTTGGCGCGATCGAGGGGGGCGGAGAGGCAGGCGATCTGTTCGGTGGAGAAGGTGCACGTCATGGCATCGAGGGGGTGAGTGGGATCTGGGACCGAAATCAGTGGGCGGAAGTTTGAGGCGGCAGCGGCTCGATCAGCACCCAGCAGGGCGGCTCGCTGCAGTGGATGTGATCGGGTGAAGGTCGGCGGCCCGGTTTGCGGGTGATCGGCACCACCCAACTGGCGAGCCGCGTGGACCAGATGTGGCCCCTGGGCCTCGGTGTCGTGGGTGTCGTAGAGGCCGTGGCGCTGGCGTAGGTGGAGAGATCCATGGCTGTTGCTCAGGGTGATGGGATTGGGGTCAGGGCCCGTAAGCGCAGCGGGCCGGTATCAAGGGGCCTCTGGCCTTTCAACTGATGCGCCAGGAGCGGCGTGAGAGCAGCTGGGCGCCTTCGATGTGGCGGCCAGCCTTGAGCGCTTCTTTGATGGCGGCCTTATCGGGCTTGCTGGTGGTGGTGACGGTGAGCCACTCGGAATCGAGGGCCTCTTCGTCGTCGATCTCGACGGCCTGGGATTTGCGGCTGCTGAGCTCGTGATTGGGGAAGGAGAAACGGGTGGCGCTGGGCTGCAGCCGGGTGAGGACCAGCACCAGCGATTCCTCCAGGGCATCAGCCCGGCCGGCATCGGAGCGAGAAAGCTCCGTGAGCCGCTTGGCCTGCTGCTGCCGGTAGGCGGCCTGACCACGCAGGTGCTCGATCACCCAGCAGGTGGCGTCGGCTTTGGCGGCGAGGGCATGTTTGTTGCCCTCCTCAGCCAGCAGGGCCGCCTCCAGCTCGGCGAGGGCTTGGGCGCGGGTGTCGTCATCGGCTTCCAGCTTCTCGGCGAGTAGGCCGATGGCGGTGGTGAGTTCCTGGGCCTCGATGCCCAGCTGCCAGAGGGAGCCGGATCGCTGGAGGGTGCAGGACGGCCCGGTAGGCACTGGAGCCGCAGCCACTCGTGCGGAGGCGGCCTCGGTGAGGACGGGGGTGTGAACAGGCATGGCAGAGCGTGGGGAATGGATCGGCGGGCGCCCATGGGCGCGGAAGGCTTCAGGAGCAGGCGGATGCAGCGGGCACGGCCCAGAGACCGGCGGATGGGCTGACCTCCACGACGGCGAGCGGCACCGGAGCACGGGAGGCCATGCGGCGGGCCAGCTGCACCAGCGATGCAGTGCCGGGGCCGCCGGGGAAGGCCAACACCAGCACCGAGGTGGAATGCCCGGGGGAGGTGTGGGCCAGCGCCTCGGCAACGGCCAGCTGGAGCAGCTCGCGATTGCGGATCGGCCCGGCAGCCCGCCCATGGCGCTCCCATGCGGCAGGGAGGGCAAGGGCCGGCCAGCCCAGCTGATGGGCGGCACGGGCGATGGCTGCATCGGCGCCGCGGGCACCGCCGTGGAACAGCCGATGGACAGACCGGCCGCCGCTGCGGGCGAGGAGCTCAGCGGCAACCCTCTGGTGGGGCCAGGCCAGATCACGGCCGCCGCCGGCTGCGATCACGAGGGAGCGAGCAAGACCTGGACCTGGCCCAGATGAATGACAAATAACCATGGAATCAGTTGCCTTGAGGGACAACTGATCGGGGCATCAAGCCACTGGAAAGAGTGCAGCTATGACGGCGAGATCAGGGGGTGAGGTTGCCGCAGGCGATGGGCTCGGGGCCTTTGGCGCAGCCTTTATTCTACTAGTACAAATGCACTTTAAAGAAGTCAGAGCCGTTGCACAGCAATGGATCGAAGCAGAGCGGCGCCATGCGCTAGCGGCTCGGCAAGCGATCAGAGCAAGGACCAGATTCAGCCCGAAATAAACATCCGGCCGCGCAGCCGCGCGCGCAAACTTCTGGCCTCACTCCAGGCCCCTCCCGGCTGAGAGCTGCCGCGCCACCGCAGCCGCGGGAGAGCAGCCGAGCCCGCCACCCCCATCACCGGCCCCGGAGCGGAGGGCGGCGGCGGCTGGCCGATGCACGCCACGGCGCAGCCGTGGCACGCTGAAGGACGGCCGTCGTCGACCGGAGCGCGTCGACAACCAAGCCAGGAGCACCGGTCTCACGGTCGTGATGGCAAAAGCTCCGTGGACAGGGTGTCAGAAACTCGTGTAGCCTCCTGACACACCAGGACATAACAGGATCGATCCATTCGTCATGGCTGTTCCGAGCGAGAAGACTGTTCCGAGCGAGAAGACCGTGCTGAGCGAGCAGATCCTTGAAGCGGCAGGCAAGTGCCCTGAGGGATTCCTGCTGGCTGCCAAGCAGTTCCTGGCGCTGGGCACGCGCGATGCGGTGGACCAGGCCCTGCGGCGCCTGGCGGCCCGGGGCAAGCTCGTGAAGATCACCCGCGGCCGTTACGCCCTGCCCGTTTGCAGTCGCTTTGGCACCAGACCGCCGGCGCCGGAGGCGGTGATGGGCTGGCTCAACCAGGAGGGCTTTCAGCAGTTGGTGAGCAGTGGTGCCGCCGCGGCCAATGCCCTTGGCCTCACCACCCAGATGCCCGTACAGCAGATCTATCTGTCCCGCAGCCGGAGCCAGAAGCGCTATGTCTTCGGCAAGCAGCAGGTCACCATCCGCACGGCCGCCGCCTGGAACTTCCTGCTGGCCGATCGCCCTGCCGGCCAGGCGATCCGTGCCCTGACCTGGCTCGGCCCTGATCAGGCCTCAGCAGTTCTGCCGAAGCTCCGAACCGTGCTGCCTCCTGAAGAGTGGGAAGCCCTGCTCTCCGTCAGGGCTGAGCTGCCCTTGTGGCTGGCTGAGCTGCTCAGTGAACAAGATCAGGGACCGCTGGAGGTTCGTGGCTGAGTCCTGGTTCGCTCTTTCCGCAGAGGATCAGAAGGAAGCCCTGGCGGTGGCTGCTGCCGTATCCGGCTGGCCGGCCTTTCTGCTTGAGAAGGACATCTGGGTGGTCTGGGCCCTGCAGATCCTTGGCACAGATCAGCAACTCCTGCAGAGCCTCACCTTCAAGGGCGGCACCTCGCTCTCCAAGGCCCATGGGTTGATTGACCGCTTCTCGGAGGACGTCGACCTCACCGTCAACATTCAGCACCTCTGGCCGGATGTCGACCTAGCGCCGGCAGTCAACCCGAGCCAGGCCGAAAGGCGCCGTAAGGCCGCCGACAGCAAGCTCAAGCAATGGGTCAGCGAGATCCCTATGCCAGTGCTTCAAGGGGCTGTCTCGGCCGCAGGCATCCCGGTGAAGCTGACGCTCAAAGCGGCGGAGCCAGGGCGCCGGCAGCCACCCACCATCGTTCTCCACTACCCACCGCTGATCCCGGCGCCTGAGGGCACCTACGGCTACGTGCGGCCCACGGTGCTGCTGGAGTTCGGTGCCCATTCCACCGGCGAACCGCATGGGCCGGTGCCCATCACCTGCGAGGCAGCGACCCACCTGGCCATGCTCGATTTCCCGACTGCCAGGCCACTGGTGATGGACCCGAAGCGCACGTTCCTGGAGAAGGCCGCGGCGATCCATGTCTCCTGCCGGAGAGGCCGTTGGGGCAGCGGTGAGGGCGACCGCTATTCACGCCATTGGTATGACCTTGATCGCCTTGCCCGTGCTGGCATCGCTGAGGCGGCTGTTCGAGACCGCACCCTTGCCGCAGAGGTGGCTCAGCACAAGGAGGACTTCTGGCGAGCCAGGGATGCTGATGAGCAGCCCATCGACTACCTCCATGCTCTCAGCGGCAACCTGCAGCTGGTGCCGACCGATGCCGCCCGGCAGGCCCTGGAGGCGGACTACACGGCCATGGCTGGCTCAGGGATGATGCGCGGTGAGTTCCCGAGCTTCCCGGAGCTGCTGGCGCGGATCAGCCAGCTGGAGGAGCAGTGCAATGACATCGCGCGGTCCCTCGCCTGAGCAGCCGCGGCCATTCCGATCCGGACCGATTCGGGGCGATCGATTTTGCGCTAGCTAGCGCAAAACGGGAGGAGCGCTGGGGCGGGGCCGTCGCTTGCCTCAGTTTTGCGCTTGATTTTGCGCTTTTTGGTCCCGCCGGGCCTGCCAGCGACACCCTGACCGACAAAAAAGACCCCTTGCGGCGCAAGGAGTCTGACAGGATGGAGCCAAGCGGATTCGAACCGCTGACCCCCTGCATGCCATGCAGGTGCTCTACCAGCTGAGCTATGGCCCCGTGGGATGCGTGAGGCTCCGGGAATGCTGGTGGGGTGACCCGAGGGTAACCCGCCTTTCCGGATAGCCCTAAGGGCTTGCCAGGCGCACACTGAGCTTACAACGTGGTCTGTCCCCGTCCCATCGTCCTCGCCGGGAGTGGGGCTTCTGTCACACCTGGCGCCACACTGCCAGTAGGCGGCCCTGCACTACCACCTCCTCGGCAGGCAGCACGATCGGCGCATAGGCCGGATTGGCGGCCTCCAGCCGCACTTCGCCGCCGCTGCGATGGAAGTGCTTGAGGGTGGTGCCGCTGCCGCTCACCTGGGCGCAGACGATGGTGCCGTCGCGGAGCCGGGCCGGGTCGGCCACCGGCTCCATCAGCACCACGTCGCCATCGGCGATGTGGGCCTCCACCATCGAGTCGCCGTTCACGGTGAGGGCGAACAGGCCGCGGGTGTCGAGCACGGGCGCCAGATCAA
>BJHE01000035.1 GCA_014191755.1 Cyanobium sp.
ATCCCAATCTTAGCCTCGGTTTCTCTGCTGACCTGCTCATTAGCGCTTGCTAGGAAAAGAGAAGATCTGCAGGACTTTTAAAGCCAACTACTTCATGATTGAGTACGTGGGTGTAGATGATGGTGGTTTTTACATCGCTATGACCAAGCAGCTCCTGGATCGTACGGATAGCGTGGCCTCGCTCCAGTAGGTGGAGCCCAACTCCGCTGCGGCATTCCGATATTTTCGTGCCAAGGCATGAGGCTGGTGAAGGCGCTCACCTGGCGCAGCTGGTGAAACCGCAGCAACCGCCGCAGCCATTGCACTTCGGTGTCCTCCTTGAGTATTGACGACCTCGAGAAAGTGCGGAATCAAGACCAACGGCCTTCAACCCTCGCTCCCGGCGTGGTAACTGCTCCGCACCAGCGGGCCACTGCGCACCTGAGCGAAGCCCAGCTCCCGGGCGATGGCGCCGAGCCGGCTGAACTCCTCCGGCTCCCAGTAGCGGGCCACCGGGATGTGGGCCAGGGAGGGGCGCAGGTATTGGCCGAGGGTGAGGCGCTGGCAATCCACCGCCCGCAGATCCCTGAGGGCGGCCACCACCTCATCTTCGCTTTCGCCCAGGCCGAGCATCAGGCCGGACTTGGTGGGGATCGTGGGCGCCAGCTCCCGGGCCGTCGCCAGCAGGGCCAACGAACGGGCATAGGTGGCGCCGCGGCGCACTTCACCCTGCAGCCGCTGCACCGTTTCGAGGTTGTGGTTGAAGCACACCGGTTCGGCCGCCAGCACCGCGGCCAGCCGCTGGCGCTGGGCGGCGCGGCCCTCCGCTTCTTCGCGGTGGCCGCCCCAGAAATCGGGGGTGAGCACCTCGATGGCGATCAGGGGGTTGCGGGCCCGGATCGCCGCCATCGTGCCGGTGAACAGAGCAGCGCCATGGTCGGCCAGGTCGTCGCGGGCGACGGCGGTGAGCACCACATAGCGCAGATCGAGGCTCTGCACTGCCTCCGCCACCCGTTCGGCCTCGCCGGGATCGAAGGGCACCGGCGCCTCCCCCTTCTCCACCTGGCAGAAGGCGCAGCTGCGGGTGCAGACCGGCCCGCCCAGCAAGAAGGTGGCGGTGCCGGCGGCATAGCACTCACCGCGGTTGGGGCAGCGGCCCTCCTCGCAGATCGTGTGCAGGCGCTGCTGCTTCACCACCCCCTGCACGGTTTCGAGCGCGGAGGCATTGCCGATCGGTGCGCGGATCCACTCCGGCAGCCGTTCGGCCGGCGGGATAGCGCTGTAGCGGGTCGGACGTTGGGCCATGGTGCGCTTCACTCCATCCTGCGGCGGCCCTCGAAGGCCCGGGCCAGGGTCACCTGGTCGGCATATTCCAGCTCACTGCCCACCGGCAGCCCGTAGGCGATGCGGGTGACCGTGGTGAAGGGCTTGAGCAGCCGGGCCAGGTAGAGGCTGGTGGTGTCGCCCTCGACGCTGGGGGTGAGGGCCAGGATCACCTCGCTGGCGTTCTCCCGGTCGACCCGCTCCACCAGCGGCTGGATCTGCAGCGACTCCGGACCGATGCCATCCATCGGCGAAATCACGCCGCCCAGCACGTGATAGCGGCCCTTGTACTCGCGGGTGCGCTCCATCGCCAGCAGGTCGCGGGAGTCGGCCACCACGCAGATCTGGCCGTTGCTCCGTTCCTGGTTAAGGCAGATCTCGCACTCCGCCTCGGCGGAGAGGTGGAAGCAGCTGCGGCACTGGCCCACCTGGGAGCGGGCAGCCAGCAGGGCGTCGGCGAACACACGAACTTGCTCCTCGGGCTGGCGTAGCAGGTGGAGCGCCAGCCGCTGGGCGGTGCGCGGTCCGATGCCGGGCAGCCGCTCGAACTGGTCGATCAGCCGGGCCAGGGGTCGGGTGAAACCGCTCAGAGCTCGGGCGCATCTGGGCGGAATCTAGGCGCCCTGAGGGGGGCATCGCCGCTGCCAAACCCGGCCCCGCCAGCGCCCAGGCCAGAATGCGCCCCAGCACCGCGTCGTTCCCATGCTGCTCACTACCGTTCGCCAATCCCCTCGCTGGCCCTCGTTGCTGGCGGGAGTGCTGCTGGCCCTGGTGCTGGTGGGCTGCAGCGCCTTGGCAGCGGGTCTGAATTCCTACCAGAGCCCCGATGGGCGCTACGCCTTCCTCTATCCCACCGGCTGGACGCGGGTGCAGGTGAGCAACGGGCCCCAGGTGGTGTTCCACGACCTGATCAACAGCGATGAAACCCTCAGCCTGGTGGTGTCCGAGCTGGATGCCGATCGGGATCTGAGCGACCTGGGCAGCGCCGTGGCGGTGGGGGAGAAGCTGCGCCGTGAGGTGATCGCGCCGGAGGGCAGCGGTCGCCAAGCTGAACTCGTGGAGGCTCGCGAACGCCAGCAGGAGGGCCACACCTTCTACGACCTGGAATACACCGTGCACCTGGCCGACCGCGATCGCCATGAGCTGGCCACAGCCGTGGTGGATCGGGGCCGCCTCTACACCTTCGCCGCCAGCACCAACGAACTGCGTTGGCCCAGGGTGAAGGAGCTCTTTGGGCGTGTGATCACCTCCTTCAACCTGCTGATCTGAGCGGAGCGTTCCACCTCCCCGTGACCCAGCAGAAGGGAATCGACCCGCCGGTCGTGGTGGTGGGAGCCGGCCTGGCGGGATCCCTTCTGGCTCTTGCCCTGGCGCGGCGCGGCTGCCGGGTGGAAATGGTCGGAGCGGCTGGGCCCTCGGCCACGGCCCTGAGCTATGCCGGTCTTCCCGCTGCCGGGATCCGGGCCTGGAGGGAGCTGGAGCGCTGCCATGGCCCCCTGGGCTTACGCCCTTCCTGCCTCGTACTGCACGGCTGGCCTGGGCCCCTTCGGCACCTCCCGGCCCCGGTTCAGGCCCTGCCCACCGCCCTGCTGCCCTTCGGCCGTGTGGATGCGCCCACCCTGACGGCGGCCATGCCTCGGGTCCTCAAACGCGCCGGTGTGGCTCGACAGGAGACGGGTGTCGCCCGCATCTTGCCCTTACAGGGAGGCGGCTGGCGCCTCCTGGATGCAAACGGCGGCGCCCTGGGTTTCGCCCGGGACCGCGAGGGTGTCCGCCACACGGACGCCGTGCCTCAGCTGGTGCTGGCGGCGGGTGCCAACTGCCGGGCCCTCTGGCCCGCCTTGCCGGAACGGCTCCGGTTCAGCTGGGCCGGCGTGATCGAGCTGGATCCTGCTGTCCTCATTGCCAAGGGCCCAGCCCATCCCTGGCTCGACCAGGCCCTGGGCGGGCGCATTGTGCAGCCCTTGCGCCTGCGGCGTCCCTCACTGGAGTCCGCTGCGGCCGGCCTGCACGAGGAACGCTGGATCGTGGATGCGGGTCTTGCCCCGCGGGATGGGGGCATGGTGCTGGGTCAGATCACCCTGGTGGGGCCCGATCCCGATCCCTCCCGGCCCCCCGATCCGGCCGTGATGGAAGCCAGGCTGCGGTCGGGTCTGGCGGAACTGGATCCCCACCTGGCGACCTTGCCGGGTCGTTACCGACAGGTGCCGGTCACATACTGCCTCCAGGGCCCACCCCTGGCTGAATCAGTGGAGAACGCAGCGGGACTCTGGGTGTTCACCGGGTTCAGCGGCGCCTTCTCCGTGGTGCCCTCCCTGGCGGAATCCCTGGCGGACCAGCTGGTGGCTGCGGTGGAGCGCCATGGGGGGACCTGACGGTCAGAGCCGACGATCTGATGAGCTCCGGCTACGGGCCAGGCTGGGATCCGGGCCCGGCAGGGGTGCCATTGGGCTGAGGCCGTGGCCGGGACGGAGCCGCCGACCAATCATGGGGACTCGTTGCCGTGATGGTCTTGGCGATGGTCTTGGCCGCGTCCTCCTTGAGCGTGCTCTCCCCCGTGCCCGATCTGGAGGCTCTGCTGCGCATGGGACTGTCGGTGCTGTGCGGCCTGGCGGTGGGTCTCAACCGTGCCCATCACGGGGGTGATCGCCCTCATCCCAATCGGGTGCGGGTTCACGTGCTGGTGGGCCTCAGCTCTTGCCTGCTGCTGCTGGCCGCTGGACCCGACCTCGACGCCCGCAGCCGGGCGATCCAGGGGGTGGCCGCCGGTGTGGGCTTCCTGGGCGCCGGCGAGATCATGACGCCCTCTGCTTCCACCTCCGCTGATGCCCCCCACGAGGTGCGGGGCCTGAGCAGCGCCGCCTCGATTTGGTTCACGGCCTCCCTCGGCATCACGGTGGCGGCCTCCAGCCCGGTGCTTGCCCTGCTGGCCCTGCTCCTGGCGCTGGTCACCCTTTCGGATCGTCCGCGCAATGGACACCGAGGGCCAGGGGGGCCGGAGGGCGGGCCTTAGTGGCTGCCCTTAGCGCCTGCTCTTCGCCTGGGCCCTTCAACCCGGTGGCCCGCCAACGTTCAGGCCGCAGCTTTAAGCCGGATCTAGTACAGGAACCGGTAGCCCTGCGCCGCAGGCTTCTCTTTGCCGTTGCCGGCGAGTGGGCGAACCGGCCCTCGCCCTGAACTGGTTGCGGAGGAGGAGAGGCCGGCGTGCTCCTGGGGCACTGGCCAGTCCGTGTCCCAGTAGCTGATGCCGTTGCGGTCGAAGGGATGGCCCTGCAGTCGCTCCGTCTCCAGCCGTGTCGAACCTATGGCGGTCATCAGCCCTCCCAGCTCCATCGGTCCAAGGTCCGTGCGGATCTCCTTGCTCGTGGCCATCAGAAGCGAGGGCAGGCGCACCATGCTTTCGGGACGTCCCAGCTTGTTGAAAAGACCCTGTAAAGCCTGTTGCTGGCGCTCGAGGCGCCCAATGTCGCCGCTCTCATCGTGGCGGAAACGCAGGAATCCCTCCAGTTGGCGGCCCTTGAGGGTCTGCCGGCCCGGCTGCAGGTCGATCATCAAGCCCTGGCTGTTATCCACGTAATAGAGGCGTTTCGGCACGGTCACCTCGATGCCCCCCACCAGATCGGCCAGGTGCCGCAGGGCGGCGAGATTCACGATCAGATGGTGTCGAATCGGGTTACCCATGCGCTGGGAGAGCTCTCGCTTCAACGCCTCTTCGCCGCCGAGGCTGTACAGCGCATTGATCTTGATCGGCCCCCAGCGCTCCGTCTCGAGATAGGAATCGCGAGGAATCTGGCGGACTCGGGTGACGCCCCCCTCGATCCGCACCAAGCTGATTACATCGGTGTTGCCGCCTCCCTCATCGGTGCCCAGCACCAGCAGATCCTCGCCGTTCCCCTCTACCCAGCCGGCGAAGGGATTGACCATCGGTTGCCGGCCTTCCTCCCCTTTTGTGGCGTCGCTGCGGAGCAGGGCGGTCAACGGCGCTGCCAAGGCCAGGCCGAGGCCTAGACCCACAGCAATGGCGATCAATACCGGAGCCTGGGTTTTCACGGCTGCAGCACTTCGCCGGGTAGCAGACCACTTTGCACCCGCCAGAGGGCCGCATAGGGGCCCTGGCGAGCCAGCAGTTCCCCGTGCCGGCCGCTTTCCACCACACGCCCCCGGTCCAGCACCACGATCCGGTCGGCATGGCGGACGGTGCTCAGACGGTGGGCGATCACCAGGGTGGTGCGGTGGCGGGTGATCTCCTGCAGGGAACGCTGGATGGCTGCCTCGGTTTCGTTGTCCACCGCAGCGGTGGCCTCATCGAGGATCAGAACCGGGGGATTTTTTAGCAGGGCCCGAGCCAGGGCGATGCGCTGCCGCTGGCCGCCGGAGAGGCGCTGTCCCCGCTCGCCCACGACGGTGTCGTAGCCCTGGGGCAGTGCTTCGATGAAATCAGCCGCTTCCGCTTGGGCCGCAGCCCGCTCGATGGCCAACCGTGGAGCCTGGAAACTGCCGTAGGCGATGTTCTCGGCCACCGTGCCGTGGAAGAGGAATACCTCTTGGCTGACCAGACCGATCGCCCGGCGCAGATCCTCCAGGCGCAACGCGGTGATCGGCTGGCCGTCGAGGAGAATGCGGCCCTGCTGCACCTCGTAGAGGCGCAACAGAAGCTTCACGATCGTGCTCTTGCCTGAACCGGTGGCGCCAACGATTCCCACGGTGCTGCCGGCGGGTACGTGGAGGTTGAAGTGCTCCAGGATCGGCAGGCGCCCCCCATAGGCAAAGCCCACATCGTCGAACTCGATCGTGCCCTTCACGGCCTCAAGCGGGAGAGCCCTTTGACCACTGGCAATCGCAATGGGGGTGTCGAGCAGCTCCACCACCCGGTCGGTGGAGGCCATGCACCTCTGGTAGTCGTCGAGGGTGCGGCCGAGGGTGGTGAGCGGCCAGAGCAGGCGCTGGGTAATAAACACCAAAAAGCTGTAGCTGCCCACGGCGATCACGCCCTGCCAGGCCTGTAGTCCGCCGATCACCAGGATCGCCAGGAAGGCGAAGAGAATCGCGAACCGGATCAGGGGGATGAAGGCGGCCGAGACGCGAATGGCTCGGCGATTGCTGAGCCGGTAGGCCTCACTTTCTTTCTCCAGTCGCTGCTTTTCCCAGGCCTCGGCGGCATAGCTCTTGATCGTGAGCATGCCCCCCAGGTTGTTGGCCAGCAGGCTCGCTACATCGCCGGCCTTCTCTCTTACCTCGCGATAGCGGGGCGCCAGTCGGTGCTGGAACTGCAGGGAGCCCCAGAGAATCACCGGAATCGGCAGGAAGGCCACCCCAGCCACCCCTGGCGATAACCACACCATGGCGGCACCCACGGCCAGCACGGTGGTGATCAGCTGGAGAATTTCATTGGCGCCGTGGTCGAGGAAGCGCTCGAGTTGGTTGATGTCGTCGTTGAGCACGGCCATCAGGCGACCGCTGCTGCCGGCCTCGAAGAAGGCCATCTCCAGATGCTGGAGGTGGTCGTAGCCCTCAAGCCGCAATTCGTGCTGCACGGTCTGGGCGATGTTGCGCCAGAGCAGGGCGTAGAGGTACTCGAACAGGGATTCGGCGCTCCAGACCAGGAACGACAGGATGGCGAGAACGGTGAGTTGGCCTGGCACCGAGGGCACACCAAAGCCCGCCAGCCAGGATCCATTGCGCTTCACCACCACATCGACCGCTAGGCCGATCAGCACCGGCGGAGCGAGATCGAAGAGCTTGTTGAGAACTGAGCAGCTGGCCGCCAGAACAATGCTGCGGCGATGGGGCCGTAGCAGCCTGATCAGCCGCTGCAGCCCAGGTGCCGAGGATCTCAACGGGGGGACTGGATCACCAGCGGTTGCCACCGCCACCGCCACCGCCGTAGCCGCCACCGCCGCCCCCGGCACTAGCACCGCCGCCGCCGCCGTAGCCACCGCCACCACCGGAGCGGCCGCCGCCGCCGCCGCCGCCATAGCCACCGCCGCCGCCGCCGCGACCACCGCCGCCGCCGCCATAACCGCCGCGGCCGCCACCACCACCACCACCGCCTTCACGGGGGGTGGCTTTGTTGACGCGGATCATGCGACCCATCCATTCGACGTCCTGAAGGTCATCGATGGCTTTTTGCTCGGCGGCATCGTCGGCGAGCTCCACGAAGGCAAAGCCACGCTTGCGGCCGGTTTCGCGGTCGAGGGGGAGGCTGCACTGACGGACTTCGCCGTACTGGCCGAAAAGATCAAGCAGGTCTTCGCGTTCAGCCTGGAACGAGAGGTTGCCGACGTAGATGGTCATTCACTGAAAAGCCTGGAACTGATTCGTCTGATGCTGGGATACCCGGGGAAAGCCAGTGAACGGAGAAGACCGGAGGTCGGAGCCTTGGAAGAGGTCGCGCCCTGTGGGGTCGCAGCCGGCTGAGCGTGCCGAAGGGAAGCCTGAACGCCTTGGAATCGATTCAAGCTTACAACTTGGACCCACCGACTCCACCTGGGCGCTGCAGGAGGCGGAAGCCCGCGGCGGCGAGGGAGCGATTGTGAAGAAGACTGGCCTTGAGCGGCAAAATGCTTCATTGTCAGCAAACTCTGATCTCCCGCGATCCCAAGCGCGGTCCCGCTATGACCAAGATTCCAGTCCCCTGGAGCCTCAGCTGGTGCGAAGACGGCGAACTGGCCCCCCAGGATCGGTTTGACCTCCTGCAGACCCTGATCTGCAGTGAAAACCTGGAAGTTCAGACGGCCCTGATCGCTTCGATCGAGAGCCTTGCTTTGGCCGATCTCACGGTGCTGAGCACCGCAGCAGTGACTGAGATTTACTCCTGAATCCCTCCGCCCATCCCCGCGGCGCTCGATCAAGGGCTCCGATCAGCTGAAGAGTCGGGGCGCTTGCCCTGGGTTTCTTTAAATCGGGAACCGCTCGGCGGTGGCCTGCCGGCAATGGGAGCGGGCAGCTTCAATGCCGCTGCCTGTCCGAATCCGCTGCTCTACGCACGTGCAGGCATAGCTGGCCATACCGGCAGGGGGCACCTTGCCAACCAGACTCATTTCGTTCTCGAAGGCTGACAGGCAGACCGCCTTCACGATGTCCCCCAGCCCGTCAGCACGGGCCGCTGCTGCTGGGGTTATGCCCAGGGCAACGCTCAAGACCAGAGGAAGGAGGGCGGGTTTCATCGTGATCGGCGGGCGTCGTCTGGATGGGGCCCTGGGATAGAGGATGGGGGTCAGGCGGGCAACCGCGAAATCTTCAGCTCTCTATTCATCACCTTCAGGCTCCGCAGACCGTTGAACACGTCTTCGGGCATACCTCGGGGAAGATCCACGGTGCTGTGGCTGTCGAAGATCCGGATCCGACCGATCGAACGGCCGTTCAGACCAGCCTCGTTGGCGATTGCACCAACGATGTTGCCAGGCTTCACCCGATCGCGCCAGCCCACCTCAATGCGAAAGCGCTCCATGTGGGCTTCTGGCGGGCCATCGGCCGGCTCGGTGCCACCGCCGCCGCGCGGTGAGCGGTCACCGGGCCGCCCTCGCTCGCCATCACGCAGGCGGTCGCGATCGCGGGGATTGCGCGGTGTCGCCCAGTTCTCCTGACCCTCCAGCAGCAGCGGCTTGCCGCGCAGGCTCAGCTGCAGGGCGGCCAGGGCTAGCGCCTCGCCGCTGCAGTTCTGCTCCTGGGTCACCCGCTGCAGGATCTCCGCCATCAGGGCACGCTCCTCATCGCTGCCACTGGGGCTTTCAAGCCGCTCCGTGAGGCGCTGGCGCATCAGGTCGAGGCGGTGCTGGTTGATCGTGGCGTTGGAGGGCACTTCCATCGGCTCGATCGGCTGGCCGGTGGCCCGCTCCAGCCCCCCGAGGAAGCGGCGCTCCCGGGGGGTGAGGAAGAGGATGGCGTCGCCGTTGCGGCCGGCCCGGCCGGTGCGGCCGATGCGGTGCACGTAGGCCTCGCCGTCGAAGGGGATGTCGTAGTTGATCACCAGGCTGATGCGTTCGACATCGAGGCCCCGGGCGGCCACGTCGGTGGCCACCAGTACATCGACCCGGCCATCGCGCAGGCGCTCGATCGTGCGCTCGCGCAGGTTCTGAGGCACATCGCCGTTGAGCACCGCCACTTCGTAGCCGTGCTGTTCGAGCGATTCGGCCACCGTGAGGGTGATCGCTTTGGTGCGGGCGAAGATGATCGTGCCTTCACTACGCTCGGCTTCGAGCACCCGTTCCAGAGCTTCGATCTTCTGGGGTGCATTCACCATCAAATAGCGCTGCCGGATGCGGCGGCCATCGGCGGCCTTGGTGCGGATGGTGATCTCGGCGGGATCGCGCAAATATTTCTGGGAGATGCGCCGGATCTCAGACGGCATCGTGGCCGAGAAGAGCACCACTTGTCGTTCGGTGGGCAGTTGTTCGAGCACCCACTCCACGTCGTCGATGAAGCCCATGCGGAGCATCTCATCGGCCTCATCGAGCACCAGGGAGCGCAGGCCCGAGAGGTCTAGGGTGGACTGGCGCATGTGGTCCATCACCCGGCCGGGAGTGCCCACCACGATGTGCACGCCACGGCGCAGCTGCTGAATCTGGTCGCGAAAATCGGCGCCGCCGTAGATGGCCAGCACCTTTACGCCCCTCAGCCGGGTGGCGTAGGAGGTGATCGCCTCGGCGACCTGCAGGGCGAGCTCGCGGGTGGGAGTGAGCACCAGGACCTGAGGGGTGCGCTGGCCGAGGTCGAGGCGCTCCAGCAGGGGCAGGCCGAAGGCCGCCGTCTTGCCGGTTCCGGTCTGGGCCTGGCCCACCAGGTCGCGGCCAAGCAGCAGCTCGGGGATCGCGGCCTTCTGGATCGGCGAGGGCTCGCGGAAGCCCAGCGCGTCGAGGCCCTCTAGCAGTTCCTGACCCAGGCCGAAGCCGGCGAAGCCTGGAGCGGGAAGGGAGTGGTCGGAGGCTTCCGGTGTTACTGGCTCCGCGTCAAGGGTTTGCAGGAACTCTGGCTGGATCAGGGATGGGTCCTGCTCAGCAAGCACCAGGGACGGTTCGGAGACTCCGGCCTCGGCCCGTTCGCCGTGTTGGTCGTCACACCCGTCGTTGGGAATGACCAGATCAGCTTCGCTGACCGTGGTCTCGAGTTCGGCCGCGAAAGTGGTCGCAGCAGGGATTGAGGCACCGATCGCGGTGCCGCCTTCAAGGGTCTGGGTCAAGGTGGGGCCTGGGTGAATCCTTCATCCGCAGGCCGGCAGCGACCCATTGGTAAGTGCCGGATGGACCGATGCCATCCCGGACTCCCGCCGCCTTGCCTTTGTTCAAAGGTTGTTTTAAGAACATACCACCCTGCCGTAATCATCCTCAACACGCTCGATGTCGTCCTCCCGGAGTTCATCGCCCCGCTGCACCTCCACGATCAGCAGCCCTTCGGCGCCGGCGCTGGCGCGGTGAATGGCCCCGACCGGCACAAAGAGCGTTGTTCCCGGCTGGGCCGCAATCGGCCCATCGCCACACTCCAGCTCCCCATAGCCGGACACCACCACCCAGTGCTCGCTGCGGTGGTGATGCCGCTGCAGGCTGATCCGGCAGCGGGGCGAGATCCACAGCCGCTTCACGGCGTAGCCGCCCCGACCGTCCGGTGGGCTTGACGGCGGCGCGTCGATCAGGGTCTCGAACCATCCCCAGGGGCGCTCAACCCGCAGGGCTGGCGCCTGGCAGCCGAAGGACTCGTGGTCGCCGCGGGAGCCGTTTGCGGTGGTGAAGGAGGGGATGGACATCGAAAAGGCCGCTGGGCCTTGCCTGCAGCTGAGTCTGGCCAGGGCTTTGCGGCGCCGCAAGATTGGATCGGGCCCTGGCCACAACCAGCACTACACAACCAGCACGCCACAACCAGCTCGGGGCGATCAGCTCGGCGTGATCAGCTCGGCCCGATCCCGGGCTCGGGTGAGGGCGGTGTAGAGCAGGCGCCCATCCGGCTCGGCATCGCCCAGCAGCACGATCACCTCCGCGGCTTCGCTCCCCTGGGCCTTGTGCACCGTGAGCGCCAGGGCAGGTTCGGCGGCGCCAGCCAGCTGGGCTGGGTGAACCCACAGCGGCTTCTCCCCTCCGAAGAGGATCTGGCGGTCGTCGCTGTCCGCCCTGCCCACCAGAACCCCCACATCACCGTTGGCCAGGCCCAGCTCCGGCAGGTTGCGAGTGCAGAGCACCGGCAGGCCCTCGGGCCAGGAGGCGGCAGGGCCTGAAGCGGTTTCGCCGAGCACGGCCCGGTGGATCGCGTCCACACCCCAGGGGCCTCGCCGCACCGGGGAGAGCACCAGCAGGCGGTCCCGTTCGGCCAGCAGGGCCTGCCAGCCATCGGGCGCCGCCGGGCGGCACCGGGCCGCCTTCTCCGCGAGGGCACCGAGCTGGCTCCGCAGCCTGATGAGCACCCCGGCGGGGAGGCGGCGGCCGATCTCCTGGCGCCAGGCGAGGTTGTCGTTCGGCCCCAGACCCTCCAGCAGGGGCTGGATCAGCGGCAGGGGGGCGACACCGCTGCCAGACGCCGGGGGGGCGATCGCTCCGCCGTGAGCCGGGGGGGCGGCGGCGTCGCGCAGGGCGGTGGCCACGGCCGCGATGGCGCCGTTGTTGCGGTAGGTGGTGGTGAGGGTGATGGCGGCGTCCCCCAGGCAGGCCTGCAGATCCGGCTGCTGCAGATCCAGCAGCACGGCCCCGGTGGCGATCGGCGGCAGCTGGGCGGGATCGCCCACCAGCACCAGCCGGGCGCTGGCGGGGAGGGCCTCGAGCAGCGCCGCCATCAGGGCTAGATCCACCATCGACACCTCGTCCACCACCAGCAGATCCAGGGGGAGGGGATGGTGGCGGTTGCGGGCGAAATGGTCGCCGCGGCTCTCCAGCAGGCGGTGCAGGGTGCCGCAGGGATGGCGGCCGCCGGTGGCCGCCCGCAGGCGGGCGGCGGCCTTGCCGGTGGGGGCGGCCAGCTGGACGCGGGTGGCGGGATCCCTCTCCAGCGCTGCGGCGAGCATGCGGGCCACCGTGCTCGTCTTGCCGGTGCCGGGCCCGCCCTGGAGCAATACCAGCCGATGGGTCTGCACCGCCTCGACGGCCTGGTACTGGCGAGCATCGAGGGTTGCGGTGGCCGTTGGGCCAACGGAGCTGCCCGGGATTGGGGCGGCGGTGTCTCGGGCATGCCCCGCTGGAGCAAGCGGCGCTGGGGTGGGGTCTGCGGTGTCCAGGGGTCGCACCCGCTCCAGCAGGGCTGAAAGCACCGATTCGCGAAGGTCGTGCCAGCGGCGCCAGCTCAGCTGATCGGCCTCGATCACCAGGGGACCGTCGGGATCACGGCATAACGCCGACTCGGCGAGCGCATCCGCCGCCAGCTCCGGCGGCAGGGGAATGGACAGCCGCCCCTGTTCCAGGGCAGCCACCAGATCGGCGATCAGGGCCGCCAGACCGGGGCTGGCCGTTGTGCCATAGAGGCGGGGCAGGGCCTCGACCAGAGCGCTCTGGAGTGGGGCCAGCCAGGCGGGCTGCTCCCGCTGCCGGCGTCTGGGCGCCATCAGGATGGCCTCCCCGCCGCGACCGACCCGCCGCCCAGGGCCTGATCCAGCGCCAGGATCCTCCCCAGCGGCGGCCGCTCCACCACCATCCCCGGCACCGACCCGGGCAGGGCCGCTTCCCCCGCGGGCCCCGGCGTTCCTCGCAGAAACACGTAGGCGTAGCCCCCCAGATGCACCAGGGGGTCATAGCCGCGCAGGCGCCAGCCCAGGTAGCGGTGCAGGGCCACTAGGTAGAGATGGGCCTGGAGCGGGTAGTGGCTTGCTGCCATCAGGGCGGCCATCGCTGCCTGGCTGTAATGGCGGGGACCGCAGGCCAAGGGCTGGCCATCGTCATCGCGCTGACCCAGCCAGTTGCTCTTCCAGTCGGCCACCCACCAGCGCCCGTCACCCCCCGCCGCTTCCGGATCGGCTCGGAACACCAGGTCGATCGAGCCGGTGAGGAAGCCGCTGCTATCGATCGGAAGCTGGGCAAGGCTGGCGGCGTAGTCGGCGCCGAACAGGCCGCCTGGGTGGTTGGCGAAGGCGGTGGCCAGATCGGCGGCGCGCACCCGCTCCAGGGTGAGGTCGAAATTCATCTCGTGCAGGCGGCGGCAGGCCGGCAGATCCGCCAGCCGCAGCCCCTGCAGCGGTCCGCCAAAGGGGGTGGTGCGCATTCGCTCGAGACCCTGCAGCAGCCCATCCGGCGATTCCCGCTCCAGGCCGGCCCGACGCAGCTCCCGCTCCACCAGCTCCGTGGCCTCCGGGGCTGCCTGGAGCTGGCTGGTGAGTTCGACGCGTTCTAGGATGCGGTGCAGGCAGTCGCCGGCGGCGGCACCGCGGGGGAAGGCGGCCAGGGGTCCTTGGTCGGGCCAGGCCATCGTGCTGCTGTCTTCATTCTGGTTCTCCGCTTCTGGCGCTGGCTGGAGCCCGGGTGTTCCCCTGGCCACCGTTTCTGCACCGCTCAGCTGTTGAGCGCTGGAGCCGTTCTGGCTCCTCCCGGCCTGTGCCGACGGGGAATCGTGTGCAACGGGCTTCCCATCCAGGGGTACCCCGCCGCCTTCCTCGGCGGGGGCGTCCGGATCCAGGGTGTCTCGTCCCTCCTCCAGGGCCGCGGGCGCCAGGGCCGCGTGACTGGCCTGGGTCCAGCTGGTGTAGCTGCTGCGGCCCCAGCGGCTGTCGAGGCGGCGCCGGGGCACCGGACCGGCGACCAGCTCCTGCTGCGGCGATGGAGTTGATCGCCGTGGCGGCGCGGTGGGGGCTGGTGGGGGATCGAGCAGGCGTATCGGCAGGGCCCGTTCGCTGATGGCTTGCTCCAGCCTTTGCCGCCACAGCGCCGGCGCGATGGTGGCCAGGCTGTCGTCGTCCAGCTCCGGCAGCGCTTCATCAGCGAACAGCCACGGGAAGAGGGGGTTGCACTGCTGATCCCGGGCCGGGCCCCAGGCCAGCACCAGCCGGTGCCGCGCTCGGGTGAGAGCCACATAGGCCAACCGCTCCCGCTCCTGCTCTTCTGCAAGCCGTTGTTGCCGATCGGCCTCGTAGCCCGGGCCCCAGCCGCTGTTCAGGTGCAGATCAAGGTGGGGTCCGTCGACGCCCGCAGGATGCCAGCGCCGGCCGATCCGGCCCGGACCGCGCGCCCCTCCCGAGGCGGATTCCCACAGGTAGGGGCAGATCACCAGCGGGAATTCCAGGCCTTTGCTGCGGTGGATCGTGACCACCGCCACCGCCCCATCAGCCCGGTCGCTATTGGCCTGGTGTTCCTCCGGCACCACCCGGTCCTCCGCTAGCCGCAGCCGGCGCAGCCAGTCGGCCGCGGCCGCGGCCCCAAGCTGCTCGCCATGGAGGTGCTCCTGCACCAGCTGGGCTACCTGCTGCAGGTCCGCCAGTAGCCGACCGCCCCAGGCCAGGCGCGCCAGGGTGTCGGCCCCCAGCCAGTCGGCGAGCACCCCCAGCAGGCCCCGGCGCGGCAGCTGGCGGGCCAGGCCATCCAACCGGCCGGCCAGGGAGCTCCAGCCGGCCGAATCGGTGGTCGCGATCCGCTCGGCGCTCCAGCCCTGGAGGGGGGAGGAGGCCAGCAGCCGCAGCCGGTTGGGGTCGGCCGGATCGGCCAGGGCATCGAGGAAGCGCTGCAGGGCCGTGGCCGCCGGGGTGTCGAACACATCCGCCTTGCTCACCAGCCGGCTGGCAATGCCACGGCGCTCCAGGGCCTGGCGCAGCTGCTCCGCCTGGCGGTGATGACTCACCAGCAGGCAGTAATCGGCGGCCTCCAGGGTGCGTTCCGCTCCCTTGTCGACCACCCGCAGCCCCGCGGCGAGCAGCTCCTCCACCGTGCTGGCGATCCAGGCTGGCAGCCGGGTCTCCAGGTCGGTGCGACTTGGGAGATTCGGATCGCCGGCTGGCTCAGGCCCGAGCCAGAGCAGATCGATTGGCGGCCCCTGGGGCCCCTGGCGGTTGGCCCTGGCGTTCACGGCGGGCACCGCCAGCTGCGAGCGCCGCAGGCCGGGCACCATCAGGCCGTTGAAGCCCTCAACCAGCGCCTCGGTGGAGCGGTGGTTCTCCACCAGCTCCCAGGGTTCGCCAGCCTGGCGACTGGCGGCGCGGTAGGTGTCGAGGTCGCCGCCGCGGAAGCGGTAGATCGCCTGCTTGGGATCGCCTACCAGCACCAGGGGATGGAGGCCCTGGCCGAAGGCCCGCCGCAGGATGCGCCACTGGATCGGGTCGGTGTCCTGAAACTCATCCACCAAGGTGGCGCGGTAACGCCGCGCAACCGCCTCCAGCAACGGGCTGGCCACGCCGTCGTCCAGTCCCGGATCGAGCCGCTCAAGCAGCTCGGAGAAGGTGGTCATTCCCCGCCGCTCCCGCCGGCGCACCAGCTCGGCGCGGCCCCAGTGGCAGGCGTGGAGCAGCACCAGCTCGGCCGGACCATCCAGCAGCGCCGCCACGGCCCTCAGCAGAGGTTCCTGGGGCAGGCGCTGTGGTTGTTTCCCCTCCAGCTTGCGGGCCATGCGGCAGAAGGTGCCCGGGTGGAAGTAGCCGCTGAGCAGAATGTGGTTCCGCACCTCCTCGTAGTCGCCTTCCGTGGGCTGAGTGGCGATCCAATCGTTGAGCTCGGCCACCCGATCCTTGGTGTGTCGGGTCGCATAGGGCTGGATCCTGGGCGCTTTGCCATCCGCCGTCCGCTGGCTGCTCCATTGCGCCGCCGTGCTGCAGAACTCCTTGACCAGGGCTTCCCCCCGCTCCCGCCACTGGGCCAGAAACCCCTCCCAGCGCTGGCGAACGATTGCCGGTAGGAGCTCGCCCAGGGGCGTCTCGGGGCTCAAGCCGGTCGGCAGCGGTTCGAGCCTCAGGGCCGGATCGCCATCGAGCGTGGTGAGCAGGGTCTCGATCAGGTCGGGGTCGATCCGGGCGTCCAGCAGGCCCGCCACCAGGTGCACAGGCAAGGGCAGCACCTGCTGTTGCCAGTAGTCGTGAACGACCTGGGCCAGCAGGCCGTCGCTCTGGGTTTCGATCCGCAGATCCGGCGCACAGCCGGCCTCCAGGGCCTGGCGTTGCAGGGTGCGGCGGCAGAAGCCGTGGATCGTGGTGATGTCGGAGCCGCTCAGCTCCTCAAGGGCCAGCAGCAGGCGGCCGCGCAGCAGCGCCGGCTCCTGAGCGGCCTCCTCCGACCTCAACGTCTCCAGCCAGGCCGTGAGGGTGGCATCCACCGCAGGGGGCTTCAGGGGGGGCGCGGGGTCGCCGGGGGCCTGGTTTTCCAGCGCCGTCAGGGCAGCCTGCAGCCGGGTGGCGATCCGATCGCGCAACTCCGCAGCGGCGGCCTCGGTGTAGGTCACCACCAGCAGCTCCCGCAGGGACCAGCCCCTCTCGGCCACCAGGCGCAGCACCAGATGGGCCAGGGCGAAGGTCTTGCCGGTGCCGGCACTGGCCTCGAGCAGGTGCACGCCCGGGGTGAGGGGAAAGCGATTGGCGTCGAAGCGGGCCATCAGCGTTGTCCCCGCGCCTTCTTCTTCGGCTCCAGGGCCGCCTGGATCGGTTCGAACAGCTCCTGGGCCAACGCTGCGAACGGACTCTCCAGCAGGTCCGCCACCGGCAGCTCGCCTCCAAAGCAGGCCTCCATCTCGCTCTGCTCCCGCTCGCCGCGGCTTTGCTGACCTCCCTCCCACTCCCTTTGGGCCGCCGCCAGGCCGGAGGTGCCGGCCCGCTCCTGTTCCCACCAGCTCCAGCCTGTTCGCGGCGGCACAGGCCAGCACACCTCACGCCATTGATCACGAAGGGCAGCCAGCCGCTCCAGCTCACGCCGGGCCGCCTCCGGATCCGGGGCGATCAAGGTGGTGGCAGCGATCCGATCACCCTTGTCCCGGGCCAGCAGCACGCCGCGCCCTGGGAGATGGTCGTGGCTCCGGCCGGTGGCCGCGGCGAGAACCAACTGGAGCCACAGATCCAGCAGCTGGATTGGACCTCCCCTGGCCCAGTGCGTCACCAGCACCGAGTCCCCCTGCCAGCGTTGCGTGCTGCGCCAGGCTCCCCAGACCACCTCCCCCTGCCAGGGCGTTCCGAGGGCGGCGGCCTGGCCTTGGAGGTCCCGGCGGCGCGTGTCCAGGTGACGGGCCTCCAGGATGGCGGCGCTGCCCGGGGGCAGGAGCCCCTGGCCGCGGCACCGCTCCAGCCAGTCGATGTCCTGCTGGGCATTGGTGTCGCCGATCCCGAGGCTGCGCAGCAGGCTTGAGCGTTCCCGCTCCCCCAGGCTGAGGGCCTCGAGATCTTCTGGGCTGCGCTCCCACTCCGAGGGCCGCAGTCCCAGATCCCGTAGCCACTGCCGTTGGGGGGCCATCAACCAGGCACGCAGGTCCTCGAACGGTTCGGCGGCGGGGGCGGTGTCGCTTCCGGGGCCGGCGGGCATGGGGCGCCGCAGCAGCGGTGCGGTTCCCTGTGCCCCCGGTTGGTCGAGCAGACGGCGGGCCGCCAGTTGGCGCCGGTCGCAGCTGGCCGGAGGGCGACCGCCCTTGGGCAGGAAATTGGCCCGCTCCAGCGGACTGGCGGCGTGATTCACCACAAGTCTTGGAATCCATGGGTCGGCCGAGCATCCAGCGCCGTCACGGGCGGCCAGGGCCAGATTCGCGCCGAGCCAGTCGAGCCACTGGCGCACCGGGGCCGCCGGCTCGAGTGCCTCGCCGCGGCGGTCGTCGCGGCAGTTCCAGGTGATCAGGAGGTGGCTGCGGGCCGAGAGCAGGGCCTCCAGGAGCACATAGCGATCTTGGTCCGCGGGGTTGGAATCCCCCAGGCGGCGGCGCTGTTCCAGCAGATGGAAGCCGGGTCGCACCCCGGCGCGGGGAAACACCCCGGCATCCAGGCCCATCAGCACGATCACGCGGTGGGGGATGGCCCGCATCGGTTCGAGGGCGCTGATCGTGAGCGCCCCGCTGCGATGGCCAAAGCGGCCGCTCCCGGCCGCCAGGGCTTCCTGCAGCACCGCCGCAGCCACCGGCGCCTCAAGTTGCAGGGGCGATTCCCCCGCAAGCTCCCGCCATCTCTCAAGGGCGGCGAGCAGCTCGGGCAGTTCGGCGGCGGCGCTCCCGCCATCGCCGAAGAGGTCGGCGAGGAGGAGGCGCAGCCGTTCCGCCCAGGCCCTGGGGGTCGCTGGCTGACCCAGCTCCCTCAACCAGTGGCGCAGCTGGGTGAGTAGGTGCAGCCAGCGGCCGCTGAGCTCCAGTGGAGCGCCGCTGGCGGCTGGCGCGGTGGGGGCTTCGATGCCGGGCGCCAGGCCGGCACTGGTGGGGAGCACCAGCCCCAGCAGCAACCGGTCGATTGTCCAGCCGAGGGAATGGGTGGGGTCGCCGCCGCGATCCCGGCCGTCGAGCCCCCAGCGGAATCCTGTGCGCTGCAGCAGTTCGTGGAGTCGGCCAGCCTCCTCCGCCGTGAGCTGGAAGCGCTCCAGGAGGGCGCCGCAGGCCAGCACCCCCTCCAGACCCGAGGCCGTGAGCCGGGCCCCACCGAGCTGCAGCAGGGCCAGGAGGCAGCGGCCGATCCCCCCTTCGGCCTGCTGGCTTCGGTCCGTAAGCCGCCAGGGCAGGGCCACGCCGGTGGCCTCGCTGTCGCCGAACACAGCGCCCACCAAGGGCGCGAGCCGATCAACCTGGGGGGTCATCACCAGGATGTCGCGGGGCTCCAGGCTGGGGTCGGCGGCCATCAACTGCAGCAGCCGGTCGCGAACGATCTGCACCTGCCGGAGGGCACCGGGGCAGGCGTGGAATTCCAGGGAGTGGTCGGCTTCGTCCCAGTGCATCCCCCCGGGGATGGTCCCTGCGGCCAGCTGATCCTGGAGCTGGTGGAGCAGGGGGGGAGCATCCGGCTCCGGGATCGTGGTGGAGCGCAGAAACAGATCGTCCTCCCTCCAGGCACCGAACTGCACCTCACCGGTGCCCTCCAGCAGCTGCTGGAATTCGGCCCCGAGCCGTCCGAAGCGGGCTTCCAGGGGCGGCGCATGCAGCAGCCAGTCGGTGTCGAGGGGATCGGCCAGGGCGAGGGAATCACTGAGACGAAGCCGGCGGGCGGAGCAGCGTTCCCAGAGGTCCGGACAGGGGGTGAGCAGGTAGAGGTCCACCGGCTGGCGGCCACTGAGGGCCTGCAGCAGGCGCACCTGCACCGGGGCCAGGCTGCTCAGGCCGAAGAGCCGCAGGGGCTGTAGCTCAGGATCCGGCGGTAGGTGCCGCAGCCGTTCGATCGCCCGTTCCACCCGCAGGCTGAAGGGTTCCCGCCCCAGCCGCCGGCGCAGCTCGCGGTAGAGGAGGGGCTGCCAGAGCTGGCTGGCGGGCAGAGTTTCGGCCCCGGTTTCCTGGTTTTGCTCGGCCTCCCAAGCCCGCAGCAGGTCGGGGCGATACAGGGCGTAGTCGTCGAAGGCGTCGGCGATGGCGCGGGCGAGGGTCCAGGTGTCGAGGCGCAGTTGGCGGGTGGGATCCCGTTCCCGCAGCCAGCGCCGCAGAGGTTCCCCCTCGGCGGCGGCCGCCACCGCCGGCAGCAGGGGCAGCACGGTCCACACCAGCCGCTCGGCCCGCCAGGGGTCGATGCCCTCGTGGTTTCCGCTTGGCGGCTCTCTGGGGGGCTCACAGGCGATTTCCGGGCCCGCTTCGTGGTCGCTATCCGCCAAGATCCCATCCACGATTCCGCGCAGGTGGGTGCCAGGGAAGGGAAAGCGCAGGTTGGCCGCCACACCACCCAGTTCCATTGCCAGCCGTTCACCCAGCCAGCGGCTGGTGGGCCAGGTGTTGACCACCACCTCCACCGGTGTGAAGGGATCGGGGGGTGAGAGGCGCAGCAGCGTTCCCAGCAGTTCAGCCAGAACCTCGGCCCGGTTGCTGCGGTGGAGGGTCAGCACGGCCGATGGTCTCCTTCAGAGTCTCCGCCCTCCGATGCCGCCGGCGAACGGGTCTCGGCCATGGCCGAGAGATCAACGGATAGCGCTGAGCCGCCGGGGTCGGAACGATGGCACTCTCGGCCCATCCGCCTTCTCCGTGCGGCCGGTTTCCGGGCAGTAGGCGGTGAGTTGGCCGCCATAGCAGGCTCCGGTGTCGATCAGCACGATGGATTCGCCATAACCGATCCGGCGCACCCCGGGGCCGGGGGTGTGGCCCACCACCACCGTGCCGAAGCGGCCGTCGTAGGCCTGCCAGAAGGCAAGCCGGATCGAGAGGTGGGGCCGCCAGGTGAGCGGATCAAAGCCGGCGTGGGTGGCCACCCAGCCATCGCCCCAGTAGGCCAGGGGCAGGCCCTCCAGGCGTTCCTGCCAGGCCCGGCAGCCCTGGTCGCCGAGCTGTCGGTAGGTGTCGCAGCCCACCAGAGTCCGCCAGTCACCACGACGCAGATCGGTCAGTAGCGCAGCCTCGTGGTTGCCTCGCAGCCACACGGCCCGGCCCCGCTCCACGAGCTCCCAAGCCAGGTCCATGGCCGTTTCGATGTGGGGGCCCCGATTGATCAGATCACCACAGAAGATCAGACGGTCGGACGCTGGCAGCTTGGCGACCAGGGTGGTGAGGGCCTCGGCGCAACCGTGAATGTCCCCGATCACCCAGTGGTGAGGCGGACTGGAAAGGGGGGTCATCGGAACGATGCTTCGTTGCCAGTCTTGCCCGTTCCCCCCCGATCTGTCAGCCCCGTCACTCCACCGTGTGGTCTTGACGACCGGCGGATCTCGGCAGATCCCAGCTTTGCGGTCGCTGCGCTTGGGCCCCCGGGTGGAAACAACGCTGATACGGTGCCGGCAGTGTGGGGGGTGCGCATGGATCCAGCGACGCTGCCGGTGGGCCAGCGGGTGGCGCTGCTGGTGAAGGCCCTCAATGGCGCCAAACGCACCAACGAAGCCCTGGCCCGCTGCTCCGACGGCGACGGCATGGTGGAGGTGCTGCTGGATGCCTCGCGCAAGCTGGGCCTGGGCCTCAGCCGCCGCGATCTGCTGCAGACCCCTCCGATCCGTGACTGGATCTGGTGGAAGAACAAGGAGGCCCTGCTCACCATCGGCGACAACAAACCTCGCTACCACCAGGATGGCGGCCAGGGGCGTTCAGCCCGTTCCCTTCCTGACCCCGCCGATCCTGAAGCGGGCGAAGAGGGTCGCAAACGGTTCCTCGGGCTGTTCTGAGGGCCCTCAGGCTGCCCCGGCCAGGGCGTCGGGGATGGTGGCGGAGGGTGCCTCAAATTGGCCCCTGGCCACGAACTCCAGCCGCAGCTTCAAAAAAGTGATGAACTTTTCATCGGTGGAGACCACCGCCGCCGCGGGCCGCGGCACCGAGCTGGCGGCGGCGGCGAGCTCCGGGGCCTCCAGGAAGAGAGGTCGCCGCACCAGCCAGAAATCGATCGCCTTGCCTTGTTCGCCGTAGTTGCGCACCCGCTCGCGCAACACCTCCTCCAGGGGCTCCTCCACGGTGAGGAAGGCCTCGCTGGCGGCGATGAAGTGGTAGGTGCTCATGGAAATCGGCTGCCGAACAGGGGGTCGCGGCGGGGATTCTGAATCAGCGCCCGCATCTCTCGAACCGCCGCCTGCAGACCCACCGCCAGGGCGCGGGCCACGATCGTGTGGCCGATGTTCAGTTCCTCCATCCCTTCGATCGCGGCCACCGGTTCCACGTTCGCGTAGGTGAGTCCGTGGCCGGCATTCACCCGCAGCCCCAGCTGGCGGGCGATGGCGCAGCCGCCGGCCAGCCGCTCCAGTTCCGTGGGCTGCTCCTGCCAGCTGGCCTCGGCATAGCGGCCGGTGTGCAGTTCCACCCAGCGGGCCCCGGTGGCGCAGCTGGCATCGAGCTGTTGGGCCACCGGATCCACGAACAGGCTCACGCCGATCCCCGCCCCCTGGAGCCGCTCCACGATCCCGCCCAGCTCCGCCACCTGGGAGGCCACATCCAGTCCTCCTTCGGTGGTCACCTCCTGGCGGCGTTCGGGCACGAGGGTCACCATGTCGGGGCGGATGCGCAGGGCGATCGCCTCCATCTCGGCGGTGGCCGCCATCTCCAGGTTCAGCCGGGTGCGCACGGTCTGGCGGAGCAGTTCCACATCCCGGTCCTGAATATGACGACGGTCTTCCCGCAGGTGCACCGTGATGCCATCGGCACCGCCGAGTTCGGCCAGCAGGGCGTGGGTCACGGGGTCGGGTTCCACGCTGCGGCGCGCCTGGCGCACGTTGGCGATGTGATCGATGTTCACGCCAAGGCTGGCCATAGAACCGCACCTGCTCGGGCAGGGGAGAACGGGTTGGCAAACCGTATCGGCCGACGGGCCAACTGCCCGCGGTGGTGCTGCGAGACCCTGGTTAGGACCTTAGTTTCACGATGGATCCCACCCATCCTTTCTTCTCCCATGGCGGTCGAGGGCCCGGCCATCGAGTCAACGGTGCCTGCCGTCAGCACCAGCTCCCTGGAGGCTGCGGCTGTTTCCGGTGCGCCGATCGAAGGCGGTGCCGGTGGCGCTTTGATTGCGGCCCGTGAGCGCAGTGTCTGCAACGGCGTCAGCCCCTGGCTGGCACCACTCGCCATGGTGCTCACCCAGGACGTGGCCCTGCCTGGTTTCTTCTCCCAGGTGATGGTGCGGGGTCGCGAGCATCTGCCTCGCTCTGGTGCGGTTCTGCTGGCGCCAACCCACCGGGCCCGCTGGGACGCCCTGCTGCTGCCCTATGCGGCCGGACGTCGTGTGACCGGTCGGGATATCCGTTTCATGGTGACCCGCGACGAGATGGCGGGACCCCAGGGATGGCTGCTGCAGCGGCTGGGCTGCTTTCCGGTGGATCAGGGCCGTCCCACCCTGGCCAGCTTGCGGCTTTCGGTGAATCTGTTGGAGCGGGGGGAGCAGCTGGTGATGTTCCCCGAAGGACGGATCCATCGCCACGACGAACCGCTGCGGCTCCATCAGGGCCTGGCCCGGTTGGCCCAGCTGGCCGCCGGCCAGGGCGTGGATGTGCGGGTGGTGCCGGTGGGCATTGCCTACGGCCAGCCCGTTCCGCGGCCCGGTCAGACCGCCGCGGTCCGGATCGGCTCAGCGCTAGGGGTGAGCGAAGGGGGACGTGCCGCCGCCGCCAGCTTCACCGCTGAACTCGCTGCCTCGATGGTGCGGGCCGAGCGGGAAGCCCGGGAGCTGGTGGGCCGCCCCCTGGGGGGTTTCGGTGCTTCCCCGTAAAGTTCAGACCCCCCTTGGCGCTTCCGTGACCAGGCCTTTCGCCTCTGCCGCTCTCCGCCTTCCGGGCAGCCCCCGCCCCTTCAGCTCCCCTCGCCTGCCTTGGCGAGCCAGTGCCTGCTGGGCCGCTGCCCTGGTCTTGCTGCTGCCCGCCACGCCGTTCCTCACCGGCGGTGCGGCCCGTGCCCAGGCCCAAGAGGAAATCAAGAGCCTCGCTGCCACTGGCACAGCCTTCGACATCAATGCCGTGAAGACCCTGGTGGCCCGCGGTGACGCCGCCGTGGCCGCCGGCAACCTGGCGGAGGCCCGCCGCCACTACGATCAGGCCCGCGATGCCAGCCGCCGGCTGCTGGGCTTCTACCGCGATCTCAGCGGTGCCTTCCGCGGTCTGGATGCCCGCATCCCCCGCGAGATGGATGAGAAGAGCCGCCAGGCCCTTGAACTCCTGGTGCAGACCAACATGCGCCTGGCCGCCCTGTTCCGCCGCCAGGGCCAGCCGGAGGTGGCCGTGCCGCTGCTGGTGGAGGTGGTGAAGGTGATGTCCCCCTCCAGTGAGCAGGGGCGCAAGGCCTACCAGCAGCTGCTGGAGATCGGCTTCGTGAGCACTCCTTACAACGCCGTGGCCCCCGGCGGCTGAGTCCCGTGGCCCTCAAGCCACCCTCAGCCGGTGACGCCTAGATTTTGCAGGCCTTTTGGAAATCCCCTTCCATGGTCCAGCCGGAGCAGGTCCGCGACGCCATTCGCCGCGCCCTTCCCGATGCCGAAGTGGAGGTGGAAGACCTCACCGGCGGTGGTGATCACCTGCAGGTGCGGGTGGTGTCCGCCGCCTTTGATGGACTGGGCCGGGTGAAACAGCACCAGCTTGTCTACGGGGCCCTTCGCCGTGAACTGGCCAGCGAGGCGATCCACGCCCTGGCCGTGCAGACCTCCACACCGGTCTGATCCAGCATCACGCACCATTTCGTTCCGATTCGCTTCTTTCCTCCATGGACAGCACCACCCAGCAACGCATCGACGATCTGATCGCCACCAGCCCCGTCTACGTGTTCATGAAGGGGAACAAGCTGATGCCTCAGTGTGGCTTCAGCAACAACGTGGTTCAGATCCTCACGGCCTTGGCTGTGCCCTTCGAGACCTTTGATGTGCTATCGGATCCTGAAATCCGTCAGGGAATCAAGGAATACTCCGATTGGCCCACGATTCCCCAGGTGTATGTGAAGGGGGAATTTTTGGGTGGATCAGACATCCTGATCGAAATGTATAACTCCGGTGAGCTGCGCGAGAAGCTCGAGGTGGCCCTGGCCTCCTGAGGTTCGCAGCGGCGGAGGCCTGCAAGAGCGAACTTCAGCGGCGGCCCGTTTCGCGCTCAAACAGGGTGCGAGGGTCGCCGTCCGGTCCGATAAAGCTGGAGGGATCCATGATCCACCGGTCCACCAGTTCCTCTAGGCGGCGCTGGGAGAGCGGATCAAGCACGGCGGTGCGCCGCAGGGCATGAAGGTACCCATCGGCATAGAGCCGCAGTTCCGAGGGGCCGTGGAAGCGGTTGGACAGCTCCTGACAGGCGTCGCAGAGCGACTGGAAGTGGCGGATGGCGTCGGGGTGTTGCAGCACGTTTCCTTGGGGCGGGGGCCCATGGCGGCATTCTGGCGCCTGGCGCCAGCTTGTGAGCCGAAAACAGGGCGGTAAGCCGTCCGGGGGACGGTTTGAAAGGCATCGCCTGATACGCGTTCCATCCTTCGTATTCCGATATGGTGACCTAACCTTTGTGTCCACTAGGGCTAACTCGCCATCTGCATGGTGCAGTCCACGTCGACGGACAATGGCAGCCAGGCCCGCAGGGTGCTTGTGGTTGATCCCCATGCGACCCTGCGAACGGTTTTGGCCCAGCGTCTTCGACAGGATGGACATCTGGCGGCGGCGGTGGCAACGGCCCGCGAGGCCATCGAAATCTGCCAGGAGCAATCCCCGGATCTGCTGGTAAGCGCCGAATTGTTGGAGGAAACCTCCGCCCTGCGACTGGCGGGCCAGCTCCATTGTCCGGTGATGGTGCTCACGGCCCGCTCCGGCTCTGAGCCAGTGGTGTCGTTGCTGGATGCCGGCGCCGATGATGTGCT
>BJHE01000036.1 GCA_014191755.1 Cyanobium sp.
CAGGAGCGGATCCTGCGCACCAACCTCTGGAGCAGCGAACTCTCCAAGCTCACCGCCAACGCGTTCCTGGCCCAGCGGATCTCTTCGATCAACAGCATCGCCGCCCTCTGCGAGGCCACCGGCGCCGATGTGCGCGAGGTGGGCCGGGCGATCGGCACCGACAGCCGCATCGGTCCGAAATTCCTGCAGGCCGGTCCGGGCTTTGGCGGCAGTTGCTTCCAGAAGGACATCCTCAACCTGGTGTATCTCTGCCGCCACTACGGCCTCGAGGAGGCGGCCTCCTACTGGGAGAGCGTGGTGGGGCTCAACACCTGGCAGCAGCAGCGCATCGCTCGGCTTGTGGTGAACAGCCTCTTCGGCACGGTGAGCGGCAAGCGCCTGGCGGTGCTGGGCTTCGCCTTCAAAGCCGACACCAACGACACCCGCGAAGCACCGGCGATCCGCATTTGCCGTGATCTGATCGAGGAGGGGGCCCAGCTGGCGATCGTGGATCCGAAGGTGGATTCCGCCCAGATTGCCCGCGATTTGGAGCGTTCTCCTGTGGCGGCCGATGCGGCTGCCGGATCCCGCCCGCTCGGCGCCGATGGCAGCTGGCTGGCGGCGGGCACTCCGCTTGAGGCGGCCCGCGGCGCCGATGCGGTGCTGATCCTCACCGAATGGCGCGACTACCGCCAGCTCGACTGGGCTTCGATCGCTGGAGTGATGCGCCGGCCGGCCTGGCTGTTCGACGCCCGCGCCGTGGCCGATGGGGCCGCCGCCCGTGCCGCCGGACTGAACGTCTGGACCGTGGGGGAAGGCTGAAATGGCACGCCGCAACCTGATAACCGGCGGTGCCGGTTTCCTCGGCTCCCACCTGATCGACCGGCTGATGAACGCCGGTGAGGAGGTGATCTGCCTCGACAACTACTACACGGGCCGCAAGGATAACATCCGCCACTGGCTCGGCCATCCCGATTTCGAGCTGGTGCGTCACGACGTGACCGATCCGATCCGCCTCGAGGTGGACCGCATCTGGCATCTGGCCTGTCCCGCCTCGCCGGTGCACTACCAGTTCAACCCGATCAAGACCGCCAAGACCAGTTTTCTGGGCACCTACAACATGCTGGGCCTGGCCCGGCGGGTGGGGGCGCGGCTGCTGTTGGCCAGCACCAGCGAAGTGTATGGCGATCCGGAGGTGCATCCCCAGCCCGAGAGCTACCGGGGCTGCGTGAACACGATCGGCATCCGCTCCTGCTACGACGAAGGCAAACGGATCGCCGAAACCCTCTGCTTCGACTACCAACGCATGCACGGCACCGAGATCCGGGTGATGCGCATCTTCAACACCTATGGGCCCCGCATGCTCCCCGATGACGGCAGGGTGGTGAGTAATTTCATTGTGCAGGCCCTTAAGGGTGAGCCGCTCACCTTGTACGGCGATGGCAGCCAGACACGCTCCTTCTGCTACGCCGATGATCTGATCGAGGGGATGATCCGGCTCATGAACGGCGAGCACACCGGCCCGATCAACATCGGCAATCCGGGCGAATTCACCATCCGCCAGCTAGCTGAACTGGTGCGAGATCGCATCAACCCCTCCCTGGAGCTGGTCTGCCGACCGTTGCCCCAAGACGATCCCTTGCAGCGCCAGCCGGTGATCGACCTGGCCCGCCGCGAGCTGGGCTGGGAGCCGAAGGTGAGCCTGGAGCAGGGCCTTGAGCCCACGATCGCCTACTTCCGCGAGCGCCTGGCCCAGGCTTGATGGCAGGATCCGTTCTGGTCACCGGTGCGGCCGGCTTCATCGGTGCGGCCGTGGTGCAGCGGCTGCTGCAGCGTGGAGAGCGGGTGGTGGGCATCGATAACCTCAATTCTTATTACGACCCCGCCCTGAAGCGCTCGCGCCTGGGCCTGCTGGAGGCCGCCGCCGCTGCGGGCCAGTTTCGGTTTGCGGATGTCGATGTGGCTGATGGGCCAGCCCTCACCACCCTGGTAGCCGCCGAAGCGCCCAACCGCGTCGTTCATCTGGCTGCCCAGGCGGGGGTGCGCTATTCGATCGAGAATCCCGGCATTTACATCCAGAGCAATCTGGTCGGCTTCGGCTCGGTGCTGGAGGCCTGCCGCCATCAGGGCGTCGCCCATCTGGTGTACGCCTCAAGCAGTTCGGTGTACGGCGGCAACCGCCAGATGCCGTTTTCGGAGCAGCACCCGGTGAACCATCCGGTGAGCCTCTATGCGGCCACCAAGAAGGCCAATGAGCTGATGGCCCACACCTACAGCCATCTCTATGGCCTGCCGGCCACGGGCCTGCGCTTCTTCACCGTGTACGGCCCCTGGGGCCGGCCGGACATGGCGCCGATGCTGTTTGCCCGGGCGATCCTGGCCGGCGAGCCGATCAAGGTGTTCAACCAGGGCCAGATGCAGCGGGATTTCACCTACATCGATGACATCGCCGAGGGCGTGATCCGCTGCCTCGACAAGCCCGCCACCGCCGATCCCCACTTCGATCCGCTCCACCCCGATCCAGCCACCGCCGCCGTGCCCCACCGGCTGTTCAACATCGGCAACAGCCAGCCGATTCCGCTGCTGCGCTTCATCGAGGTGCTGGAGCAGGCCCTGGGCCGCGAAGCGATCCGCGATCTGCAGCCGATGCAACCCGGCGATGTGCCCGCCACCGCCGCCGACACCTCAGCCCTGGAAGCCTGGGTGGGGTTCCGCCCCACCACGCCGATCGAGACTGGGGTGGAGCGGTTTGCTGAATGGTATCGAGATTATTTCGGTACCTGAAAACACCTGCACCCGCCAGCGGCCGACATCGCCTGAGGGCCACCGCGATCGCTTGGCGTCGACCGAAACGGTGTTCAAGGGAAAGAGGTTCGGTCTGTGTGGCATGGGGCTCTTTGCTGTCAGGTCAACAGGGCACACTGAGGGGTCGTTGCGCCCTTCGCCTTGGGATCGCTGCAGAGTCTGCCCGGCTTATCGGATCTGCTGCCGAGCGACACCCCGCTCTGGCAGCGGATCGAGGCCACGGCCCGCGAGCACTTCCGTCGCGCCGCGATCGGCGAGATCCGCACGCCCATGCTGGAGGCCACCGAGTTGTTCAAGCGCGGCATCGGTGAGGCCACCGATGTTGTCGGCAAGGAGATGTACACCTTCCTCGACCGCGGCGAGCGCAGTTGCACCCTGCGGCCGGAGGGGACCGCCTCGGTGGTGCGGGCGGCGATTCAGCACGGACTGTTAGCGAAGGGCCCTCAGCGGCTCTGGTACAGCGGGCCGATGTTCCGCTACGAAAGGCCTCAGAAGGGGCGCAGGCGCCAGTTCCACCAGATCGGCGTAGAGCTGCTCGGGGTGGCTGACGCCACCAGCGATGCTGAGGCGATCGCGATCGCCTGGGACCTGCTGGCCGATCTGGGTGTGGCCGGCCTGCAACTGGAGATCAATTCCCTGGGCACCCCCGAGGATCGTCAGCGCTACCGGGCGGAACTGGTGAGCTGGCTGGAGGCCCACCACGACCAGCTTGATCCCGATTCCCAAAATCGCATCAGCACCAACCCCTTGCGGGTGCTCGATTCCAAGAACCCCGATACCCAGGCCCTGCTGGCCGGCGCCCCCACCCTGGCCGATGCCTTGGCCGGCGAGAGCCACGAACGCTTCGCCCGGGTGCGCCAGGCCCTGGAGGCGCTTGGGATTCCGTTTGTGCTCAATCCCCGCCTGGTGCGGGGCCTCGACTACTACGGCCACACCGCCTTCGAGATCACCAGCAACCAGCTCGGCGCCCAGGCCACGGTGTGCGGCGGCGGTCGCTACGACGGCCTGGTGGAGCAGCTGGGTGGGCCGCCCACGGCGGCGGTGGGCTGGGCGATCGGCCTGGAGCGGCTGGTGCTGCTGCTCTGGCAGGGGGAAGCGATGGTGGAAGCGCCGGCCCCCGATCTCTACGTGATCAGCCGCGGTGAGGCCGCTGAGGGCCAGGCCCTTGTGCTCACCCGCCAGGGTCGCCAGGCCGGCCTAGTGGTGGAGCGCGATGCCAGCGGCGGGGCCTTTGGCAAGCAGTTCAAGCGGGCCGACCGCAGCGGCGCACCCTGGGCGGCCGTGATCGGCGACGATGAGGCCGCCGCGGGCATGGCGAAACTTAAGGATCTGCACGGCGAGCAACCCGAGCGGCAGCTGCCTGTGTTGCAGCTGGTGGCAATGGTGAAGGAGAGCCTCAAGGCGGCATCCCGGCAGCCCTGAGCCGGCTAGCGAAGCCCTCTAAGGAAGGTGCCCCCGACCCTGCTTCTTCCAGACCGTTTCTTGGGTTACGTGAACGACTCCTCTATCGGTGAGCGCCCGAGCCGACGTGGCACCCTCATGCTCTGCATCCCGGCTCCAGGTTCCCTATGTGGGGCCGCTTCAGATCGATTTCCAGGACCGCTGCTACTTGGTCGGTGCCTTGGTGCTGGGCGATGTGATGCTGATTGGGTCGGTGCCGATGGAGGACGTGGACCTGGTCGTCAATCCCGCCCTGCAGCGCCTCGAGGCCGATCCTCGCAGCCCCCACCTGCCCTACCGCTCGGGTTTGAAGTTGGCCCTCAGGCTTGGCTCCACGGGCCAACCGCAGCAACAAAAAAAGCGGCCCCTTGGGACCGCCAGGCGTGTGAGGTGGTGGAGGGGAGGCCCTGATCAGGCGGAACCCACACCCACATAGGCGCCATAGAAAAAGAGGCCCACCACGAAGATCACTGCCATGCCGCCCGCCGTGGCCACGAGCCACAAGGGGAGGACGCCTTCGGTCCAGCGGCTTTTCCAGGCGACGGCCGGCCGACCGTCGGGAAGCCGATCCGGGATCCGGCCGTCGGGAAGGGAACGTTTCTTGCCGCTCATCAGGGAACCTCGTGGTCAGGGAGAATGGCGAATGGCTGGGATCCTTGGCGGACCCTTTGGTGTGTTCATTGAACCCGAAAAGGGCTCAGTTGAAGAAGTAGCTGGTGAACAGAATGCCGGTCACAAAAATAAGCAGCAGCCCCAGGTAGAGGCTGGTGCGATTGAGTTCAACCGGCAGGTTGTTTGGATTCTGGTTGCGTTGCAGGCCCATGGGATCAGCGGCGGACGAACTGCATAGCCGCCAGCGCTCCCAGGAAAAAGACCGTGGGAATGCCGAGGGCGTGAATAGAGAGCCAGCGCACCGTGAAGATCGGATAGTTGCGCGGCGTGGTGGGGGCGGTGGATTGGGTCATCGCTTATGGCAGGCGCTGGTCGAGCTGGGTTTTAGCCTGGTAGCGCTGGCTCACCACCGGCGCCTTGCTTTCCTGGGCCTGGAAGTAGGCGTCAGGGCGGGGCGTGCCGAAGGCGTCGTAAGCCAGACCCGTGGACACGAACAGGAAGCCAGCCAAGAAAATAGCGGGCAGGGTCACCGCATGGATCACCCAGTAGCGGATGCTCGTGATGATTTCGAAGAACGGACGTTCCCCAGTAGAGCCGGCAGCCATGGCACCAAGCATTCAGCTCCCCGATCCTAGGGGTCGGGCTGCGGGGCCCGGGGACGGGGCAGGGGGTTGGTTACAGAGGGAAGCAGTTGCTGCCCGAGCCCCCGCTGCGGCTCATCCCACCCAGCGCAGCAGGCAGCCCCGTTCGCCTAGTACGAAGCCCTTGCCATCGGGGGTGAAGGCGATGCGGGTGAAGTTGCTGGCCTGCTCGCCGCCCACCGGATCCCTCTGCCAGCTCTTGCCGCCATCGGCACTCACCAAAAGGGTTCCACTGCCACCACCGGTCCAGAGAGAACCCTGAGGATCCCAGGCCAGGTCAAGGTATCCGAAGCCGTTGGTGATCGGAACCACGGGCTTGCTCCAGGCCTCAGCATCAGCGGGATCGGCGTTGAAGCGCAGCTGGGCGCCGCGAGCCAACATCCAGAGGCCGCCCTCAGGCTGGAACCCCATCGACTGCAGGCGCTGGCTGCTCACCCGCTGGTGTGGCTGCCAGGTGGGCTGGCCTGGATCCCAGGTGGCGTAGAAGTTGCCCAGACCACTCACGCTCACATAGCGGCCGTCATCAGCACGGCGCAGGTCGCGCACGGCGCCGGCGGCGTCGCTCACCAGGGCCTGCCAACTGTTGCCGGCATCATTGGTGCGATACACCGCCCCCACATTGGTGGCCAGTTCGGCCTGCTTCGGTCCGAGGGCCGTTACCAAGTAGGGCTCGCCGGGAAGCTTGGTATCGAGAAAGAGGCGGGTCCAGCTCTGACCCCGGTCGGTGCTGTGCAGCAGCAGCCCGGGCTGGCCCACGATCCAGCCCTCATCGCCCTGGAAATCGATGCTGATCAGGCGGAAGTTCTCCTCGGCGGGCAGGTCGAGGGCCCGCTCCTGCCAGGTGGCGCCGCCATCCTCCGTTTCCATGATCAGGCGGTTGCTGCCCACCAGGAAGCCGTGCTTGGCATCGCTGAAGGCCAGATCCAGAGGATTGGAGCGGGTGGCCAGGGCCACGGGCTGCCAGGGGCTGCTAGCGGCCAGGGGGAGGCCGGTGGTCACGCAGCCGGCGAGGCCCAGGCCCATGGCCACCAAGAGCACCAGGCTGACCAGGGGGGTGAGGAGTCGGCGCAGGAATGGGCGGGTCACAGGATCAGCGCAGGGAATAGAGGGAAAGGAAGAAGGCGATCGCCAGGGCGAAGGCGCCGAAGATCAGCACATTCTTCTGCCCGGGGGTGAGGCGGTTCACGCCAAGGCCGAAGTTGAGATTCTCCTCGAAGCCGCTCGGCTTGTTGCGGGGACCGATGTCCTTGAAGGCCCCCACCCGGCTGCGGCAAACCGGGCAGCGGAAGCTGCCCGGATCGAGATCCTGGAACGGAGTGCCGGCCTCGATGGCGAGTTTCCTCACCCCTTCATCCGGGTCGTAAACGAAGCCGCAACTGCGGCACTCGAAACGGTGGGTGGCGGGATCGCTGGCCTCAGCTGTTGCCGCTTCGCCAGAGGGAGCGGCCTCGGCAGCGGGAAGTGCGGGTTCAGTGTCAGCGGGGCCGGAAGCGCCGTCCGACTCTCTAGGAACATCATCGGGAGTCCGCGCTTCGGTGGGGCTCGAAACCTCCGCCTGGCCCGCAGTGGCTATTGGCGTGGTCTCGACCTGTGACTCGAGCGGCAGGGAGGCTTCGGGTGGGCTCCCTGCCGGGGTTTCGCTGCTCATCCGGTGGCCGCCGTGGTGGTCCGACTCTATCGAGGCTCCCCGGCCCCGGTCTGGCCTACAGCCTGTCGTCCGTCCCGCCACAGAGCCCGACCCAACGCCGCGGGTGGCGGCGATGGCTGCTCTGCAAGGCCTTGCCGCGATCGTCCGGTCCAGCCGGTTGTTCTGAGTCCCACCCCGCATCCCCGTTCGCCGGTGTTGTGGCGGCGACCCTTCGCCAGGCTCCGATGGAAGGTGCCAGACTAGCCGCCACGCTCGATCTGTCCGCATGTTCGTGCTCCCCGGCTACGACGCCTTCCTGGGTTTCCTGCTGATCTCAGCGGCGGTGCCCGTCCTGGCGCTCGTCACCAACAAGCTGCTTTCCCCAAAAAGCCGCGATGGCGAGCGGGAGCTCACATATGAATCGGGGATGGAGCCGATCGGCGGCGCCTGGATTCAATTCAATATCCGGTATTACATGTTCGCCCTAGTCTTCGTGATCTTCGACGTGGAGACCGTGTTTCTCTATCCATGGGCCGTGGCCTTCCACCGCCTCGGCCTCTTGGCCTTCATCGAGGCCCTGATCTTCATCTCCATTCTTGTTATTGCCCTGGCTTACGCCTGGCGCAAAGGCGCCCTCGAGTGGAACTGACCCGCCCCGAGCCATGACTCTCACCCCCTCCTCCGATACTGCCCCCATCTCGGGCATCACCCCAGAAAGCCTCTCGCTGTCTGGCCTGCGTGACCTTCGTGCCGCCAGTTGCTCCCCCGTGGGTGCGCCAACGGTCACCTCGGATCTCTCCGAGAACGTGATCCTCACCAGCCTGGATGACCTGCACAACTGGGCCCGGCTTAGCAGCCTCTGGCCTCTGCTCTATGGCACCGCCTGCTGCTTCATCGAATTCGCCGCCCTGATCGGCTCCCGCTTCGACTTCGACCGCTTTGGCCTGGTGCCCCGTTCCAGCCCGCGCCAGGCAGACCTTCTGATCGTGGCCGGCACAGTGACCATGAAGATGGGACCCGCCTTGGTGCGTCTCTATGAACAGATGCCGGAGCCGAAGTATGTGATCGCCATGGGTGCCTGCACGATCACCGGCGGTATGTTCTCGGCCGATTCCACCACCGCTGTGCGGGGCGTGGACAAACTGATCCCGGTAAATCTCTATCTCCCCGGCTGCCCGCCGCGCCCGGAGGCCATCTTCGATGCGGTGATCAAACTGCGCAAGAAGGTGGGCAATGAGGCCCTGGCCGAGCGTGGCAAGCTACTGCCCACCCACCGCTACACCACGATTCCCCACCAGCTCAAGGCCGTCGCACCGATCGTGGACGGCCGCTACCTGCGGGCCGAAACCCAGCAGGCGGCTCTGGCGGCGGCGGCGGGCCTGCCCCTGGCTGCTGCCCCCACAACCGAGAAGGACAAGTTGGAATCAGCTCCTTCCACCGCCCCTCAAGCCTCCTGAACCATGCCCGAAGAAGCCGCTGCCGTTACGGTCACCGCCCCGGCGCCGGGCCCGGTGAGCACCTGGCTGAGCCAGCAGGGATTTGAGCATGCGGTGCTGCCCGTCGATCACTTGGGGGTGGAGGTGCTGGGCATTGAGCCCGCCTTCCTGCCCCTAGTGGCCACGGCCCTGAAGGCCACAGGCTTCGATTACCTCCAGTGCCAGGGCGGCTACGACGAGGGCCCTGGAGGCAATCTGGTGAGCTTTTACCACCTGATTAAGCTAGCCAGCCTGGCCGATCGCATCGCCCCGGCCACAGCCAAGGCAGGCACCAACCAGCCAATCCCCGCTGATCTGCGTCCTGAAGAGGTGCGGCTCAAGGTGTTCTTGCCTCGCGATGGTGCCCTTTGCATCCCCAGCCTCTACGGCCTGTTCCGCGGCGCCGACTGGCAGGAGCGCGAAACCTTCGACATGTTCGGCATCACCTATGAGGGCCACCCCCATCCCAAGCGGCTGCTGATGCCGGAGGACTGGAAGGGCTGGCCGCTGCGCAAGGATTACATTCAGCCTGATTTTTATGAGATGCAGGATGCGTATTGAGGCTATCTGGAGCCCGATGTTGCACTAAATTCCTGTCCATTGTCGATCTGGTCTCATACATTATGCACAGTTTGACCCGCTTTTCTTTGCATTGATTGTTGGGACCATAAAGAAGCATAGCGGCCCTCGAGACTGATCAGAGCGGAATGGTTGCCCTTTTCCACAATTCGCCCCTTTTCGAGCACGCAGATCAGGTCTGCATTCACAATGGTGCTCAATCGGTGCGCGATCACCAAAACGGTGTGCTTACGTTCAAAGCGATCGATGGCCTGTTGCACTAGCCGCTCACTTTCGCTGTCAAGAGCGCTGGTAGCTTCATCAAGGATCAGCAGTTCGGGATCGCGCAGGATGGCACGGGCTAGGGAAAGCCTTTGGCGTTGGCCGCCACTGAGGCGGTAACCGCGTTCACCCACGAGGGTCTCGAATCCATTGGGGAGCGTACGAATGAAATGAGCCGCCTGGGCCTGCTCAGCCGCCATTTCAATGTCCTGGCGATTAATGTCCGGGGTGCCGAAGGCGATGTTCTCGGCGATGCTGGCATTGAACAGGAAGGTGTCCTGGCTCACCACGCCGAGCCGTTGTTGCCAGCTCACCAGGTCAAAGGAGGTCAGCTTGGTGCCATCGATCAAAATCTCACCTTCGGTGGGTTCGTAGAGACCAGACAGCAGATCGGCGATTGAGCTCTTGCCGGCACCGCTGCTGCCCACCAGAGCTATCGTCTGTCCCTTGGGGAGAATGAGGTTGATGTTTGTGAGGGCTGGCTCAAGTTCCGGCGCATAGCGCAGGTAAACATTCTCCAGCTTGATGTCACATTCAATGGCCACGAAGGGCTGACCGCCGCGGCGCCGGAATTGTTTATCGCTTTCAATGAGAAAGCTGTTCAGAAGATCTAAACTGGCTGAGTTGTTCCTCAATTGCACGAGGGATTGACTGAGATTGCCGAAGGTCCCGTTGAGGCGCTGAAGGGCTACCACAAAGGTCACCAGGCTTGGCAGTACGCCGGAGCTTCGACCTCCGAAGAACACCATGCTCAGAGCAGCAATCACGGCAATCATCACGATCGGTAAGATCACGATGATGGGTGCATTTACCGCATTGAGTCTGGTCTGTGCCCGACTGTTGATCTCCAAAGCTCGTGTCTGGTTGGCCACGCCTTGATCGGCGGCATCCAGCTGCCCGCTGGTGTGGAGCACCCGCAGACCCTGGATGTTCTCGGTCATACGGCTGGAGAGTTCCCGTGCGAGGTCAGTGAATTCCACCGCCCGTGACCTGATCTTTGGCAGAAGCTGCTTCTGCACAAGCGCCAGCAGACCCCCCATACCGATGGCGGCTACCAGCAAAAAAGGGGAAAGGTTGATCAACACCAACAGATAGGTGATGAGCATCAGCAAGTTCAACACCAGCGAGCTGATAATGTTGATCTCTGCGATCACTGTTCCCGGCCCGGAATTATTGATGTACTGAAGATCGCCCACCCGATAGCGGCTGGCACAGGGGAAGCTGAATCCCAGCACCTGGGAATGGAGCATGGAAGTGAGGCGGGCTGAGGTGCGGTTCGCGTAGAAACCAACGGCCACGGATCCCACATACATCGCCAGGCCCTGACCCACCTTCAGCAGCACCGCCAAACCCAGCAGCATCAAAAACAAGTGGGTGCGCGGCAGGCTGTTCAGCAGATCCGCCAGCTGCGGAACCCAGCCCAGCACTGGTTTGCTCGACCAGTTGATGCTGGTGCCCTGAGGCCTCGAGAGCAGATCCACGGCCAGAAAGATCACACCGAGGGTGGCTCCCTCAGCCGCTGCCTGCAGCAGGTTACAGAGCATGTTCAGACTGATCAGCCGCCATTCCTTCCTTGCCGTGAGGCGGATCAGCCGGGAGGCCGGACTCTGATCACGGAGCGGCTCAAGGCCCTTGCGGAGGATGCTGCGCAGCAGACGGAGAGGGTGTGCCAAGCGTGCCGGTTACGGTTGAAAAACCGTCGAGGATCGTACAATCATAAACTCGCGACACCAGACGCAAGTAGCACCCATCACCAAGAGGAATGGATTTAGTATAGCAAATCAACTTACACTATAACTTCAGGCAATCAAGCTTGATCCTCATCGGGGAGAGCAATGGCATGCCAATTTGGATCTAGCCTAGATGGGCTGCTTGCAAAGAATTAAGGGTCTTGCTTGTATATGCAACCTGGGCCGATTGAGATTGGCTCTGCAACTGTTTGTCGCTGCTCACCCCTCCCTCCGGTGCTTCCGGTAAAACCGCATCACCGCCAGCGCCACGCTGCGCGAATCATGGCGGAGGGTGGCGTTTGGGCGGGCGCCCTGCAGGGGGGCCAGCATCACCTCGTAGCCCTGGCTGCGCAAGGAGCGGGCGTCGCAGCTCACCGGTTCGGCGCCGCGCAGCCGGTAGTTATTGACCAGGGCGGTGTCGTTGAGTTTTTCCTGCGCAAGCACGCAATCAAACAACCGCTTCTCTACCCCAAGCGTGGCCAACTGAGCCTCGATCGCCCGCAGATGGCCCGCCACATCCAGCCCATCGGTTTCGCCGGGCTGGGTCATCAGATTGCAGATGTAGAGCCTGGGGGAGCGGCTGCGGCTGATGGCGGTCACCAACTCCGGCACTAGCAGATTGGGCAGCAGGGAGGTGTAGAGGCTGCCCGGCCCCAGCACGATCAGGTCGGCGTTGGCGATCGCCTCCAGGGCCTTGGGGAGGGCCGGGGGCCGCTCCGGCGTGCAGCCCAGGCGCACGATCGGGCTGGTGGCCTTGCCGATGGTGGATTCCCCCTCAATCCGTTCGCCGTTTTCAAGTTCGGCCCAGAGGCGCACATCGGCATTGGTGGCCGGCACCACCTGGCCCTGTACCGCCAGCACCCGACTGCTGGCAGTGATCGCCGATTCCAGGTTGCCGGTGATGGCGGTGAGGGCCGTGAGAAAGAGGTTGCCGAAGCTGTGGCCCTCCAGGCCGCTGCCGGTCTTGAAGCGGTATTGAAAGAGCCGTGTCAGCAGGGGCTCCTCCCGGGAAAGAGCCGCCAGGCAGTTGCGGATGTCACCGGGGGGCTGTACCCCGAACTCCCGCCGCAGCACGCCGCTGCTGCCGCCGTCGTCGGCCACGGTCACGATGGCGGTGATGTTGCCGCTGTAGCGCTTCAGGCCGCTCAGCAGCGTGGCCAGTCCCGTGCCGCCGCCAATCGCCACGATGTTTGGGCCGCGGTTGAGCCGCCGCTGGGCCACCAGGGCATCCACCAGCACCGTGTCCTTTTCGGGGGCCAGGGCCTGCTGGATGGTGCCGAAGCTGCGGCTCTGGCCCAGCCACACCAGAGCGCCACCGACCACCAGCACCAGCGGCCCGGTGATGCCGCGCGGCATCACCTGGGTGACGCGGGCCAGCAGCCACTTGATCGATTCCAGCGTCCAGTAGATCGGCTGAAGATCGGCCCACACCGCCGCCCCCAGCAAAGCCAGCAGCAGGCCGATGCCGGAGGTCAGCATCCAGCGCTTCACCACCAGGCCAGGCTGTAGCCAGCGCACCGCCCGCCGGGAGCGGTTCACCAGATCCCGCTGGCGCATCTCACCTCGGCCGAGCCAATCCGGCCGACCGGTCCGGCGGGGGTGCTGGGGAGCGGTGCCTCGGCGGGGCAAGGGGATGGCGCCGGGGCGCCGCAAGATTAAACCAACTCTACGAACGAACACCAGGGGATGAAACGGGCAGGATGGGGAGCGTTGACCCCGAAGTGCCTTTCCGGTCGTGGCCGCTGCTCCCCCTCCTCCGCACTCCGGGGACGATGCCACCACGTCTGCCAGCGTCAGAGCGGCTAACGCAGCTGAGGCGAGTGGCCTGTCGGGGGCTCCTCCTGCAGCCGCGGCACCAGGCCCTTGGCCAGCGCCCGCGGCGACCGCAACCCTGCCCGAGGCCATGGCGGAGAAGGTGGCGGAAAGGGTGGCCGAGATGCGGGCGCTGGGGGTGCGCTGGGGGGAACGCACCGTGCTCGATGCCGTGGATCTGCGCCTCCTGGCCGGCGAACGACTGGTGGTGGTAGGCCCCTCCGGCGCCGGAAAATCCACGATCCTGCGGCTGCTGGCCGGGCTGCAGCTGCCCACCAGCGGGGAGCTGTTCATCCATGGCGAACCCCAGACCTACCTTCGCCTCGACCAGCGCCATCCCCCCGATGTGCGTCTGGTGTTCCAGAACCCCGCCCTGCTCGCCTCGCTCACCGTTCGGGAGAACGTGGGTTTTCTGCTCTATCGCTACAGCCGGCTCCCAGACGCGGAGATTCAACGCCGGGTGAGCCGGGCCCTGGAGGCGGTGGGGCTCTACGGCATCGAGGATCGACTGCCCGGCGAGCTCAGCGGCGGCATGCAGAAGCGGGTGAGCTTCGCCCGGGCCCTGATCGATGACCCAGCGGCGGTCGATGGCCGTTCGCCGCTGCTGCTCTTCGATGAACCCACCGCCGGCCTGGATCCGGTGGCCTGCACCCGGGTGGAGGATCTAATCGTGCGCACCACCGAACTCACCAATGCGGCCGGTGTGGTGGTGAGCCACGTGATGAGCACGATTGAGCGTTGCGCCGAACGGGTGGTGCTCCTCTACGACGGCCAGTTCCGCTGGGACGGAAGCCTGGCCGACTTCCATCGCACCGACAATCCCTATGTGACCCAATTCCGGAGCGGTAGTCTGCGCGGACCGATGCAGCCGGCCGAGCTCTGAGCCCATGCGCCGCAGTGTCCGTGAGGCCCTGGTTGGTTTTTCCCTGCTGGCCGCCATGGCCGCTGGTCTTGGCCTGTGGTTCTGGCTGAAGGGAATCTCGCTGACCAGGGGCAACTGGACCATTCAGGCCAGCTTCGAGGATGCGGGCGGTCTTGCCAAACGCTCCCCGGTCTCCTTCCGCGGGGTGCTGGTGGGCCGGGTGCGTTCGATCAAGGTGAACGCCCGGGAGGTGCTGGCCGATCTGGAGATCACCGACCCCAGCCTGCGCCTGGCACGGCCGGTGGTGGCCCGGGTGGGGGCAGGCTCTCTCCTGGGGGGCGATGCGATGGTGTCACTGTTGAGCGTCGGTCCGCCCCAGTCCCTGAATGGCCCCGGCCCCCTCGATCGGGGCTGTGACAACAGCCGCATGGTGTGCGACCGGGGCAGGGTCAGCGGCATTGAAGCCCCCACCCTCGACTCGGTGACCACCACCATGCAGAAATTGCTCGACCAAGCGGACCAGGAGCGCTTGGTGAAGCGCCTCTCGCAGGCCACCGACTCTTTTGATAAGACCGCCTCTGAGACCAGAAAGCTCGCTGTTCAGGGCCAGACGTTCTTGGGTGATGCCCAGACGCTCGTGAAGGGGCTCAACGGAGTGGTGGGCAAGACCGATCCGATCGTGCAAAACATCACCGCCGCCAGCGTTGATGCCCGCCAGGCCAGCCGCTCGGTGAAGCAACTCGCCGGCCGTCTCGACCAGGCCAATACTGTGAATGATCTCCAGGCCACCCTGGCCAATGCCCGCCGGCTCACGCAGCGCTGGGAGGCGGTGGGTGGCGATGTGCAGAAACTCACCGGTGACCCCTCCTTCGTGGCCGGCATGCGCAGTGTTTCGGTGGGCCTGGGCCGCTTCTTCGATGATCTCTATCCCGGCACGGCTCCGGCTGGCGGTGCCTCGGCCGGGCGCCGCGAAGGCAACCGTTCTCGTTCCGACGAGGCCGGAGGCTCCCCCCCGGGCAATGCGACAGGCGGCGGCTCCAGCCATCGCGATAGGTCCGAGGCCCACGCCGTGGAGTCAGCCAGGCCTCCGGCCATTCGTGCCCGCCCGCACCGCCCCGATCCCGCCGACCGCTTCGCGCCCCGCACCAAGGCCCCTGCCATGCCGGTGCCGGCCTACGGCTACGAGGTGCCCGCTCCCTGATCCGGCGCAGCGGTTCACGGCCCCTCCATCAGGCCCGCCGATTCCCGGATCGGGTAACGGCGGGGCTCAGAGCCCCGCCACCGCCTCCAATGCAATCGCCGCAATCGCCTGGTCGCTGGCCTTCGGCAATTGCACGTAGCGGCCGCCGGCGGCCTCGGCCAGGTCTTTGCCCATGCCGCTGCCGATGAACTTGCGCTCGGTGTCGATCACCAACAGCTTGATGCCCAGGGAGCGGTAGCGACTGGCCACCTGCTTCACCTCCTCCTTGAGATCCACCGGTTCCTCCCCCTCCAGCTCGGGCTGACCGAGGGAGCGAGAGAGGGGCACGTTGCCGCGGCCATCGGTGATCGCCACCACCACCACCTGGCCCAGGTCGCCGGTAGCGAGGGCGTTGGCCCCCACCCGGGCGGCCTGGGTGAGGCCGTGGGCCAGTGGCGAGCCGCCGCCGCAGGGCATCGATTCGAGCCGGCGGCGGGCGGCGGTGATCGAGCGGGTGGGGGGCAGCAACACCTCGGCCTGCTCCCCGCGAAAGGGGATCAGGGCGACTTCGTCGCGGTTTTCATAGGCCTCGGTGAGCAGCCGGATCACAGCCCCCTTGGCGCTCTGCATGCGGTTGAGGGCCATCGAGCCGCTGGCATCGACCAGGAAGATCACCAGGGCGCCGGCCTTGCGCTGCAGCTGCTTGGCCCGCAGGTCACCGTCCTCAACGATCACCCTGCGGTGGGGTTCCCGCTCCCGGCGGGCCTTCTGGTAAGGCGCCGCGGCCCGCAGGGTGGCGTCAACGGCGATGCGGCGCACGGGCCCCCGGGGCAGAATCGGTTTCACGTAGCGCCCGCGGGAGTCGCTGAGCACCACGGCGCGGCTGCCGCTGCCGCCGGATTTCGCTTTGGCGGCGCCGAACAGCAGCAGGTCGGGGTCGATGGCGGTGGCCTCCGGATCCAGCAGGAACTCCTCAGGGACCTGTGGGGGCGCCTGATCCTCGGGGGTGTCGTCCTCCGGCTCGTCCGGTTGGTCTTCTCTGTTGTCGTCCTGGTCGCCGTCGGGCTGCTCCTCTCCTTGAGGAGATTCGGGATTCTGAGGAGATTCGGGATTCTGGGGCGGTTCGGGCTCCTCAGGCGGCTGTTCGCCCTGGGGCGGCGGAGGCGGTGGGGGTTCGAGGGGCTGGTTGGGATCGGGCGGCGGCAGCTGCAGGGCCCGCGGCGCGATCACCAGCCGCACCGCCACCTGGAGATCCTCGGCCTCCACCAGGTCGCGGCCGCTCAGGGCGGCGTGGGCCCTGGCCACCCGCACGGCGTAAAGCTCGCTGCGGTGGCCCTCCACGCCGCCGCGGATAGCCTCGTTCACCAGGTAAGCGATCTGCTCGCGGCTGATCCGAACATCCGGTAGCCACTGGCGGGCCAGCAGCAGCTGAGTAGCCAGGCCGTCCGTTTCCTCCTGGAAGCGGGCCCGAAACGCCTCCACCGATTCGCCGTGATCGAGGGCGGAGCGGGTGATCGCCACCCGCTGCTCCACATCCAGCAGCTGGTTGGCCGAGAGGGCGATGGCGAAGCGATCCAGCAGGTGGTCGCGCACCGCCCCCTCCTCGGGGTTGTAGGTGGCGATCAGCAGGCAGCGGCAGGGGTGGGAGAGGCTCAGCCCCTCGCGCTCGATCCGGTTGTCGCCCGACCCCACCGCCGCAAGGAGCAGGTTGGTGATCTGGTCGTCGAGCAGGTTGAGTTCATCGATGTAGAGCACGCCCCGGTGGGCTTCGGCCAGTAGGCCCGGCTGGAACACCGGCGCCCCGGCGGCCAGAGAGGCGGCCACATCCACCGAGCCCACCAGCCGGTCCTCGGTGATGCCCAGCGGCACCTGCACGAATGGAGCCGGCTCCACCCGGGTGGGCAGCAAGGCGGTGCGGTCGGCGCCGCTGGCATCGCCCCCCAGCTCGGTGATGCGCCGGCGGGTGGGAGCATCCCAGTCGTCCGGGCGGCTGGGATCGATGTGGAGGGCCGTGGCGGCGCTGCCCAGATCGAGGCTGTCGATCGGCGGCAACAGGGCATGGAGCCCCCGGGCCAGCACCGACTTTCCGGTCCCGCGTCCACCGGCGATCACCACGCCCCCGAGGCCCGGATCCACGGCAGCCAGCAGCAGGGCCAGCTTGAGGGTGCCGTGGCCGGTGATCGCCGCCAAGGGGAAGGCGCGGGCGGCCTGGTCGGAGGCCCCCACAGCTGGGGTGGCGCTACCGGTGCTGCTGGCGACCATGGGGGAGCGGAGGACCCTCGGATCGACCAGTCTCGCCGATCAAGGCCAACCAACTCTCCACTTTGTAGCGGCAGGCCGCGACTGGGTTACGTCAGGGGGACCTCGGGGGAGCCGCTCGCTGAAGCCCCCGCTGCGGCTAGTATTAAATAATAAACGCACAACGAATAGCAGCGTGTTCTCCAGTCCCTCAATTTGGATCCTGGAAGACGACGAGGCCCTGTGCAGTCTTCTGAGCTCCCGCTTCGACGGCCTCGGCTGGAGCAGCACCAGCTTCCACCGGCCCCGCAACTTGGAGGATGAGCTGGCTATAGGCACCCCCTCCCTGCTTCTCCTCGATGAGATGCTGCCGGATCGACGCGGCGTTGATCTTCTGTCAGGCCTCCGCCTGCAGGGTCACCGTTTTCCCGTGGTGATGCTCTCGGCCCTCCAATCGCCGGAGGATCGGATCGCCGGGCTTGAGGCCGGCGCCGATGACTACCTGGGAAAGCCCTTTTCGTTCCGTGAACTCCAGCTGCGGATCGAGCGGCTGCTGGCGATCGAAACCGGTGCTCTCGATGCCAGGGTGCCGCCTCCGGCCCAGGAATGCTTCCGGCTCGGCGCCGTCCATTTCGATGGGCTGCGGGCCCAGCTCACGGCGGTCGATGGCACGGTGACCCGCCTCAGCCGTGGTGATGCCGCCCTATTGCAGGCCCTGGTCCGGCGTCCGGGGGAGGTTGTGGGTCGCCAGACCCTGGCCCGTATCTCAGGCAGTCTGGTGGATGTGAGCCAGAGCCGCAGCATCGATGTGCGGCTCAGTCGCCTGCGGCGTCTGCTCGAGGATCTTCTGCAGCAGGGCGATGCCATTGAGGCGATCCGGGGTCAGGGCTACCGGCTTCAGGCGCCGGTCGAAGCCGCCGAGCCCCTTGTCAACACCTGAGGCCCCTGCGGGTGTTTCCGGGTTCGATCGGCGGGACTGGACCGATCTTCTCGGCTGCCTGGCTGCGGGGATCGGCGTCAGCTTCGGGTTGCTGCTGTTGCTGATGCGCACCGTGCTGGAGCCCCAGCTGGTGGATGAGAGCGTGCGGCGCATCAACCGCAATGTGCGGCTGGTGGAGGGCATGCTCATCCGAACCCCGGTGGAGGAGTTGCCGAAGGGTGTGATGGTGCAAAGCCGGCTGCCGAGTCCCGAAAACAATGCCTATGCACTCTCGGCTTTTGACCGTGAGGTGAGGGATGAACTGCGCCGTCGCGAGCGGCTGGTCCGGGAGATCCGCCGCGACCGCACCCCCCTGGAGGATCCTTGGGGAGGCTATTGGATCCAGCTTCGCCTGCCGGATCGACACTCCTCCCCCCTCTGGCTCTATCAGCCGGAGCGGCTCAGCAGCCTCAGTGTGTGGTACCTGCCGATCCTGCGTTCTCTGGCGTTGCTACTGGGCACGGGTGCCGGTCTCATGATGTTCCTGCGCCGCCAGGTGGAGCTTCCATTCCGGCGGGTGATGGCGGCGATCCCCGACACCTCCCTCCCCCCCCTCACCCTGCTGCCGGAACGGGGGGTGGCACCCTTGCGCACGCTCACCCTGCGGATCAATCGCCTGCTCGAACGCCTCAACGGCGTGGCCGCCGACCGGCGCGGCCTACTGCGGGGGCTGGCCCATGATCTGGGGGGGCCCCAGGCCCGGCTGATACTCCAGGCCGAGATTCTCCAGGAGTCCCTGGAGGGGCCCTCCCGGCAGGTGGTGGAATCGATGCTGCAGGAACTGCGGCAGCTCGCCGCGATCACGGCCCAGCTCGGTGTGCTGGCCGATCAGGAGATTCCGGAGGACATCCACGAGCCCATCGCTCTCGATGATTTCTGCAGGCGCCTGGTGGACAGTTATCCAGCCAACGACCGGCTCGTTCTGGCCGTCCCGAGGATGTTTCTGTTCATCGATCTGTTGGGTCTGGAGCGGAGCCTCTGCAACCTGATCGATAACGCATTTGAGTACGGGCGGCCGCCGGTGACCCTCTCGGCCCTGCGGCAGGGTTCAAGTCTGCGGATCCTGGTGGAGGATCGCGGTGACGGTCTCCGCAGCCCGACCCTGCTGACCATGCCCAGCAGCTCGCGGGCCGACGATCGCCAGCGCCAGCGCCACCAGGGCCTGGGCTTGCTCCTGGTGGATCGCTTCTGCCGCAGCCAGGGCGGCCGCCTGCTGCTGAGGCGGTGCGAGGGTGGAGGTCTGCGGGCCGAGATGCTGCTCAAGCCCACCCTGACCAACCCCCTGTTTCAGAATCCGTGATGATCCACCCCGATCGCCTGCGCTGGCTGGGTGTTCTGTTAGGTGTCCGCCACCGCCGGGCGGTTCCGAGCCCGCTGGCTCCCCGATCGGCTCTGGTGCTGCTCCTGGCGGCGTTCCCCCTGGCCTATCCGGCCCGCTCCGCTGAGGTGCAACTCCAGTGCCAGGGCACCCTGCTGGAGGCCAGGGGCAGTGCCGAGCGCAAGCGTCCGTTGGCCCGCATCGCCTTCTCGCTCAACCTGGAGGCCGAGGCACCGACGGCCGATGGAGCCCTCGCCCGCCTCCAGGCCCGGCTGGCCGCAGTGCGGTCGGCCCTGCGGGGCCTGGGGGTCGAGGGGCTGGAGGTGGGTTCCCCCTCCACCTGGCCCAGGCCTGCGGAACCGGGCCGGCCCGCCCTGGTGCAGGCCAACCTGCCGGTGGCCGGCAAGCTGGCGGCCCAGCAGCTCCAGGGGCTGGTCCGCCGGGTCGGAGCCCTCCCCGGCGTGCGGCTGGCGCCCGTGAGCCCGGAGGCCGACCCCGCCGGAGCTGAAGCCTCCCGCCAGGCCCTGCTGGCGGCCGCTTTCCAGGATGCGGAGGCCCAGGTACGGCCGCTCGCCCAGCTGATCGGCAGGACCCGCCTGGTGCCCCTCCAGATTCAGGTGGAGGGAGGCGGAGGCCCCGTGATGATGCGGGCGGCCATGGCCGAGGCCGCGCCGCCACCCTTCGATCCGGCTGAGTTGCCCAAGCCCACCGATCGCCTGGCCATGCTGGTGCAGTTCTGCGCGGTTCACAACCGGACCTGAAGCCTGGCGGAAACCGGCCCGAGCCTCGCCGCGATCGAGGCGGAGATGGCCCTTTCCCAGCAGCACTCTGCCCTCGGCAAGCCGCTCGCGGCCGGTGGAGGCAGGGTGGCCCCACCGCGGACCTGATGGGCAGCTTCGCCCTCGAAGATCTAGTGCGCCCCGACTGGCCGGACCGCCTGCCGCCGCGCTGCCCTGAGGGGGGCGGCGCCGGCGGAAACCCTTTCAGCCGAGGAGAACCCAGAGGCCCTTGCAGCCGAGATGCAATGCCTGGTCGGTGCCGAGGTTGTAAAGACCGCGGCACTTACACCAATCGATCAGGCCATGGGCCAGGAATTCCGCCAGACCCAGCCAGGCGTTGCCGCTGATCAGCGCCACCGCCAGGGCATGGGTGCCGACATGGCCCGCCAGCCAGTAGGGCCAGGCAATTCCTTCCACCTGGTTTCCCGGACATTTACCAAGGGCAATCTTGTCGCTTTGGAGCGGAAAGTCGCAGAGGCAATGGCCAAAGCAGAGCACCAAGAACAGGGGCAGACCACTGAATCCCAACAGGGCCATTGAACAGCAAACACCAGAACTTTGTATCAACTCATCCTAATCCTCGTCCGCAGGCTGGGAATTGTCCTGCATCACACCCCCACAGCTGAGACCGAAGGCCCCGACCGCCGCGCCATCGACCGATCCCCCGCGTTCGCGAGCGTGGAGCCCTGAGCCACCCTGCCGCGCCAGCATTGCAGCGCCTCCCGAGGGCCTGGGAGCCCCCGTCGGGGCAGAAGCCAGCGAATGACACCGGAGCGCTCCCTGGTGGGCTGGGTTCCTGATCGGGGCGATGTGATCGGGATCGACCACAACCCCCAGGATGCCAGGGCGACGAAGAATCCGCGGCTCCAGCCTGGCGGTCGATCTGGGGCCGATGGCCCTAGCGGCATCGTTACATCGGTCGATACTGTGTGTGTGATGTAGGCTGGCTGTATGGTCAGTCGCTGCCCGAGCCAAATCCATTCCTTCCGTTTCGCTGAACACCCCGATCGTTGCAGTTGCAGCGGCACTTCTGGCTCCTCTGGGTGAGGAGCCGGCCACGGCCGAGCCCCGGCCGGCGGCCGCGCCGGCGTCGGTCGACTGGATCCAGACCCTGGATCCGAAGGGCTTCTACGCCAGCTTCGGCGCCGGTGCGGGCTGGCCCCAGCCTGTTCACTACAGCGACGATCGCCTCGGTCCTCTCCTGCCGATCCGGGGGGAGGTGCTGGCCGATCCAGGCTTCGCCTCCGAGCGGGGCTTGGGCTACGACTTCGGCAGGCTGCGCGGCGAGCTCAGCTGGGTGCGTCGCCAGGCAACCATCGACGCCGCCGGCTCCAGCTGGACCGTGGGCCCCTTCCGCCCCAGCGTGAGCCGCGACAGCCCGAAGGTGAGCAGCAATAGCGGCTTCGCCAGCATCTACCTGGATCTGCCTGTGTCGGGCACCCGTCTGATTCCCTATCTGGGCGGAGGGCTCGGCGTCACGGCCCTGCAAACCAGTCCCACCACCATCCAGCTGCGTCGGTTCAGTTCCAGCTTCGGCGGCAGCGGCAAACTGCCGGCCTACCAGGCCAAGGTAGGCCTGGCCTACCGGAGCTCGCCCCGCACGGATCTGTTCGCGGAGGCGGCGTTTCAGGGCTCGCCGTCCCGCAGCCAGGGCAGCCTGGAGCGCAGCCCCCTGATCAACTGGGGGTTGCGCTTCGGCCTGCGCTGGCGCTTCGGGGGGCCCGTCAAGGCACCCGCTCCGGTTGCCACGCCCTGAAGGCCGGGGGACCCGAGTGCCTCGGCGTGGGACCTGCTTCAGCCCTGCAGGTAGGTGGTCTGGCGGAGGCTGCCCTCAAGGTGATCCATCAGGCGGCGGGCGTCGTGGATCGCCAGGTCGCCGCGGGTGATCGCCGCCTCACTGGCCACCCGCAGGCGCTCCAGCAAGGCCAGTGGATCGTGCTCCATCGCCTGCAGCACATCGGCGTTGGTGTCGCCCCGCACCACGTGATCCACGCTGTAGCGCCCCCCTGCGGTGAGGCGGATGTGCACGGCATTGGTGCTGCCAAAGAGGTTGTGGAGGTTGCCCATCACCTCCTGGTAGGCGCCGCCGAGGAACAGGCCGATCCAGTATGGCTGATCGGCCTGGAGTTCATGCAGCTCCAGCAGGGCCTTGCTGTGGCCGCGGTCGATGAAGCGAGCCAGCTTGCCATCGGAATCGCAGGTGAGGTCCGCCAGGGTGCCCAGCCGCGTGGGCTTTTCATCGAGGCGGTGGAGCGGCAGCACCGGGAAGAGCTGGTCGATGGCCCAGGTGTCGGGCGCTGAGCGGAACACCGAGAGATTGGCGTAGTAGGTGCTGGCCTGGGAGGCCCGCAGCCGCTCCAGCTCTTCGGGCACCGGTGTGCCGGCGGGCAGGTCCTCGAGCCGCCCGGCGATGGTGGCGCTGCAGGCCGAGGTGAGCTGCTCGGCGATGGCCCGCTCCGGCAGGCTCATGTAGCCGAGCCGGAAGGCGGCCAGGGCGTCGTCGCGGAACTTGAGGGCATCGTTCCAGGCCTCCTGCAGGCGCTCCGGCGGCAGGGGTTCGTTGCCGCTCACCCCGGCGAAGGTGTCGCGCAGGTTGCGCACGATCAGCGGCTCCTGGTCTCCGGGCTCCGGCGCCGTGATCGGCGGCCGGCTGGCGCCCAGCACGTTGAACACCAGCACCGAGAAGTGGCTGGCGATGGCGCGGCCGCTCTCGCTCACCAGAGTGGGCATGGTCACGCCGTGGGGTTCGCAGCACTCCCGCACGGTGGCCACCACATCGTTGGCGTAGTTCTGCAGGGAGTAGTTAGTGGAGGCGGCGGTGGCGGTGCGGCTGCCGTCGTAGTCGATGCCCAGACCGCCGCCCACATCGAGGAAGCCCATCGGCGCCCCCAGCTGGGTGAGCTCCACGTAGAGCTGGCCAGCCTCCTGGAGGGCGTCCTTGAGCACGGCGATGTCGTTGATCTGGCTGCCGATGTGGAAGTGCAGCAGCCGCAGGTCGGCCAGCAGGCCGGCACTGCGCAGGGCCTCCACGGTGGCGAGCAGATCAGGGATCGAGAGGCCGAACTTGGCCCCCTCCCCCACCGAGCTGCCCCAGCGGCCGGTACTGCGGGTGGAGAGCTTGGCGCGGATGCCGATGAGCGGTGCTGCCCCCAGCTCCTTGCTGGCGGCGATGATCCGCTCCACTTCATCGGCCTGCTCGATCACCACCACCGGCTGGCGGCCGAGGCGACGGGCCAGGATCGCCGTTTCGATGTAGCGGCGGTCCTTGTAGCCATTGCAGATCAGCAGGGCCTCGGGGTCGTCGAGCAACGACAGGGCAATCAGCAGCTCCGCCTTGCTGCCGGCCTCCAGGCCGAAGTGCCAGCGGCGGCCGCTCTCCACCAGCTGCTCCACCACATGGCGCTGCTGGTTGCACTTCACCGGGAACACGCCCTGATAGCGGCCGCGGTAGGCGTATTGGGCGATGGCGCGCTCGAAGGCGGCATGGAGCCGCTCCAACCGGTCTTCGAGGATGTCGTCGAAGCGGATCAGCAGCGGCAGGCTGAGGTTGCGGCCCTGCAGCTCGCCCACCAGGTCCACCAGATCCAGAGCTCCGCCTCGCTCGCCGCGGGGTTGCACGATCACGTGGCCCCGCTCGCTGACGGCGAAGTAAGGATCGCCCCAGCGATCGATGCCGTAGAGGGCGGCCCCGTCGGCGGCGCTCCAGGCCGGGCTCGCGATGGGGGCGGGGCTGGAGCCGGGCTGGCCGTTGCCGGCGTTGGGGACGGCCGTGGCGCCGGAGGGGTTGGCGAGCACCATGGGGCCCGGGGGAGGTGGCATTGCTGTGGAGCAGAATCTAGGGGTTCCGTTCCAGCCGCAGGCTGCGGGCAGGCACCTCAACCGGCATGGATTCACGCCGGAGGCGATCGACAATCCGATCGACACCCTGGCTAACCCGGCCGAGCTGGTGGATGGCCTGATCAGGCCCCTGGCACCCAGTTTTCCAGTCGCAGCCCCGGCACCCTGGCGAATTCACGGGTGTTGTTGGTCACCAGCGGCGCCTGCTGGCGGATGGCATGGGCGGCGATCATCGTGTCCAGCGAACCGATCGGTGTGCCGCGCCGTTCGAGTTCGGCGCGCAGCTCGCCGTAGGCCCAGATCACGGCTTCGTCAAAGGGAAGGATGATCAGGGGCGCGAGGAACATCTCCAGGGCCTGGCGGTTGCGACTGGAGCCGCTCTTGACCACGCCGTAGGTCAACTCCGCCGCCACCACGCTGCTCACACCGATCTCCCCCATCCGGTACAGCCTGAAGCGCTCCAGAACAGCGGCTGGCCTGGCGTTGATGATGTGGATGCAGATGTTGGTGTCGAGCAGGATCACGGCTGGATCGGCTCGCGTTGCTGCTGGTCTGGTTGGTCGCGCTCCAGCACGAATCCCGGTTCAAACGCCGCCAGTCCGTCTTCCAGGGTCTGCCAGGGGTCATCGATCGGCAGCAGCAGCACACCATTGCCGAAGTGCTTGACGGCCACTTCGCTGCCGCGGAAGCGGTAGTCCTTGGGCAGTCGCACGGCCTGACTGCGGCCGGATTG
>BJHE01000037.1:0-7648 GCA_014191755.1 Cyanobium sp.
TCCGCCGGCTGGCCAGCCGCGATGGCTGGGCCCGCCGCTGGGAGGCACGCATGGCCGAGCCGCTCGCCCAGCCCCCGGCGGCGCTGCCGCCCCTGGAAGGTCTCGATCCTGGCCCGATTCCCACAGCCACCGAGCTGGCGCTAGCGCCCGATCCCTGTCCGGGCCGCCAGAAGGGGGGCCGCCGCGAGGGACTGGCATTGCTGGAGAGTTTTCTGCAGGAGCGCGGCGCCCGCTACCACCGCGAGCTCTCCAGCCCCACCACCGCCTTCGAGAGCTGTTCGCGGCTCTCGGCCCACCTGGCCTGGGGAACCCTGTCGATGCGGGAGGTGGTGCAGGCCAGTCGCCTTCGGGGCGCCGCCCTACGCACCTTGCCTGCGGCTGAGCGCGCCGAATGGCCCCGGGCCCTGCGGGGTTTCGAGGAGCGGCTGCACTGGCACTGCCACTTCATCCAGAAACTCGAAAGCCAGCCGGATCTGGAGTTCCGCGAACTGCACCCACTCACCGCCGTCGACCCCAGCAACGCCGATCCAGAGCGGTTGGCGGCCTGGTGCGAGGGGCGCACCGGCCTGCCCTTCGTGGATGCCTGCATGCGCGCCCTGATCGCCACCGGCTGGATCAACTTCCGTATGCGGGCGATGTTGCTATCGGTGGCGAGCCACCACCTGGAGCTGCCCTGGCGCTCCACGGGCCTGCACCTAGCCCGCCTCTTCCTCGACTACGAGCCCGGCATCCACTGGAGCCAGTGCCAAATGCAGGCGGGCACCACCGGCATCAACACGATCCGGATCTACAACCCGATCAAGCAGGGCCAGGACCACGACCCCCAGGGGGTGTTGCTGCGCCAGTGGCTGCCGGAACTGGACGCCGTGCCCCTGCTGCACCTGCACGAACCCTGGACCCTGCCGGGCCTCACGGCGCAGCGGCTTGGTTTCGCCCCCGGGGTGGACTACCCACAACCGATCGTGGATCCGGTGGCCGCAGCCCGCGCGGCGCGGGAGCGGCTCTGGGCCCGCCGGCAGGGGCAGGAGTTCCGGGAGCTTGCCGATGGAATCCAGCAGAAGCACGGTTCGCGCCGCTCCGGGCTGGCGCCCAGCTCTGGGAAAGCCAGAGGTGGAGGGCGCCAGCGCCGCAGGATGGGAGCAGCACTGAATAAGAAAGCGATTCAACTGGACCTTGATCTGAACCTCGGCTGATCGATGCTCCGAAGCAACTGGGGTCGAGGCTGTGATGGGGGGATCAGCCGCGGCTGTCGCCAGGCAGCGTCACATAGGCCGGGGAGAAGGTCGCGGTGGCCTGATCGTCGCCGGTGATGTCGCCAGGCTCTTCCAGCAGTTCGTGCACGATCGCACCATCGAAAGAAATGCGGCCGCCGCCCAGCAGCAGCAGGGCGAGGCTCCCACCCAGGTAGAGAACCACCAACTCCAGCACATAGATGTTCAAGCCGGCCGTGAGGATGTGCTGGTAGGCCGCAACGCTCATTGTGCCGGTGATCGCCAGGGCCCCCAGCGGGGTCAGCAGGCCGAGGATCAGCAGCCAACTGCCGATCAGTTCCGAGAAGCCGGCGGCGTAGGCGAAAAAGAGCGGGAAGGGCAGGTGCAGCGACGCCACATAGGTATCAGCGAACTGCTGGGGATTGGCGAGCTTCTCCTGGCCGTGGTGAATCATCATCACGCCGATCGCCAGGCGCAGCAGCAGCAGCGCCGCATTGGCCAGAGGGCCTTCGGGCAGGAAATAGGCCGAAGCCAGACGGCGCAGCGCGGCCGAGCGATCTGCAGCGCCACCCAGCGAGAAGGCCGGATCGCGAACCACGACCTCCTGCTGCTTTGCCGAGCGGCTCAGCAACACGAACCAGAGGGCGATGCCGGCGGCGAGGAAGCCGGCAAAAAGCTCGAGCAACAGGGGGGTGGACATGGGAGGGAGGCAGATGACACCAGTCTGACAATCCTCGTAAAGAAACGTGAAGCAGCTGAGAGGCTCAAAATCCGGGCAGCCCAAGAACTGGGACTGGAGCAGCCAAACGACGCACCAGAGCATCGTGAAGCCTTGAAGCGGAGGCGCCGACTGCTGAACAAAAACGCATTGATCAGGAGCGCTCTGCAGTCAGCCCAGCTCCACCACCAGGCCGGCATGGTCGGAAAGACCGGCCGCGCGCAACTCCTGGGCATAACGCACCGAGCGGATCCCCGCATCGAGGGGCGGTGAGGCCAGGGCGTGGTCGTAGGGGAAGCCATTGCCCCAGCTGGCGCTGGAACCAAGCGGTGCAGGGGTCGATACGGGTCTGGGAATCGAACAGGGGGATGCCGCAGCTGAAATCACCGATCAGCAGGCTCAGCTCCGCCCGCCAGGCCAGGCCAGCCGTGCCTTCATCAGATGCACCGGCGAAGCGGGATCGGCGCCGGGGTCGAGGTCATGGTTGTTGATGCCCAGCCAGTGGCTGGTGCCCTCCTGGCTCTCGGCATGGAGGCCGGTCAGCTGGGGTCGGTGCAGTTGGCGGCTGGCGAAATGGCGCGGCGGCAGTTCACCAGGCGCTCCATGGCCCAGTCGGCCAGTTCGCGGCAGCGCTCCTTCCACTCCTGGCCGATGATCTCCTCGCTGACAGCCATCAACGCGACTTCAGCTGCCCAACCGGCCTCAGTTGCCCGAGGCGACGGACGGCCGCAGGTGCTGCAGCCCGCTGAGGAACATCGGGATGAACTGCTCCACCAGCTTCTCGGGCTTGTCCTGCCACACCCGCTGCACCGCCAGAAAGCGCGATTTCTGCAGATCCGGAGCGAGCAGGGCCTGGGGCAGGCGCTCCATCAGGTAGGCGGGCCGCTCCCAGACAGGCAGGGTGTTGGTGATCTCCACCAGATTCGCCAGGCGGCGCAGCTCGGCACCGGCGGTGATGTCCATGCCGGCCTCGAAGGCAGCGTGCTCAATCAACGAATACTTGCTCTTGGCCGCGTTGACGCGGGCGCGATGCTCGGCGCTGCGGCTGGCGATCTTGCCGAGCCAGCGGCTGCCCCAGCTCACATGGCCCGCCTCCTCGGGAAGGATCTTTTCGATCGTTTCACGGATGCGGATGTTCTCCTCCGTGGCGGGAGCGTGGCGCAGGGCATGGATATGGGCCGAGAAGGCCTGGCAGCCCCGCTTCTCGGTGGAGTTGATCGAAGCCAGCACCGCGATCAGGCCATCCTCCTGCTGGATCTCGTCGCCGCTCTTATCGAACAGGCGGTTGAGCTCATCGATGTAGGAGCCGGTGGGGGGATTTCCGATCTCCTCACCGAGGTCGAAGAGCAGGTCGGTGAGCCACACGGCGTGGCGGGCCTCATCGCTGATGTGGTGGGAGAGCTCGCGGCAGAGGTCGCGGGGCTGGCCATCAAGAGCCTCAATCAGCACGGTGAGCTCCTGGCAGGAGCGCTGCTCATTGAAGCGGTAGCTGTTGAGGAACAGCATCTGCACTTTGCGCTCCTTCACCACCTCGGCCATCACCTGGCGAGGTCCCATGTTGTTGACGAGCTTTCGGGGATAGGTGACGGCCATGGCCAGGGTGGTGTCCGAGTATGGGGTGATGGTAAGGAGGCCGGAGCGACAGCGCGGCTTTCCGGGATGGGCAGAGCCTCTCCATCCCCCGCAGACTGGGCCGTGCCAGCCCCTCCCATCTCCTTGCCGCCGCCCAGCCGCCGCCAGCATCAAGGCAAACGAGAAGGAGGGTGGGAACAGGCTCCCTGGGCCATTAACCGCGCCAAGGCCCCGCCAGGGTGGATCGGGGCGTTATTCACCCTCGCAATGGCGGGCGCGGGGCGACCACTCCTGCGCGGACTGCTGAGGAGGGTGCTGCTCGCGGTGCTGCTGCTGGGGGTGCTGCTGACCGGGATCTTGAGCCAGCCCCCGCTAGCGGCCGCCCCGACGACCACGGCCGCCCCCCAGGCCTCGGCGCCACGGCCCCAGGAGGCTGAAGAAGTGCGCGACAGCGGCAGCTTCCACCGCGCCAAGGTGCGCATCCTCGGCATCCCGGTGCTCACCGTGGCCTCGCCGGTGGTGACGGGGTCGGCCGGACCGGATGCACGGCAGCGGGCCCGGGTGATTGAGGGCAACCTCGAACTGCTTTACCGCGCCCAGGAGGTGTGCACGGAGGCGGAAGGCCTCGGGGAATTCTTCCTGGATCAGTTTTTCCTGCGCAGCGGCCAGCGCGCTTGCGACAGCAACCAGCTGGGTCTGCTGGGGGATCCCAGCGGCCTGAAGGTGGAGGTGGCCACCGGCAATGGCGGCCCGCCCGTGCTGCAGGCGCGGGTGCCAGGAAGGGATCTGCCCCTGCCGCTGCTGAGCGTCACCGATGACGACGCCCGGCTCAACGGCACCACACCCGAACGCCTGGCGGAACGCTGGCGGCCCCTGCTTGAGCAGCGGCTGCGCTTCGCCCGCCACCTGCTGGAATCGGGGGTGCTGAGGCGCCGCTTTCGCACGATGGCTGTGCTGGAGCTGGTGCTGGGGGGGCTGCTCTTCGTGGGCCTTGGCCTTTGGAGCCTGGTGAAGCGCCGGCTGGGCCGGCTGGAGCTCCAGGAGGCCCAGGCCCTTGCCGCCTTCCAGCCGGGTTCCCTGCCAGCACCAGCCTCGGCGGTGAACGCGGGGAACCCGGCTGGCCTGAGCGATCGCACCGCCCAGGCGCTGGCTGGTGCAGCCGGCGTCCCAACAGTGACCTCCGGCGCCGAGAGCCCACCCCTGGCGGCCTCCGGCCCACGGCGCTCCCTCGCTACCGCTGACCACCACCGCCGCAACCGCAACCTGCTGATCCCGTCGCTGCACCTACTGAGCCGCACCCTGCTGGCGGCTGTGCTGCTGCTGTTGCCCCTGATGGTGGGGGTGGCGGTGCTGGCGGTGCCGGGACAGATCCCCCTGGCGATCGACCTGCTGCTCCAGCCCTTCGGCGTGGTGGGCAAGCTGCTGCTCGGCTGGCTCCTGGCCCTGCTCCTGCAGGCGGTGCTGGCGGCCCTGCTGATCCAGTGGAATGGCAATCCTTCGTTGGCGCCAGAGCTCCGCGCCCGCCGCAACCAGCGCTACCGCAGCCTCAGGCGGGTGGTGAACCGCCTTGTCCATCTGGCCTGCATCGCGCTTGTGGCCCTCTGGGTGGTGGTCGACATCCCCGGCGTGCGCGAACTCTCCAACCACGCCCTTCTGGCCAGCGGCGCCCTGCTCGGTGCCCTGGCCCTGGTGTTCCAGGACCTGCTGCGCGATTTCATGGCCGGCCTGGTGCTGCTGCTCGAAGACCGTTACGCCATCGGCGATGCGATCACGATCGACGGGCTCAGCGGCGAAGTGATTGATGTAGGCCTGCTCAGCACCCAACTACGCAGCGCCGACCAGCGGGTGATGATCATGCCCAATAGTCAATGCAAGCAGGTGGTGAACGCCACCAAGTTGCGCTCCGGCCAGGAGTTGCGACTCACCCTCGCCCACGGGGGTGCCGATCCCCGCCGGGCCATGGCCGTGATCAGCCAGGCGAGCGAAGCCTTCGCCGCCGACCCGGCCTGGAGCGCCGACTTGCTGGAGGCGCCCCGGCTGCTCGGCCTGCGGCAGGTGAGCCCCCAGGGGCTGGAGGTGGCCCTGGTGGTGGTGACCCGGGCAGGACGTCAGGGGCCGCTGGAGCGGGAACTGCTGCTGCGGCTGGTGGAGGCCCTACAGGCGGCAGAGATCCCCCTGGCGGAGCGGCCCTAAGCGCATCCGTTCACTGCGCCATCCATAGACTGGCCGTGCGTGCCGGCAGCTGGAAGGTGTAAATCGGACCCTTGATTTCAGGAAGCATGCTGCCGGTGAGACTTTCGCGGTAGGGGTGATTCCATTTGAAGCGGAAGCGCGTATCCACGCTGACCGAACGTGGCTCGGCACATTTATTGATGCCGACGATTCCATCCTCCAGACGCCGCCATAGCAGGACGCAGGAATCAGCGGCCAACATCTCCATGGGCTTGCCTTGCATGCGGTTATGGAAGGTGATCATCCTCTTCATGGATTCACGATTCCAGACGTTTCGCCAGCGCCCTTGATTGGAGCGCCCTGCGGAGAGATCGTCAAACACAAGCGGGGTGCCACCGTCTCTAGCCAGGATGTAGGCATAGGCAAGGTCTTCGTCCACGGAACTGGATGCGTTCTGATCGAAAATCAAATACCGGAATCCATCGTTGTAAGGAATGTCATGGGTCACCACAACCGTGACAGCCCGATTGTTTTCCAAAGCGTTACCGGTGGAATAGGGGAAAGCGAGATTGGAAAGCGGACTGCCAAAGGCGAAAGCCTGCTTGATTTGATTCAGAAGCGGGAAGTCATAGGCCGCAAAGGAGGCTGGTAATTCGCGAAGATAGGGCTCAAGAAACGTCTGATAATCAGCTGACGCAGCTCCTCCTGAGGTGATGATTTCAGCGAAGATATGGGAATTCTGGGCGACTGCTTCTGGCACAAAAGACTTGATTGCCTGATTGGGCATGTGCTTGGCGGCATCGATACGGAACCCCCGAACCCCTAGATCATAAAGCGCTTGAATATACTGTTTTCTCTGATCATTCACCCAGCTGCGACCAGGTTCGGTGTCATTCAGATCGGGAAGGCCGGGATCCGGAGCATTTCCACAGATGCGATCGCGAAGAACTGATGTCTTATTGGTGTAATCAAGGATGCAGGCTGGAGGGTGAAAGTCCTGCGCGCTGAACAGACCATCAGGTTGACCATCATCAGGCAGAATGCCGTTGTCCAGCACGCCGTTAGCATCGCGATCGCCATAAAGGATCTGACGTTGCCAGTAGCCACGATTGGATCGGTATTGGGCCAGTGTGGCAACGCCCGGAAAACTGGTGGCCGCATTGCGCTCGTTGGCCATGTGATTGACCACTACATCCGCGTAGGTTCTGACACCCCTGGACTTGAGTGCCGCTATCGCTGCAACGAAGGATTGCTTATTACCGTTGCAGTTATCGATAACGCGCCAATCCTGAGGCTGATAGCGAAGCCACCATTCGCAACCGCTCGATTTCGGCGATTTGATCGGTGGTGTCACCAACACCGCCTTATAGCCAGCCGCAGCGATGGCATCCGCTTGTTTGGCGATGTCCGCATAGGACCAGTCGAAGGCGTGCAGGATCACATCGGCCCGGCTCGACCCGCCAAAGCCCGGCAGAAGTCCGCTCACACTCAGCGCGAGCACACCCATGGGAGCAGCCAGACGCTGGCAGTTCAGCCAGTTCTGCCAGTTCAGCCGGGTCAGCCGGGTCAGCCAGTTCAGCCGGGTCAGCCAGTTCAGCCGGGTCATGGAATAACCAGCACAATGGAAAGAACCAACAAAAAGCTTCCCCAGGCTAAATGTTGTATCCGTTCAAACAAACAACAGACCGGGGCTGTCAGGGAAAATGAGGCGATCCGATGCGGATTTGCGATCCGATGCGGATTTGCGATTTGATGCAGCTTTACGATCCGAAGTCAGCTGCGGATTATCCGCCTCGGAGTACGCCGCCCAGGCGGAACGAAGGCTTCAAGGCTGGATCATGGTGATGTCGTTGAGCTGCCAGGTCTTGGCGAAGTAGGCCTCGGTGGGGCCGTAGAAGCGGAAGTAGGCGAACCAGCCCTTGCCGGGGGTGGTTTGGATCCAGTTGGTGGCTCCGGCGGGCTTCACCGGCCCGAA
>BJHE01000037.1:8228-24804 GCA_014191755.1 Cyanobium sp.
AGGCGCCAGTAGTTGAGGTCGGTGGGCTGGGCCGATTGCCAGGGGCGACCACCCACTTCGCTGTACCCGGTAGCCGGCGGATTGCCCCGCTGGTTCCAGCCGTAGAGGCGATGCTGGCGCACAGTGGCCTCGGCCACTGCCTTGTCCGGCGCCAGGCCGCGGGTGCCGAACCACACCTGGTTGCTGGGGGAACGGAAGATCCGGTAGCCGGGCGCCGTCACTTCCGGCCCACCGGGGGGAAGGATCAAATATTTGCCGCCGGCGCCCTTGTCAGGCCCGGTCTGGCCCAGGTCGGTGACCGGCTGCTGCCAGATGTCGAGCACGCCGCCGGCGGTGAGCCCGGCCGGCACCTCCACCACCAGCGGCCCCTGGGCGGCTAGATCCCAGAAACTGAAGGCGTAGAGGGTGGTGATGTTGGGGGTGAGCATCCCCGCCTTGTCCTTGAGGGTGCGATACAGCAGCACGTCGCCGTTGCGCACGCCCATGGTTTTGGCCTGGGCGTCGTAGAGGGCCTTGTAGCCCACCGCCGGCAGGGCCCAGAGGTAGGCCTGGGTGGCGCGCTGCAGGTCGAGTTCGTCGTAGAGCTTCGCGGCGGTGGCCTTGGTGGGGTAGCCGTTCTGCAGCTCCAGGGCGCCCAGGCGGGTGGTCACGTTGGTGGTGGCGGGGCTGGTGACGGGCGCCGGGGCGGCAGCTGCGGGAGCGCCGATGCCGCCGATCGGGGCCAGGGCGAGACCCAGCCCGATCACCAAGGGCAAGGAAGGAAGGTGACGCAGCATCGAGGGGGCGAAAGTTGCAGGCTTGAAAACAAGCTAATCAGGGCAATCGGCGCGTACCAGCGCCGCTTCCCACCCGGAAGGCAGCGCCAGAGCGAGGAAAGAAGAAGCGAGAGGAACTATTGCGACAGGCAGACTCTTTAACTTATTTTCCAAATCCGATGCCCGCCTCAGCCCAGAACAGAAGGTTAGCGCAAACCAGCCCACAGAAAACGCAACTCCCCCCAGTCCCATCAGCGATCGCCGAGCACCGCCGACGCCCCAGAGCCCATCAACTCGGAACAGAACGCAGCCGCCCTAACCTCAACTCGTGCGTCCCCCGCTCGTCTACCACCCGGCCTACTCGGCGCCGCTGCCCAGCAGCCATCGCTTCCCGATGGCCAAATTCCGGCTGCTGACGGAGCACCTGAGCCGGCTGGATCTGCTGCGGCCGGAGCAGGTGCACCAGCCCCTGCCGGTGCCGCGCCGCTGGCTGGAGCTGGTGCATGGGCGCGCCTACCACCAGGCCTTTGCCCGGGGTGAACTCACGGTGGCGGAGGAGCGCCGCATCGGCCTGCCGGCAACAACACCCCTGGTGCGGCGCAGCTGGCTGGCCGTGGGCGGCACCGTGCTCACGGCCCGCTTGGCGCTGCAGCACGGCCTGGCCTGCCACCTGGCCGGCGGCACCCACCACGCCTTCCCCGACTACGGCAGCGGCTTCTGCATCTTCAACGACGTGGCCATCGCCGCCCGGGTGCTACTCACCGAAGGACTGGTGCGCCGGCTGCTGGTGGTGGACCTCGACGTGCACCAGGGCGACGGCACCGCATCGATCTTCGCGGGCGATCCGCGGGTGTTCACCTTTTCGGCCCACGCCGCCTCCAACTTTCCGCTGCGCAAGCAAGCCAGCGACCTCGACCTACCCCTCGCCGATGGCCTGGAGGACGAGGCCTATCTGGCGGCGATCGGGGCCGTGCTGCCTGATCTGATCGAGCAGGTGCAGCCCGACTTGGTGCTCTACAACGCCGGCGTGGATCCCCACCGAGGCGATCGGCTGGGACGGCTCTGCCTCAGCGACATCGGTCTGCTGCAACGCGACCGGCTGGTGCTGGAGGCCTGCCTGGGCCGCCGCATCCCGGTGGCCACGGTGATCGGCGGCGGCTACGACGACCTCAACCCCTTGGTGGAGCGCCATGGGCTGGTGTTTCGCGCAGCTAGCGAAATGGCCCTCCTCCACGGACTCTGAGGTCCTGTAGGCCGCGGCCCTCGCTTCAGCTACCGCCCCAGCTCCACCCGAATCGCAGCGGCGATCCGCAGGGCGTTGGCCACGATCGTGAGCCCCGGGCCCACCGAGGGACAGCCGGGCAGGATCGAGCCGTCGGCGATCCAGAGATTCGCCACCTCGTGGCAGCGACCCTCCAGGTTCACCACCGAGCGGGCCGGATCGCTGCCCAGGCGGCAGGTGCCACAGGCAAAGCCCATCACGCTCTGCGGCGCCTCGCCGCGGGGATAGATCGGCGCCCGCTGCACCACGGTGGTGGCCGGATCGCGCTCCACCTGCTGCATCACCGCCAGCCAGCGATACACCAGCCGGTCGTGGGCCTCGCGGTTGTTGGGCAGGTCGTTCAGCACCACCCGCTCGCCCCGCAGGCTCACCCGGTTCTCCGGATCGGGCCGCACGGCGCTGGCCACCCACCAGCTCACCGAGCGGTCGGCCAGCCACTCCAGGGCTGAATCGGGCAGCAGCCGGCTCACCAGCGACAGCACCGGCGGCGATTCGGCGAACAGCGGATCCTGCAGCACGCCACCGCCGCCGCGCACCACACCGAGGGCATAGTCGACATTGCGATCACCGTCGTGGAAATCGGTGAGGCCCAGGCCCGGCCCGTAGCGGCCCGAATGCACGATGGCGGAGCGCTGCAGCATCGCCGTGAGCTGGGGGCGCATCAGGTTGCGGCCCACCTGATCAGAGCCGTTGGCCATGCCGCGGGGGTGCCGTTCCGTGGCGGAGCGCAGCAGGATCACGGCACTGGCGACGGCGCCGGCGGCCAGCACCACCTGGTGGGCGCGGAACAACCAGCGCTGGCCATCGATGCGGGCCTCGACGGCGCGCACCTCGCGGCCGCTGGCGGAGCCATGCAAGGCGAGCACCTCGGCGCCGCTGCGCAGCTCGAACCCCGGAAAGCGGCGCGCCCGCTCCAGGCCGAAACCCTCAGCATCGCCGCTGGGATCCTCGGCCGATTCGCCAACGCTCAAGGGCAACCGGTAGGGATGGAGCCCCTGGCGGAGAAGATCACTGCGCAGCAACTCCTGAAACGGCTCCAGGGGGCGCGGCGCCAGGGGATAGGGGGCGGAGCGGGGTGGTTCGGTGGCATCGGAGCCGGCCTCGCCGTGCACCCGATAGAGGGCCTCGGCGCGCTCGTACCAGGGTTCGAGGTCGGCGTAGCGGAGCTCCCAGTCAGGGCCGGGGCCCTCCTGCATCGGCAGGTGGCAGAACTCCCGCTCGCGCATCCGCTCGAGTACCCCGCCCCAGATCTTGGTGTTGCCCCCCGGGGCCATCACCATCTGGGGCGCGAAGGGGTCGCCATCGGTGCCGATCCACTCCTCACCCGGGTGGTAGCGGCGGCGGCGGAACAGATCGATGTTGGCCACGTTCTGATCCACTAGCGGCAGGGTCGTTCCCCGCTCCAACAGCAGCACCGCAAGGCCCGCCTCGGCTAACTCGCCGACCAGGGTGCCGCCGCCGGCGCCGCTCCCCACCACGAGCACATCGAACTCGCGCTCCTCGATCAGCAGAGCGCCGCCAGCGCCCAACGGCGCCGTGCCTGAAGCAGCACGGCCCGCCAACGCGGCAGATGCCAGGCTCGAACCCGGTATCGAACCACCCGGCACATCTGGGGTCTGCACGGTGCCGTTGTCGACTGCAGAAGGGGATCCGCTCATCGGCCCTGCCACAGGTAGAGGAGCGCGAAGAGCACGATCCAGATCACATCCACGAAGTGCCAGAACAGACCCACCGACGTCACACCCGCTTCGCCGCCGTCGTAGTTGCCGGGGCGGAAGGAGCGCCAAAGCATCAAGGCCATCAACAGCACGCCGGTGATCACGTGCAGGCCGTGGAAGCCAGTGAGCAGGTAGAAGCTGGCGCCGAACACACCATCGCCCAGACCGAAGGGCAGCCCCAACCATTCGCGAGCCTGCCCCACCACGAACCAGGTGCCCATTGCCATGGTGAGCAGCCACCAGAGGCGGAAACGCACGAGTTGGCGGCGGTGCAGGGCCCGCTCCGCCAGCCAGGCCACGCCGCTGGAGCTCACCAGAACGATCGTGTTGATCAGGGGATCCCGCACCTCCAGCCCCTCAACGCCCGCTGGCAACCAGAGCGGCGCCGAGCCCTTGAGAACGATGTAGGCGGCAAACAGGGCCGCGAAGATCAGGCTCTCGGAGGCCAGGAAAATCACAAAGCCGGTGAGGTTGTAGCCGCCGTGGGCGTGCTCAGCAGACCCATGACCAGGCTCGTGCTCCGGGCCGGGGCTATGGGAGCCGCCGGCACGATCGAGGGCGGGTGCGGAGCCACCAGAAAAAGAATCAACCATCGCCTCAAGCCTCCTTCAAGCGCGATTCATAACGCGCCTGGTCGGCTACCAGGGGATGGCCGAGGCCGTAGCCATAGGGGCCGCTGATCACTGTGGGCACGTCGTGCTCGAAGTTCTCGGCCGGCGGCGGCGAGGGCAGCAGCCACTCCAGGCCGATCGCCTGCCAGGGGTTGGCCGGAGCCGGCGCCCCCCGCACCCAGGAGCTCACCAGGTTGAGCAGGAAAGGGATCATGGCCACCCCGAGCAGGAAGGCACCGAGGCTGGCGAGCACGTTGGCCAGGGCGAACTCGGGGTCGTAGGAGGCGACACGGCGCGGCATGCCCATCAGGCCGGCCCAGTGCATCGGCAGGAAGTTGAGCTGAGCGCCCACAAACGTGAGCGCGAAATGCACCTTGCCGAGGCCCTCGTAAAGCATGCGGCCGGTGAACTTGGCAAACCAGTGATAAATAGCCGCATACACACCGAAGGTGATCGTGGAGAAGATCACCGTGTGGAAATGGCCCACCACGAAATAGGTATTGCCCACGTGCACATCCACCGGCACCGTGGCCAACATGATGCCGGTGATGCCGGCGAAGATGAAGTTGAACACACCACCCATCGCGAACAGCATCGCCGTGGTAAGCCAGAGCTTGCCCCGCCAGAGGGTGGCCAGCCAGGCGAACACCTTGATGCCGGTGGGCACAGCGATCAGCATGGTGGTGACCATGAAGACATGGCGCATCCATTGCGGGGTGCCGCTGGTGAACATGTGGTGCACCCACACGATCAGGCTGAGCAGCACGATGCCGAAGGAGGCGATCGCCACCACGTGGTAGCCGAACAGCGGTTTACGGGCATAGACGGGAAAGATCTCGGAGAAAAAGCCAAACACCGGCAGCACCATCACATAGACGGCCGGATGGGAATAGAACCAGAAGAAGTGCTGATAGAGCATCGGATCGCCACCGCCCTCGGGCTTGAAGAAGCTGGTGCCGAAGCTCAGGTCAAACAACAGCATCACCGCCCCAGCGGTGAGCACCGGCAGACCCGCCAGCTGAATCGTCTGGGCGGCGAGGGCCGTCCAGCAGAAGATCGGCATCCGAAACCAGCCCATGCCCGGGGCCCGCATGCGGATGATCGTGGTGCAGAAATTCACCGCCCCCAGGATCGAGCTCACCCCCGAGATCGCCACCGCCAGGATCCAGAGGAACTGGCCGTTGATCAAGAGACCAAGAGGGTTCTGGGTGCTGAGCGGCGGGTAAGCCCACCAGCCCGAGCTGGCAGGTCCGCCGGGCACCAGGAAGCTGGCCATCAGCACCACGCCGAACACGGGGAACATCCAGAAGGCCAGGGCATTGAGCCGAGGAAAGGCCATGTCCGGCGCACCGATCATGGGTGGAATCAGCAGGTTGTTGAAGCCATTGAGGATCGGGAACAGGAAGAGAAACAGCATCACCGTGCCATGCATGGTGTAGAGGCCGTTGTAAACGCTCGGGTCCACCAGGTCCGCCGGCGGCGTGATCAGTTCCCCCCGCATGATCATCGCCAGCAAACCGCCCACCAGCAGGAAGAGCAGAGCCAGGGCGATGTACTGAATGCCAATCACCTTGGCGTCGGTGTTGAAGGTGAAGAAACGCCGCCAGTTGTCCGGCGCACCAGGCACCGGATGGGGGGCGCGCAGGGCACGAGGATCAAAAGCGATCGGGGTGGTGCTCATCGGCTGATGCTCGTCGGGGTGGATGTTCAGCCCTCGTGGGCAGCGTTGAGATCGAGGGGCACGTTCACCAGCGGCGGCGGCCCGGGAGGCACCGTGGCCCAGCCGCGGTTGCCCCGCTCCTGGCGCTGGCTCCAGAGCTCAGTGGCGGCGTTGGGGCTCGGCACCAAGGGGCTGCGGCGGGCGGCCTGGCGCCATTGTTCGAAGGCCTCGGGGCTCTCCACCACCACGTCGGTTTGGTTGGAAGCGAAGTAGGCGCCGCTGAACAGGGAATCGCGCAGGCGGTAGCGGCCCTCGCGGCTGGGGGTGAGTCGGTAGTCGATCACGCTGCCGGGCACCACGTCCTGACGGAGGCGGAAGGCAGGGATCGACAGGCCGTGCAACACGTCGAGCGACACCAGGCGGAAGCGCACGGGGCGGTTCACGGGCAGATGCAGCTCGGCGCTGCGCACCCCATCGGGATAGACAAACTCCCACGACCACTGGCGGGCGATCACCACGACCGGGCCCAGTTCGGTGACTGGGGCGACGCCAGGGTCGGTGGCGGCGGCGGCGGGGTTGGTGGCAGCGGTGACGCCAAGCCCTGGGGATGCCCCCTTGGAGAACCTGAACCTCAAAGCCTTAGGGGCCTGGGCCCCGCTGGGCTGGGACGCCTGAGAGGACTGGGACGACGGAACGGAAGTCGCCGCCTGCACCCCCGCCACCCCATCCACCCCCACCAGCTGCAGGGCCTCGGCGGCGCCCGCCACCCGCACCTTGCCCCCCATGTTGGCCAGCTGGCCATTCACCCGGATCGCCTGAGCGGCGATCAGCAGCACCACCACCAGGGGGATCACGGTCCAGATGATCTCAAGCTTCAGGTTGCCCTCGATCGGCTCGCCGTCGTCGCGGTCGTACTTGTCGGCCCGGTCGAACAGCAGGGTCCAGGCGATCACCGCCGTGCAGCCCAGCAGCAGGAAGCAGCCGATACCCGCCTCCAGGGCGAAGAGGTCGTCGACCAGGGGGGCGGCGGTGGAGGCCTGGGGCGGCAGCCAGCGGGGCACCTGGGCCATCAGCCAGCGGCTGGCCAGCAGGGCCAGGCCCACCCCCAGCGTCACCAGCAGCACCGCGCCCCGATCGATGCCGGGGCCGCCCCGGCCGGTCGACCCGGAGCCCGGAGCCGGGCCTGGGCCGGACCCCGATGCCGTGGAACCGGAAGCGCTCATGGCAACACCTGGCGCGGATCGAGGCCATCAGCCAGCAGCTGGTCGGCGGTGACATGCACGCCGAATTCAGCCGCCAGCTCGGCGCCGAGGGTGCCGTGCAGACCGAGCACCACAAACAGCAGCACTCCCACCAGCAGGTACGACCACTGCACCTGGCGGCCGTAGTCGCGGCGCCAGACGAAACGCTGGAAGCCGCGCCACACGGCCATCGCCACGATCGCCAGCAGCAGCAGCACACCGCCCACCCCATGCCAGATCAAGGTGGTGGTGGAATCGAGCCCCAGGGCGCTGCGCACGCCGGGCACGGGATCGGCGAGCAGCATCTCGTAGAAGCCGGCCGCCACCGTGAGGAAGCTGATGCCAGCGCACAGCACCAGGTTGTACCAGCCCACGTCGTGGAAGCCGCCGCGGGTGACGGGCAGGGCCAAAAAACGAAACAGGCGCTTCTCCACCGGGTAGAGGGCGCCCACAAGATCAAAGGCGATCGCTATCACGAACAGGCCGATCGTGAGATGCACCAGGTTGGGGTGGATCGGCAGGGTGTAGGGGAGATCGTTGGCACCGAGGCCGGAGGGCCGCAGCGGTGCCAGCAGGCTCCAGGCCTGGGAGGGGTACCGGCTCAAGGCGGAGCTCACAGCCGGCCCTCCCGCATCGCCGCCACCACCTGCACGGTGTGAAGGCCGTAGATCCAGATCAGCTGGTTGCCCAGCAGGGTCTGCACCACGATCAGCAGGCTCAGGCCACCGCCGGCCACCAGGAAGGCCGGCGGCAACACCTGGGAATCCCGGCTGCGGATCACATAGCGCCAGCCCGAAAGCAGCGAAAGGACCCCCGCCAGCGACCAGCCCAGGGTGCTGTGGAGATTGAGCAGATCGCTGGAAGAGCCATAGGGATTGGCCAGGCCCGCCTCCACCTGACCGAAGAGGATCGCCACGAAGATCGCCACCGTGGCGAACAGCAGGTTCCAGAAGCTCACCTCAAACAGGGCCGGACGGCGCCCGAAATAGCCGATCAGATCGAACAGGAAGGCCACCAGGCCCATGGCGATCACAAAGTGCACCACGATCGGATGGATCGTGTCCATCCAGGGCAGGTTGTGCTCGTTCAGCGGTGGCAGCAACGGCACAGGAGGTGGCGGTGTCCCGCCAGCAGATACATCAAGTTTGGCCGATCCGCAGCGAGGCGAGACCGGCTTGTGATGGATTACTACAGCCCTGTGGGTGATCCCACACGTATAGCCACCGCAGCGGCCACGGTGAGGGCCCCCTCCATTGCCCATTCCCCGTGTCCGCTCCAGCCTCCCCCAAGCTCCGCTGAATCACCGCTGGCATCTCCCAGCTGCTGCTACTCACCAGTGCCGAAGGGAAGCGCGGCAAGGTGTTTCACGGCCTATCGGCCCTGCTCTATCTGGTGGGGGGCATCAGCCTGCTGGCCTTCCCGATCCAGAGCACCCTGAGCCTCACACTCTTCCTGGGCTTCCTGCTGGCGATTGAGGGGGTGATGGAGCTGGCGGCGGCCGCTGCCGGCGGTGGGCCGGCCCGCTGGCTGGTGCTCGCCGATGGCATCGTGACCGCGGTACTCGGCGGTCTGCTGATCGATTTGCCCCTGAGCGGCTCCTGGGCGATCGGCACCATGTTGGGCATCGGCCTGGCCTTTTCGGCGGTGAACCTGCACACGGCGCCGGCGTCGGGCACCGAGGCCTGAGGAGGAGGGGCCCGGCTTACCCCGCACCGCCAACCACGCCAGAGACCCACACAGACGCTGGCTCAGCGGTGGCGGGCACCATCGCCTGATTGTGGCCAGCAAGGTCGCCCTACGCACCACCGCCCTGGCCCAGGGGTGGCTGGAAGATTCCGGCTACCGGCTGCTCTCGGTAGATGCGGAAACCGCCGACGGCAGCGTGAAGGTCCTGGTGGTCGGTAGCGGCGAGCTGCCGCCACGGAACCAGCTCGAGACGCCCGCCTTCCAACTGCTGTTCGGCAACCGCCTCGATGTGAAAGTGATCAACGCCGATGGCTTCACGGGCGGGAGCTTTGAGAGATCAGTACCTTGACCCCGTCAATGGGCTCCCCCGATAATTGGTCACGGAATAGACATGAAAACATTATATAGACATGAAAACATTATAAAGAGTGTCACCTTCCAAGCCGCTGCCACCTCATGGAGGGAGTTCGGCTTAGCCGGAGCACAGCAGGAGCAAAGGAGGAGATGTTATGCATGCAGAGCTGCAGATACTGGATTAAACAATGCTATGTTCTGGCTCGACTTCAAGGGTCCAATGCTTTGGCATCGCTGCGTGGCGGAAATCAGGTCAGAGTGGCGCACACTTCTGGCACAGGTGGTGCGCGATCGCAAACTTGTGCTACTCCTATTTTTGATTCAGCTTACGGCTTACAGCTACCTCTTTACAACCATTAGTTTCAGCAATCACCTCTTCCCAAATGCCTTTCTGAATCCCTATCCGAGCTTTAGGACTACAAGTCAAGGGCGCTGGCTCCTAGACCTGATCATTTTCTTGCAGGGTGGCAACGGTGTTCAAAGTGTCCAGTTGGTTTTTGCCACGGCCCTTCAGGCCTGCAATGCGCTGATATTCCTAAGATTACTTGAGATCAAAAGAGCAATAGATCTGATCATTCTTGGAACAATATTTTGTCTTTATCCGCATTTCCTGGATTACTACTCGTTTGCGTCCGATCATATTGCCTTTGTGATTGGTGACAGCCTGGCTCTATTGGGTCTTGTGTTTCTCTATCGCTGTCGGGGAATGAGCGCTCGCTTGGTAGCCGCCTCCACCTGCTGGTTTCTTTCATTGTCGATCTACGCCCCAAAGCTAGGGCTTATTTGCCTATTGATTGTGATAATGCCTTTGCTGTGCCTGCTAAACGTAGACCTGCCGAATACTCCTGACATCAACACCAAAGCTGGCAACCCAAAAGGGATCAGGTGGCTGTCAGCAGGCTTTGCCCAGGGCTTGGCTGCGCTGTTAGTGGCTATTCTTGCATTTTGGGTGAGCACTAGATTTACTATCACTGCTCCCTGGCCAGAGCAAACGAATCTCAACAATCCCGCCGAAGCCTTAGAGCAACTCAAACTCTCCTATCGCCATTGGCAGGATATTGTCGACAACGTTGTTGGAGGCCTGACATCACCCAGGTTTTCTCTTGTTCCAGCCTTAACTGCCTGTGCATTATTGTTCCTTCGAGCCGCGAAACAGGGCTGGAAAATCGCCATATTTACATGTTTCTTGTTATTGATGATACCAGTATCACTGCAAAGCACTTGGATTGTCAATAATCAGGCCTGGCAATCATCCGGCAGACTTCTGACAGCCTATGCCTACCTGATGGTTTTCTACCTGGGTGTTGCCATTCGCTCCCGGCGATTGCGGCAGATCGCCACCGTGGCCAGCGCTTTTCTGGCTTGGTCTAGCTTCATTTTTGCAACACAGGCAACCAATGCCATTCAGATCAAAACAGCTTACAATCTGGGAATCATAAATCGAATTGTTTCGCGCATCGAGCCCCTGATCGAAAGCCGCAAGAATGACAGCACGCCAATTGTCATATTTGGTGAGTATCCAAAATTCAATACGGGTGATTACATCAAATCCAAGAGTGTTGATAGTTCGGAACTCGTAGGCGGAACTCCCTTTGTGGCCTACCGACATGTCGATATTCTCAATCAGGTTTTAGGCCGCCGGTTGTTTCGCCCTCCCACCAGCGCCGAGGTGGCCCAAGCCCGTCAAGCAGCATCCAAGGTTCAAGCTTGGCCCGCGCCAGATTCTGTATTCAGAAATGGAAATATCATCGTCGTCGTTCTTGAGCCTGGCCGTCTTGGAGGTCCATTCACAGGACAACCAAGTGAGGGAACCTCTGGAAAGCCGGGTGATCTCCCCTAAAGAGCCTGAAGAGACGAACCCCGGCAGCTCGAGCGCAAGGCCGTCACTCCCCCACAGGCAGCGTGCGGCCCCGGCGCGGATCCACCGCCCCGAGATTGCCGCTGCCCAACGGCGCCAGCACCTCGACGCTGTTGGCCGCCCCCATCGCCGCGCTGGGCTGGAGGCGATGGCCCCTCCCCTCCAGCAGCAAGCGGGTGTCGGGAGAAAAGCCCTCCTCCAGCGACAGCCGATCGGGCCAGAGCTGGCTGTGGATACGGGGCGCCGCCACGGCGGTGGCCAGGTTGGCGCCCCACACCATTCGCTGCAGCAACACCTGGGCCACGGTGGTGATGATGCGGCTGCCGCCCGGGCTCCCGGTCGCTAGCCAGGGGGTGCCATCGGGGCGAAACACCAGGGTGGGAGCCATGGAGCTGAGCGGTCGCCGGCCGGGCGTGATCGCGTTGGCTTCGCCCTGCACCAGGCCGAAGCTGTTGGGGCTGCCCGGGGCGGCGGTGAAGTCGTCCATCTCGTTATTGAGCAGGAAGCCGGCGCCCGGCACGGTCACCCCGTTGCCGTAAGCAAAGTTGAGGGTGGTGGTGAGGGCCACCAGCCCGCCGTGGCGATCGGCCACCGAGAGATGGGTGGTGTTCATGCTCTCGCGCCGCGGCGGCGGCGGAGCAGCGATCGCCGCAGCCGGGCGATGACGGCGGGGGTCGATGCTTTGGCGCAGCTGATCGAGATAGGCGGGATCGAGCAGATCGGGCGGCGGGCTCGCCATGGAGGCCGGATCGCCGAGCCAGGTGTTGCGATCGCGGTAGGCGAGGTTCATCGCCTCAGTGAGCTGGTGCAGGCTGGCGGCGCTGCCGGCAGCGCTGACGGCCAGATCGGCGGGATCGAGAAGCCCCAGCAGCTGCAACAGGGTGAGGCCGCCGCCGGGGGGCGGCATGGAGAGCACGGGATGGTCGCGGAAGCGGCCGGCCAGAGGTCGCACCAGTTCGGCCCGGTAGGCAGAGAGGTCGGAGCTACGGATCAGACCGCCCCGCTGGCGCATCAGGTTCACCAGGGCGGCGGCCACCGGCCCCCGATAGAAGCCGGCCTCCCCCTGGAGGGCGATGCCTCGGAGGGTGGCGGCGAGCTGCGGCTGTCGGAGGGTTTCACCCGGTTGCAAGGCCCGCAGAGCATGCAGGGCTGAACCGGGTCCGCGAGGCTGCGGGGTAGCCGTGGCAATGGCTGAAGGAGGGGTTCCAGCGGCGGCAGGGGAGGCCGTTGCTCGACCAAGACCGGCGGCGCGAGAAGGTCTTGGGGAACGCATAGGAGCGCCAACAGCGGCCGGGGCTGATAGCGACGCGGGGCGGAGCGAGGCATCAACCCCGCTGGACACTTGTGGTGCTGGAGATCCGAATCGTTTAAACGCTTCAGCCGCCCCAAGGCTCGCGGCCGGCCCGATGCCCTGCCCCTTAGGCCTCAGATAAAGCGCCCGCGAGGTGGGATCGACCGCCAGCAGAGGCAGAGCGCCCGTGAGCGAATCGGCCAGTTCCCGATCCACCGGCACGCCCCGCTCGGCCAAGGCGATGGCCGGTGCCATCACCACCTGCAGCGGTAGGCGGCCATAGCAGCGCTGGGCGAGCAGCAGACCCGCCACGCTGCCGGGCACCGCCGTGCTCTGCAGGCTGCGGGTGGCCCGCTGCCGGTCGACGCTGCCATCGCCCCGCAGGAACAGATCAGCCCGGGCGGCGGCGGGGGCGGTCTCGCGGAAGTTCACGGCCACGGCGAAGCCTGGGCCGAGCCGGAGTTCGGGGCCGTCGCTCGCGCGCAGGTCTTGCCTGGGACGTGGGAGAACTCCGGACCCAGCCACAGCTGAGCTTTCATTTGCCGGTGTCGCCGATTCAGCCCGAATCGCCTCCAGGCAGCCCCTGCCGCGGGCCGGCGACTCGCCCGGCAGCCACAGCACAAGGAAGCCCCCTCCCCCCAGATTGCCGGCCTGGGGCAGGGTCACCGCTAAGGCGAAGGCTGTGGCCACGGCCCCATCCACCGCATTGCCGCCCTGCCGCAGGATCGCCGCCCCAGCCGCTGAAGCCCGCCCCTCCTGGCTGGCCACCATCCCTCGCGCCGACCAGAGCGGCTGGAAGCGCTGGCGGGCCTCCTGGAGTTCATTGGGTGCTGGTGCTGGGGTCGGAGCGACGGAACGGGCGGCGGCCGTGGACAAGGCACCGGCAACCAGAGGCCTTTGGTGCTCTGAGCGAGTCGTTCCAACGACAGAAGCTTCATCACGGTGGCCAGGGCGCGCCAACGGGAAACGAGCCAACCGGAAGCCAGGATCCTGGCCACCCACGCTGAACGGCCAGAGGCTCGATGCGTTGCTAAGGGCCAACGGCCTGAGCGGCGCGCCCAGCGGTGAATGCGGCGTTAGCGGTGTCAACGAAACAGTTTGAAACGGCGCAGCCCGAAACGAGGCGGCCTGAAACGGCGCGGCGTTAAGCGGGGCGGCGTGTAAAGGGGCAGCGTGTAAACGGGCGGCGAATAGGGGCACCGCCATCAACTGGAGGCCCGCCAGCCGCACCGGCCCCCGGGAGGAAGCAGGGAGGCGACTCAATGTTGCGCTCCTGCCTGCGGCGAAGCTGACTGCATGACAACCGTGCTCATGCAGGGCTCGGATCCGTTGTTCAGCCGCTCCAAGCCCTGCTCCCCATCGGCAGCGGTAGCGGCTGGCGCGGGTTCCACCCCCCAGCCCCCACCCCCGGGGGTCTCCAGCACAAAGACATCGCCCGGCTTCATCGCCACCTGGGCCGAGCCCCCCAGCTCCTCGCAGCCGCCATCGGAGCGCAGCAGCGCATTGCGGCCGCACCGGCCCTCGCCGCCGCCGGCCAGGCCGAAGGGCGCCACCCGCCGCGAACCGGAGAGGATCGCCAAGGTGATCGGCTCCAGCGCCCGCAACACTCGCACCACCCCATCACCGCCCCGCCAGCACCCGATCCCACCGCTGCCGCGCCGCCGGGCGAAGCGCTCCAGCCGCACTGGGAAGCGGGCCTCCAGGATCTCGGGATCGGTGAGGCGCGAATTGGTCATGTGGCTCTGCACAGCGCTGCAGCCGGCGAAACCGCTGCCATCGGAGAGCATCCCGGCGCCACTGCCGCCGGCCACGGTCTCGTAGTACTGGCAGCGGTCATTACCGAAGCTGAGGTTGTTCATCGTGCCCTGGCCCGCCGCCAGCACCCCCAAGGCGCCGAACAGGGCATTGGCCACCGCCTGCGAAGTCTCCACATTGCCGCCCACCACCGCCGCGGGGAAGGTGGGATGCAGCAAGCAACCGAGCGGCACCACCAGGTCGATCGGCTCGAAGCAGCCGGCATTAAGCGGGATCGGCTGCGCCACCAGCACCCGAAACACGTAGAGCACCACCGCCTTAGTGATCGCCAGCGGGGCGTTGAGATTACCGCCCTGCTGGGGGGAGGTGCCGCTGAAGTCCACCCGCACCCGCCTCTGCCTGTGGTCGGGCTCGATCGCCACCACAATGCACGAGCCGTCGTCGAGTTCCACGGCATGACGACCGGGACGGAGCCGATCGATCACCGACCGCACCGCCTCGGCGGCGTTGCATTGCACATCCCCCATCGCGGCCACCACATCGGCGGCTCCCTGCTGGGCCATGAGGCGATGGAGCTCGGCCTCTCCAAGCCGGTTGGCGGCCACCTGGGCCTGTAGATCAGCCAGCAGCCGCTCCGGATCCCGCACCGGGTGGTGGCCTTCAGACAGGCGTTCCCGCCATGCCTCGAGATCGAGGTAGCCATCTTGGATCAGGGGCACGTTGTCGAGCCGGAGGCCCTCCTCCAGGATCGAGCGGCTGAAGGGCGGCATCGAACCGGGCGTGATGCCGCCCACATCGGCGTGGTGCCCCCGGCAGGCGACATAGAAGAGGGGGGTTGAAGCGGCGGTGTCGCTGCCGGGATTCACCGCCTCCGAGCCTCCTGCACCAGCTGGCACAGGGGCTGCCGCGGCCTGCGGCGCGAACACCGGCGAGATCACCGTGATGTCGGGCAGGTGGGTGCCGCCGCCGTAGGGGTCGTTGGAAGCCACCGCGTCGCCGGGGGCCAGGGGGGCGCGCTCCCCCCGGACAATCGAGGCCAGCAGGGCCACCACGCTCTCCCCCATCGAGCCCAGATGCACAGGGATGTGGGGCGCATTGGCCACCAGCCGGCCATCCCCATCGAAGAGGGCGCAGGAGAAATCGAGCCGCTCGCGGATGTTCACCGAACGGCTGCTCTGCTGCAGCCGCACCCCCATCTGCTCGGCGATCGCCGAAAAGCGGTGGTTGTAGAGCTCCAACCGCACCGGATCGGGCTGGCCCGGATGGGGCTGGCCCGGATCGGGCTGGCCCAGGTCGCCCCCAGGCACCCCCTGGGCCAGCGGCTCCAGCAGCAGCGCGCCATCGGGCAGCACCCTGCCGCCCCAGCCAGGCTCAAGCACGGTGGTGCCCGTGGCCTCCAGCACCACGGCGGGCCCCACCAGCCGCTGGCCCCCACGCAGCTCCTCGCGGCGCCAACAGGGCACCGGACGCCAGGCCAAACCGCCCACCGAGCCCTGGCCGGCATCGGCATCCGGCAGGCAGAGGGGCACCCAGTGGGAGGGCTCCGGTGGGGAAGCAGCAGCCCCAACACGCCCCTTGAATTCCGCCGCCGGGGCCTGGCCGCCGCGGCGCCCCGCCCGCCCCATGCCGCCATCACGACGCTCTGCTCCCAAGGCCACGGCGCCGCTCCCAACGGCCCCCTCCTCCGCACCAGCCCACTCCTGCCGCAGCGATGGCGCCCCCCCCGAACCCGCGTCCCCCGGTCCACCCCCGCCAGCCGGCAGCAGCACCTGCAGCCGCTCCACCACCAACGCCTCACCCTCCACCACGTAGCCGAAGCGCTGGCGATGACGCGTTTCGAAGGCGGTGCGCAGATCGCCCGTGCTGTCCGCGTCGCTCCAGGGCACCTCCAGGCCCCGCTCGCCGCCCGCGGGCCGCAGCTCCAGGCTCACCAGGGCGGACGCACGGTCGCCGGAGCCATCGCCGGACTGCTCCAGGGCCTGGCTGGCCTCGGCCAGCAGGTCATCGCGACGCCTGCGCAGCTCACTCAGCAGGGCCGGCTCCAGACCCAGCTGCACCGCCTCGTTGCGCAGCGCCTCCTGCCGCGAGAGACCGAGGCCATAGGCCGAGAGCACCCCGGCCAGGGAATGGAGCAACACCCGCTCCACTCCGAGCCGCTCGGCCAAGGCGCAGGCGTGCTGGCCGCCGGCGCCGCCGTAGCTCACGAGCACGGCGGTGCGGATGTCGTGACCGCGCTGGATCGAGATGCGTCGGATCGCGTCGGCCATCCGCTCGAGGGCGATGCTGCGGGCGCCCTGGGCAAGGGCCTCCGGCGTGAGAAGCGATGGCGCCCCAGAGAGAGCCATCGGCTCTGGCCCGAGGAGAG